>JAGXIJ010000066.1 GCA_024635675.1 Gillisia sp.
ACAAAAAAAAAGCTTTGCACATCGTGCAAAGCTTTAAAATTTTCAAAGTATAGTATACTATAAACGAAGCCTAAGCTTGTTTTACATTTACTGCATTTAATCCTTTTCTTCCTTCTTCAAGATCAAACGTAACTTCGTCGTTTTCTCTTATTTCATCAACTAGACCATTTGCATGTACAAAATATTCTTTGTTTGACTCTTCGTCTGTGATAAATCCAAATCCTTTAGTGTCGTTAAAGAATTTTACGGTACCTCTATTCATTATATATAAATTTAATTTGAGCAAATATAGAGTTAATTATTGACTTAGAAAATATTTGTAGAATTATTTTAAATAAATATTGTAAATATTTAAAATTTGTTAATGACTTGGAGGGTTGCTACTTACAAATTGCGAGCATACAAATATTAATTTATTATTAATTAAGGTTCAGTTTTTGTTAAAGTATATAAAAAGATTATGACTTTTAAACTTGATACTGCGAAATTTGTTTAATAATTCTAAGTAAATTGAATTTGCCCAAATGAATATGAAAACCCTGTTTAAAACACCTACAGTAGTAACTGTTTTTATTTTAAGTATCGTCTTAGGTATTATTTCCTGTGATGATAATAAATCTAAGGAATCGGAAAATGAATCTATAAAGGATGAACAACAAGATAGTATAGTTGAGATTCCTGTAAAAAAAGTGGAACCTCCCATGGTAATCCACTATAAAATTGATTCTTTAAACACTTCGGTTGAATTGGATAGCTTTAAAAATAGATATTCCGAAGCTCAACAAAAAGTGATCTATGCATTGAATAGAATTGAGCTTAGACGGGTTAGAGCAGGAAAGAATTTGGTGGTTCCAGATACTTTATTTGATGATATATTTAACTATGCTCCTTTCCCTAAGAATCTGGAATTACTCAGGGATATACCAAAAACGGTGTTGATCTCTCAACGAGTTCAAGGAATTGCATTATATGAAAATGGGAAACTAATTAAATGGGGACCTGTAAGTTCCGGGAAAAAATCTACTCCTACCCCAAATGGATTGCATTATGGAAATTACAAAGCCCGAGAAAAAGTTAGCACTGTTGACGATGCATGGATATTGCCGTTCTATTTCAATTTTATGAATTTTGAAGGTGTTGGAGTGCATCAATACGAATTACCAGGTTATCCAGCAAGTCATGCCTGTGTTAGGTTAGATATGGCTGATGCTAAATATATTTACGATTGGGCACAGCAATGGGAATTAACTTCTAATGGAAAGTATATCCATAAAAATGGAACTCCTTTTATGGTTTATGGAGAATATGATTATAATTCTCCCGCCCCATGGTTGCAGTTGGCAGCAAATAATAAATCTAATGAGATCTTAGACTCGGAACTAAAGACCTTAGAAAAGTATAAAGCTGCTTATAATGCGGATGAAAAAAATATACGTGATTTTAGAGAAAAGGAAGAAAAAGAACGGCTCCTAGCAATGAATTCTGTAAAATAATTCCAATAAAGGTTCTTTACTTTAAGTTTAAGGAAAAAGGAATAAGACTGGTTAATTCTGACTAACAGGTTTTTTTACACCCATATCTTTTGGAGTTTGATTTATAAGTATCTCCCATACAGCCTTTAGATTTGCTAATTTTTCCCTTCTTATTAAGCTGCTCTCTGTATCGTAATGTTTTGCTATCGCTGGAATTCCAATGTAGTCTAATCCCAAACTATTTGCGATGAACATAACTCGTGGTAGGTGAAAGTTTTGGGTTACTACAATGGCATTAGGCACTTCATAAATAAAATTAGATCTATACATGCTGTCGTAAGAATCTATTCCTGCAGGATCTGTGAAAATTAAATTTTCCGGAACATCTCTTTCTATCAAGTAATTCTTCATTGCATGTACCTCATCGTAATCATTCCGTCGATTATCTCCGCTTAAAAGAAATTGTTTGGCTTTTCCCGACCTGAAGATCCTTATGGCGGTATCTACACGATCTCGTAAGATGGGTGATAGTTTTCCGTCGGAATGTACACTCGCTCCTAAAACTATAACCGTATTGGATATTGGGAGATCTGAAATATCAGTATAAATATCATCAACTGTACTCTCTTGAATAAAGCTGCTAACTCCCCAGATTATAGCAATAACCCCTCCCAGGAAAATTAGGAACAAAATTAAAATTCTCTTCAGTATGCTCATTTATATTAAATCGTGGTTTTGTTAATAACGGGACCTAAACAAAAGTAGTATTTATTACGTTGTTAGACTCGCATTGGTCTATTCATCTTTTGCTTGAATTTAATAACTAGGGGAGTTGTTTCGTCTTGCAAATACTTATGCTTAAATTTGCATTCTTAATTAGAATAGAAGTAATGAATAATATTGAAGCCTTAAAGTGGAGGTATGCCACTAAAAAGTTTGATGAAAATAGAATTCTTCCGGAAGATAAAATAGAGATTTTAAAGCACGCTTTTAATTTAACGGCAACTTCTTACGGGCTTCAACCAATTAAAATGGTGATCGTTCATAATAAAGAACTTCAAGGGAAATTAGTAGCATGTTCCATGAATCAGCAACAAGTTGCATCTGCCAGCCATGTTTTAGTGCTATGCATAGAGAGGGAGATCGATAAAGAATTCATAGAAAATTATTTTAAATACGTTCAAAAAATACGAGCTACTCCTAATGAGATCCTGTCTCCTTTTAAAGATTTCCTAATAGAAGATTTTAAAAATAAACACATCGATGAGATAGTCTCCTGGGCTACAAATCAGGCATTTTTAGCAATGGGAACGTTGCTTACCGTAGCTGCTACAGAAACTATAGATGCTTGCCCAATGGAAGGTTTCGAGCCTGAAAAGTACGATGAGATCCTTGGACTAGACAAATTAAACCTGAAATCGGTATTGGTTCTTCCTGTTGGATTTAGGGCAAAAGATGATATGTTTTCTGAATTTAAAAAGGTGCGAAGACCAATTTCAGATGTAATTATCGAATTGGAATAAACCGATTAATAAGTTACATATTCCATAATCTCTAATCCGTAACCTATCATTCCAACACGTTTGGTTTGTTGTGAGTTAGATAACAATCTAATTTTATGAATCTCCAGATCGTGTAAGATTTGGGCTCCTATTCCAAAATCCTTATAATCCATCTTAATTGGTGGTGCTTTTACTTCCCCGGTTTTTTGACGCACCTTCAATTCTGAAAGTCGACTTAATAAATTAAGAGATTGGTTTGCAGGATTTATAAAAACAATAGCTCCACGACCTTCATCATTTACTGCCTTGAACATATCGTCCAATTTCTTATCGGCATTATTGGTAAGGGTTCCTAGAATATCGTTATTAATAAGTGTGGAGTTTACACGTACCAAGATCTCTTCATTGGTTTTCCAAACTCCTTTAGTAAGGGCAAGATGAACTTGATTATTGGTAGTTTGTTTGTAGGCTCTTAATCTAAAAGTTCCAAAACGGGTTTGAATATCAAAATCCTCTTTTTTCTCGATCAAGGAATCATGTTGCATTCTATAAGCTATCAGATCTTCTATAGAAACCAGTTTAAGATCGAATTTATTGGCAACCTCAATAAGCTGAGGTAATCTGGCCATGGTTCCATCTTCATTCATGATCTCTACGATCACTCCTGCAGGCTGGAATCCTGCTAATCTCGCAAAATCTATTGCAGCCTCGGTATGCCCTGTTCTTCTTAATACACCACCTTCTTTAGCCTTCAAAGGGAAAACGTGGCCTGGTCTACTAAGGTCTGCTGGTTTTGTATTAGGATCTATTAATGCTTTAATGGTTTTTGCTCTATCTGCTGCGGAAATTCCGGTAGTAACTCCGTTTCCTTTTAGATCTACAGAGATGGTAAAGGCAGTTTCCAGAGGGTCGGTATTATTTCCAACCATCATTCCCAACTTCAATTCATTACAATGCTCTTCTGTAATAGGGGCACAAATCAGTCCTCGGCCATGAGTGGCCATAAAATTGACCATCTCTGGGGTAACGGCTTCCGCGGCGGCAACAAAATCTCCTTCATTCTCTCTGTCTATATCATCTACAACAATAATGATCTTTCCAGCCCTGATATCATCGATGGCCTCCTGGATTGAATGTAATTTTAATTGTTGTTTATTTTTGATTGCTTGCGGCATAATACTAGTTTCTTATTCTAGCTGCAAAGATATTTAATCTATTTAGTTTCCGTCTTACTCCTGAAGAGTTTTTTAATAAGCTTGTAAATTGGAGACATGAAATTCCCGAAGGCTAATAAACCTTGGTCTGTGGTTGCTCTATAGGTAAAAAACACTCCCAATGGCAACATGATTAAAGTGGATAACCAAGAGGCCAGAAACGGACTCATACTTCCATCTTCAGCACTGTTTTTGGCGAAAATCCCTATGAAGTGATAGGTAAGAAATATTAAAATAGCAATTACCATTGGTAGTCCCATTCCACCTTTTCTAATAATGGCTCCTAATGGGGCACCAACAAAAAATAAAATAATACACGCAAACCCTAAAACATATTTTTCATGGAGGGCAATCTCAAATTTATTAAGTTGCTTTGCACTATTCTTAAATTCCTGCTTTTTAATGGTCACATTAGAAAGTGCAGCGTTTACACTTCCAAGAGAAAGATCTACAATTTGCAATGCATTTTTGTTGTTATATAATTCTAGAATAGACTCGTCGAAAACAGAAACAGAATCTTTCGCCTTATAATTTGCAGCAAAATAAGTAGCTCCGGTACGGGTATACATAACCTCTGCAAACTTGTTCATTTCTTGATTATAGGAAGTAGAGAATGAATCGATACTTTGGGAGAGTTCTCCTGCCTTCAGCATATTCTGAGAATTTCGGTAATTCTCATCGTCCAGATCTACATTATTAAAATTAGATAGATCTATATTAATTATATATTCCTTAAAATAACTCTTTGCAAAAGGCTTATTATTTCTTTTAGATGGATCTTTTTGAGGAATTTCATCATAGTAATTCCCATCCTTAAGTATTAAAGAAAGTACTTCAGAGTTGGTGCTCCCTACTAACTCTCCATTTTCAGCTTTTATAACGGTAAGATTCCCACCTCTGGAAGATTTTTGATGTATTATAACATTGTCTAAAAGCTGATCATTTTCACCGGTTTTTTCATCTACCTTAATATTAAAATCTCCAACATCATTAAAAACACCTTCAGATATTGCCATTGCTGGCTTAAGCTGGGCAATATTTTTTCTAAGGTTAATAGATTTAAATTCAGCCGCGGGAATCACATTGTTCGAAAAGAAAAATGCAACAAAACTTATAAATATTATGAATACAGTAAGACTTCGCATTGCCCGTTGAAGAGAGATCCCAGCAGATTTCATGGCTGCAAACTCATAATTTTCGGCAAAACTTCCAAAAGTCATGATGGAAGTAAGCAAAATGGTAAGTGGAAGAACCAGCGGCACTAGTTTTGGGGAAAAATAAACCAGGAATTTTAAAATAATTCCTGCATCTATATCTTTTCCGGCCAGTTCACCTATGTACAGCCAAATTGTTTGAAGTACAAAAATGAACATCAAGATGATAAAAACAACTAAAAATGTTTTTAAATAACTTACTAATATGTACCGGTCTAGTATTTTCAATTTAATCTAATCGGTTGATATAAAAATCTTTATATCGTCCTTCGTTAAAACTGAATAAGTTTTTTGCTAAAGGCTAATTGGTTTTGAAACTCTTAACTGTAATAGTGATTTTCGTTCCGTTATCCTGAGTTTGAATTAAGTTATAAATATGCTTAGTTTGACTATCTATCCCTAATAAAATATTCTTAACATCTGCATTGCTGTCCTTTGGGGTCAACTTTATGTATTGGATTTGTCTCCCTTTTACATCCTGAGAAAGATCCCATTTATAAGTGTATCCTTCTTCGTAAAATGAGAACATTTTAGAGGGAGTAATGCTGTTATCATCTTCGGCAACATAATTAGAAATATTAATCTCTTGATCTTCCGGAATAATGGTATAAATTTTCTTTCCATCGAATAATTGGGTGGTCCCCATTAAATTCAATACGTACTTATCACCATTAATACTTACATCCCCGCGTGTTTCCTGACTTACACTCTCTGCTGTATTTTCTAAGGAGTATTTAAAGTCGATCACCATATTATCATATCCTTTTACCTTTGAAGATACCTCACTTAATAATTTCTTTGCTTTTGCAGATTCCTGTGCATTCATAGCGAAAACGCTAAATAAGGCAATCATTACAATACTTAAATTTTTCATTTTTAGTTTTTTAATTTTGTGTCTCAATCGTTTAATAATTGGTCTAATGAGACGAGATCTGTCACCAAAACCTGACGGGCTTTACTTCCTTCAAAAGGGCCTACAATTCCGGCGGCTTCTAATTGATCTATTATTCTTCCCGCACGGTTGTATCCTAACTTCAATTTTCGTTGCAGTAAAGAAGCTGAACCTTGTTGTGAAATCACTATAACTTCAGCGGCTTCCCGGAACAGTTTATCTCGCTCGCTTACATCTATATCAAGTCCTGTGCCACTCTCCGTATCTTCATATGCAGGGAGGATATAAGCATCTGCATAAGCTTTTTGAGAACCAATAAATTCGGTGACTTTATCTACTTCTGGAGTATCCACAAATGCACACTGAATTCGAACAAGATCGTTCCCTTGTGTAAATAGCATATCTCCACGACCAATTAACTGATCGGCTCCTTGACTATCGAGGATAGTTCTGGAATCTATTTTTGAGGTTACCCTAAAGGCTATTCTTGCCGGGAAGTTGGCTTTTATAATCCCTGTAATTACGTTTACAGAAGGTCGTTGAGTTGCAATTATCAAGTGGATCCCTATAGCTCGAGCTAGTTGTGCAAGTCTGGCAATGGGGGTTTCTACCTCTTTCCCTGCCGTCATAATAAGATCGGCAAATTCATCTATTACTAACACGATATATGGTAGAAATTTATGTCCGTTCTCCGGATTTAATTTTCTGGCTTTAAACTTTACATTGTACTCCTTAATGTTTCGTACCATCGCATCTTTTAGAAGATTGTAACGGTCGTCCATTTCTATACATAAGGAATTTAGAGTGGCAATTACCTTAGAATTATCGGTGATAATTGCATCTTCCGATCCCGGGAGTTTTGCCAGATAATGACGTTCAATTTTATTGAAAAGGGTAAGTTCCACCTTTTTAGGATCTACCAATACAAACTTCACTTCCGCAGGATGTTTGCAATAGAGAAGGGAAGTTAATATCGCATTTAATCCAACAGATTTTCCTTGTCCTGTAGCACCGGCCATTAAGAGGTGAGGCATTTTTGCCAGATCTACCACAAAAGTCTCATTGGAAATAGATTTTCCTAATGCCATTGGCAATTCCATTTCGGCATTTTGGAATTTTGGAGATGCTATTACAGAGCGCATAGAAACGATAGTTGCGTTCTTGTTAGGCACTTCAATTCCAATTGTTCCTTTCCCGGGAATAGGTGCAATAATCCTAATTCCTAAGGCAGCAAGTGACAGGGCGATATCATCTTCCAGATTCTTGATCTTGGAAATTCGAATCCCAGCTTCTGGAACTATTTCATATAAGGTAACAGTTGGTCCAACCGTTGCTTTTATATGTGCAATCTCAATCTTATAATTCTTAAGCGTATTTACTATGTTATTTTTGTTTTCTTCTAATTCTTCTTGATCTACAGTAATTCCTCCACCTCCGGCATTATAATCCTTCAGAAGATCTATAGTAGGCCACTTATAATTTTTAAGCTCTAGTGTTGGGTCGAATTCTCCAAAATCTTTAACTAATTTACTGCTTAGGGTGTCTTCAACTTCTTCCTCTTCAACAGTTTCCACTTCCATTTGTACCTCATCTTCCTCTAAATGAAGTTTAGGAGCAGGTTTTGGTTTAGAATCTTCGGGATCTATAGTTAATGGAGTAGTAGTAGAAGTGTCTTCGATAGTGGAAGCATCTTTTTTTGGAATCACTTTAGAAACCCAGTCTTCTTCCTCAAAGGTTTTATTTGCAGGCATTCCTGAAGTCTCAAAATCCTCTTTTATTTCTTTCTTCTTAGAACTTATATAAGAACCTATAAGCTCTGGAGTGATTTTTAATCTAAATACCAAATAGGAAATTAGCATAAATGTAAGTAACAAGGCGGTACCTATTAAGCCTATAAAGTCTTGCAGGTAATCGTTGATCTCAAATCCAACCCGGCCACCTAACATGGAATTTTCAGCAGCAAAAAAACCAAAGAATACAGACCACCATACCATCATTAACGTTCCCCAGAACCAGAATTTAAAAAGATTTTTTAACTTGAAATTAAAAAATAGATAAACTCCTGTAAGCGTCACTAAACTGGCGAGTATAAAGGCTGCTAGACCAAATCCTTTATAAATAAAGAAATCACTAATGCTTGCGCCAAATTTGCTCATCCAATTCTTAGCTTCCAAATCCCGGTTGCCAAATTCATGAAGTGTGCTTTGGTCTGCTTGCCAGTTAAATAAAAAGGAAACAAAAGCGATTAATAAGGCGATCCCCAATAACATGAGGAAGCTGCCAAAAACCACTTTTTGTTGTCTGGAAAGTTTAAATCCAGGTTTTTTAATCTTCGTGTTTTTGGATTTTTTGGTTGAGGCTTTTTTCTGGGCCATAAATTCTCATGGGAGTTTGTGCAAAAATACAATTTAGCAAGAGTCTAAAATAAAGAATCAAGATTCAATATTAACAATTAGCCATTTTAACTAATATAAACTCAAATCTAAGGATTTTATTTTTTAAAAATTGGGATGTTATTATGTTGCAATGAATTCTTATATTTATTGATTTTTACTAGATTTTTTTAAAAAAGATCCTTTTATAACCAAGACTTCCGGCTTTCTCGCAAAATAAATTTTTAAAAAATAGCATGAATAATACTCACATATTAAAGGTAGGATTGGCTCAAATTGCTCCAGTTTGGCTGGATAAAGTAAAAACAATTGAAAAGATCAAGTCTAGTATCATTGATGCTGCAGCCAAGAAATGTGAATTACTGGTCTTTGGCGAAGGCTTGTTGCCTGGCTATCCATTTTGGTTGTCCTTAACTAATGGTGCCGAATTTAACTCGATAGTTCAAAAGGAAATTCATGCGCATTACCTTAGAAATGCAGTTCAAATTGAAGCCGGGGAATTAAACGATATTTGTGATTTAGCAAAAGAACATAAAATTGCCATTTACTTAGGAGTTATAGAACGTCCAAAGAATAGAGGAGGACATAGCTTGTATTGTTCATTAGTATATATAAATGAAGAAGGGACAATAGCATCTGTTCATAGAAAACTCCAACCAACTTATGAAGAGCGCTTAACATGGTCTTCTGGGGATGGAAATGGATTACAAGTACATTCTCTTAAAGAATTTACGGTAGGTGGATTAAATTGTTGGGAGAATTGGATGCCTTTACCTCGTGCAGCTCTTTATGGGCAAGGTGAAAACCTACATATTGCGGTATGGCCAGGAACTCTGGATAATACGAAAGATATCACGCGTTTTATAGCTAGAGAATCTAGGTCTGTTGTGATCTCGGTATCTAGTTTAATGAGCAAGCAAGATTTTCCAAAAGAAACACCTCATTTATCTAAAATTATAGAAAATGCTCCGGAGGTATTGGCAAATGGTGGTTCTTGCATTGCAGGTCCAGATGGAGAATGGATTTTAGAGCCAGTGATTAATACGGAAGGAATTCTTACTGCAAGCTTAGATTTTAATCGGGTATTAGAAGAACGCCAGAATTTTGATCCTTCAGGGCATTATTCAAGACCAGATGTGACGCAGCTCACCGTAAACCGTGAGCGACAAGCTGTTATAAAATTTAAAGAATAGTAAAAGGAGAACTTATTAAATTAAAAAAGGAGAATTTTAATTGTATACCAATGAAATGCCAGATACAATAAAATTTCTCCCAAATATTTCATGGTTTTTTTCTGCTTCATTCCTTATTCCTCAAAAATCAAAGATGATTAAAAATAGGAGGAGTTTTTAAAAAGTTTTGTGGGGTTGGTTTTTCGAGATATTTACTAAAAGTTCATTTATCATATTAAACAGGAGGTCTTTTTGCAAAGGCTTTTTAACGTACCCATAAAAACCTGCATCTTCGATTTTAAGCTTTATTTCCTCGGAAACAAAAGCAGTATGAGCTATTATGGGTAAGTCTGGTCTAATTAATTTAATTCTTTTCATTGCCTCAAAACCATCCATCTCGGGCATTCTTATATCCATTAGAACCAAGTCAATTTCTAAATTATTTAAGCATATTTCTACTGCTTCAAAACCATTTACAGCGCGAATCACAGTGTGATTTTTAGATGTTATAAGTTTATTTGCTAGTAAGAAATTAATATTATCATCTTCGGCAACTAGTATGGTACCAATTAATTCATTGTTTTTAGCAACTAAGTTGTCCGGAGATATTTCACCGAAATTTCCATTTATTGTATCAAAGCTAAGAGGTAAGGTAAAGGTGAAGGTGGAACCTTTGTTTAATTCTGATTGCAAACTTAATTCGCCACCCATCATCTCTACATAAGCTTTGGAGATGGCTAATCCCAATCCCAAACCGCTTTTAAATTCTGAACTTTTTTTATCTATTTTGCTGAATCGATTAAAAATTGAGCTCAGATTATCTTTATGAACTCCTTGCCCCGAATCTTCTACGGTAAAGACTAGTGTGTTTTTTGAAGCCTTAATAGTATACCCAATTTTTATAAAACCATGATCTGTAAATTTAATAGCATTGGTAAGCAAATTAGTGATGATCTGATTAAGTTTAGTGATATCTAATAGCACCTTTTTTTCAATTGGGATTTCCGGAAGTTCGAGTTGGAAATCAATCAACTTGTTTTTTGGAATCGTAATTATTAAAGATTCATAAATATCCTTAAGGGAATTTTGCAGATCAACCGGGGTGTAATTTGGTTCAATTTGGTCTGAATCTATTTTAGACATTTCTATTAGGTCGTCTATAATTAGAACTAGATTATTTCCGCTTTTTCCTATAATTTCTATATACTCTAAGCGCTCTTTTTCCGATAAGTTAGCATCTCTAAGCAGATCTGAAAAGCCTAAAACTGCGTTCATTGGAGTTCTAATTTCGTGGGATAGATTGGTTAGAAATGCCATTTTTAATCTATCCCCCTCCTCAGCTTTATTCTTTGCTTTGATAAGAGCTTGGGTTTGTAGATTGTTTATTTCAAATAAATCCCCCATATCACCAAATTCACCAGGTGTTTTCTTTAACTTTTTAATTGCTTCTTTATCTTTTTTTTCGAGAATTCTTTTAATTAAATTTAAGGGCTTATATATCCATTTTTTAAAAAAGAATAGAATTACTAGGAGGTTAATCAAAAATATAATAATAATAAGATACATTATAGTTCGTATAATATCAGAATGGATATTAATTGGTTTTGAAAAAACGATACTTGTAATTTGTTTATGATCCCAATTAAATAGCGGGATCTTAGCAGTAATTGCCTCATGGTGACCATCTTTGTGAGTTGCGAAGTCATTTTTTGATAAAAATACGTTTGCACCACTTATTTGTTCTAAATTTTTAATGTATTCCTTATCCAAAAGTCTGCTAATTATAAAGTAACCTGAAGGTTCTGTTATTATTTTTTCAGGATCGTGAGTAGGATGTACGGTAGCTCCCATAACTTCTATCACTCCTTCGGGAAGTTGTATATAGAATTTCAGGAATCTGTTTTTATAAATTAATGGAAATACAGATGGAGGAATATAGTTCTCCGAAGTGATATTGACTGTAGATTCACTTCTAATCAATTTCCTATCTAAGTCATAGGCTGCCACATCATCTATATCATAGGAATCAATTAAAGTAGCCACAGATTCATCGAACCAATCTACATCTGGATTATTAAAAAAATCGACAAATGTATCCCAAAAAGTATAATCTGTAATGGTGGAGTGTATAGGTTCAGATTTAAGTTCAACAAGGATGTGAACTTGTTTTTGCAATTGTTCTGTGGCGGCCTTATTAACTTCGGATTCATGACTGTTTAAATAATAGTATAAGGAAATAAATAAAACTGAAAAAAGGCCAGTTAGGACTACAATTAAAATAATAAGCTTTTTATAGGAGCTGGAAGAAATATACTTTAAAAACATAAGGGTTTATAGGTTCCGGTTTGAAAGTAATTCCAAAGTAGGGGAGCTGGAACTATTACAGGGCATTTTGGCCAATGTAGGTTTTTTTTAAGTACATCGACGATTTTGACCGTTAATCTGATTTAAAATTTTAATTTATAATGAATAATTATAAATTTTAAGGATTTCATGGAAGGTGTTTTTCAACAGAATATGTTTAGTAGGTTACTAAAAATTAGAAATAATTCTAAATTCATGTCCTAAAATTTTTTCTGAAGTGTTATACCCATAGAAACACGGTTTAGCTAAGTTAATAGAACCTTGATTTAAGCATATAAATCAATTTAAATGAAAGAGTACTTATTATTATTTAAAGGTGGAAAAGGCCCAGAAGAATACGAATCTCCGGAAGCATGGTAACAGCATATGAAAAAATGGATGGTTGGACTTCAAGAAGAAAGGAAACTTATTGGAGCACAACCCTTAAATGCAACTGGGAAAGTTTTGCGAGAATCCGGGAAGGTAATTAGTGAGGGCCCATTTATGAAAGGTAAAGAATTGGTAGGAGGCTATGTGGCCTGCATAGCGAATTCTTACATGCAGTCGATTGAAATATCGAAAGGATGTTCTATCTTAGGTTTAGAAAATGAAATGTGCAGGTGAAGTAAATGAATTAAAAAATATTAATTAAAGTATTCGAATTATGAAAAAAATCATTTTACCGATTGTAATGTTCGTTTTGGTAAGTTTTACTGCCGGAACCGTAAAGATTACAGATGCAGAACGAGATATGGCTGTTAAGGAATTAACAGATTCTCAAAAGGCAATGCTTAGTGCGCTAGATGGATTATCTGAGGCTCAGCTTAATTATAAACCGGATGATGAAACCTGGTCTCTATTTGAGATCACAGAACACTTGGCAATTACAGAGAATATGATCTTTGGAATGGTAACCGAATGTTTAAAAACTCCGGCAGATCCTTCCAGAAGAGGAGAAGTTAAAATGACCGATGAGCAAATCCTTGGTTTTATTGAGGATAGAACTACAAAGATAAAAACTCAAACCCCAATGGAGCCAACTGGACAGTTTGGAGGTTTTGAAACTACTTTAGAGGCTTTCAAAGACAGTAGAAAAGATCATATAGATTACTTGAAGGATACCGATGATGATCTTAGAAATCATTATGCGCAGTTGCCTTTTGGAACTTTAGATGGCTTGCAGGTAATTTTATTTATGTCTGGTCACACAGACCGTCATGTCCAGCAAATGCATGAGTTAATGAGTGAAGCAGATTTTCCTGAAAACTAGTTAATTTAAAACCTTAAATTATTCAACCATCTATATTGGACTTTGTCTAATTCAGATGGTTTTTTTATCCTAAATGATCAATTATTTCTTAGGAAATCATACTAAAGAAAAGTCCTAATAAACCAAATTTATAATTAGAGTAATGACCACCTCCAAGCCAGATACAGAATTCCTAAATTCCTTAAGGTTTGAAACCCTGACGAAAGCAAACTGGTATCATTTTGAACACCTTTTTTGGAGTTAAGGGAGCGTGCGGAAATTACTGGTGTATGTATGACCGCCTCAATAAAGCTGAATTTACCGAGGCTGAGGCGGATGGAGAAAATAAGGAAGCCATGAAAGCTTTGGTTTGGGAAGTTAAGCCTACCGGTATTATTGGGTTTTATTAAGACATTCCTATTGCATGGTGCGCCTTTGCGCCCAGAACAGATTTTCTTTAAACTCAGCAGGTCCAGAGTTCATAAACCCATAGACGATAAATTGGTATGGTCTATCCCTTGTACATTTATAGATAAAAAGTTTAGAAGACAGGGCGTATCTGTGGCGCTTCTAAAAGAAGTAGTGAATTATGCTAGGGAGCAAGGAATAAAGATCATAGAAGCTTATCCAACCACTCCCACACAGGAAAAATTACCGGATTCCTTTGCCTGGATCGGCTTGTATAAATCTTTTGAACGAGCAGGCTTCGTGATCGTAGATCGAACTTTCAAAAACAGGCCTATGCTTCGTTATTATGTAGATTGATCTTTTAAATTATAGAATTCCTGACTTACACTAAATAACAATTTCTCATAACTAAAGATCGAATTTTGACACTTTTGAGAATATAAAAAACTCTCCTTGAATCTATTTGTAATTTCAAGTATCTTTATTGTACTACCCCAAAAATATCCCCACAATAAGTTTGTCACTTCTTCTACACTGGATAAAAATTTAGTTTAAAGAGAAGTCAGTTTTAATTTAAAATCGATTGAAAATGAATCATAATGAGCTCTTACAAAAATTTTATAGTTCGTTTTCAAATGGAAATGCTAAGGGAATGATAGATTGTTATCATGAAAATATCGTATTTCAGGATCCCGCCTTTGGTATTCTTAAGGGAAATAGGGCAAAATACATGTGGGATATGTTGCTTAGTAAAAAGGATAATGACCTCAGGATAGATTATAAGATCCTAAAAACCGATGATAAAAATGGAAAGGTGAATTGGACTGCCCGCTATAATTATGGACCCAAAAAGAGAAAGGTGATAAATAAAGTAACCGCTAATTTCGAATTCAAGGATGGCAAGATCCTAAAGCATACAGATGATTTTAACCTCTGGATTTGGTCTAAACAAGCATTGGGCACTAGTGGCTATTTATTGGGCTGGTCCTCATACATGAGAGATCAAATTCAAAAAAAGATAAATAAACTATTAAGCTCATTTATAGAAAAAAAAACAATTCCAAAATCTGGTCCCCGGGAATAAATTTATGCTTCAGTATTATTTAGGGTAGGTTTTATTGGACAAATAAATTTCAGAAAACCTCTTTATTCCTTATATTTATTATCCGATTCCCTCCGAGTTTTTACCCCGGTAAGATTTGTTAATTATAAGCATCCTTTTCTTTAGGAACAGCCACTAATTAGAAATCTTACATTTAGATGGATATTTTGCCCCAAGAGTTTGCTAAAGAGAGTAGTATAAATTTATAAATACAAAATCATGAGACATTCAAAAACCGGGCTAATAACACTAATCGCAGTACTAGTGATTTGTTTATTTGGATGCCAAGAAAAAAAATCGAAGTCAGCTCTAGCCTCCATTGATCTGCTTAGAGGAGATATTTTGTTATGTGGGAATCCTCAATTTGGAGAGGTAAAATTTTCTTCGGATTGTAATCTAGATAGCAGAGAAACTTTTGATCTGGCAATTTCTTTATTGCATTCCTTTGAATATGCCGAAGCTGAAAAAGCATTTGTAAAAGTTATAGATGCAGATCCTGAATGTGCAATGGCTTATTGGGGAGTTGCGATGAGTATCTATCATGAACTCTGGGCACCTCCGGGCCCAAAAGAATTGGAGAAAGGAGCTAAACTGCTTGAGATCGCTCACGGCTTATCAAAATCTAAACGCGCTAATCAATACATAAATGCGATTAGTATTTTCTATAAGGATTGGAAAACTATAAATCACCATTCGAGAGAGTTGCTATATGAAAAGGAGATGGAGCAGCTTTATCTCAATAATAAAGAAGATACTGAGGCAGGTATTTTTTATGCCTTGTCATTAACTTCTTCTGCCGACCCAAATGATAAAACATATAAAAATCAAAAAAAGGCAGGGCAGATCTTAGAGACTTTGTTTAAGGAGCAGCCTATGCATCCGGGTATCGCCCACTATATTATACACACCTACGATTATCCTGAAATCGCAAAACTTGGACTGGCTACAGCAAGAAGATATGCTCAAATAGCCCCATCATCTGCACATGCCCAACACATGCCTTCTCACATTTTCACTCGCTTAGGTTTGTGGAAAGAATCTATAAGCACTAATATAAATTCTGCAGAATCTGCAGTTTGTTATTCAGAAAGCATGAATGAAGAAGGGAATTGGTCTCAAGAAATACATGCAATAGATTATTTGGTTTATGCATATTTACAGCTAGGTGATAATGAAAATGCGGATAAAAAATTGGCATATATTAAATCTATTAAATCTGCATTTCCGGCAAATGATTTTGCAGTAGCATATACAACCAATGCAATTCCGGCAAGAGTCGCTCTGGAAAACAGGCAATGGGCTGAAGCTGCAAAATTAGAAATCCCAACTTTAGAATTTCAATGGGATAATTTTCCTTGGGAAAGATCTATCACACACTTTGCAAAAGCTTTGGGAGCAGCCCGTTCCAATAATATAGTTGTAGCTGAAGAAGAACTTCAAACGCTCAAAAGCTTCAAAAAACAACTTCTAAGCAGGGGAAGTGGAGAGGATCTATATAAAGCCGGTCAAGTGGAAATAGAAATAAAATCAACCGAAGCATGGATAGCCTTATCAAAAGGAAATAATAAGGAAGCACTTGCAACTATGAGGACCGCAGCAAAATTAGAAAGTGAAACCTCCAAACACCCTGTTACTCCCGGGGAGGTATTGCCGGCAGATGAATTGCTTGGGGATATGCTTTTAGAATTGAAAAATCCTATTGAGGCACTTTCTGTTTACGAATTAAATTTACTAGCTCATCCCAATAGATTTAATGGAATTTATGGTGCTGCCATCGCTGCTAAACAGGTTGGAGATAAGGATAAGGCCGGCATGTATTTTAATCAACTATTAGAACTAACAAAGGATATTAATAGTAATAGAAAAGAGCTGCTGGAAGCTAAAGCCTTTGTTGATGGAAATGTTATTTGATAATCTAAAAATGAAAAAAAATGGATGCAGAGAAAGCTCTTCAAACAATGATAGATAATATGCCCGAAAAAACAGGGAAGTCTTTGGTAGAATGGAAACAATTGCTAAATAAGCGATCTTTTGCCAAACACAGGGAAGCAATGAAGTTTTTAAAGGAAGAACACAAAGTAACTCATGGCTTTGCAAATATGATCGTGCAATTATCCAAGGAAGAAAATGAGGAACCTGAGGATCTTGTTGAAATTCAATATAAGGGGAAGGAAACATTGTTCCCGATCTATGAAAAACTTTTGTCGATAGTTACTTCATTTGGGGACGATGTAATTGTCTCTCCTAAAAAAAAGCAAGTGTTAGCATTATTAGAAAAAGACAATTCGCATTAATAAAACCGGCTACCAAAACAAGAATAGACCTCGGATTAAAATATAACGATAAACCAACCTCTGGGAGACTCGAGAATTCCGGCCCTTTTGGAACCATGTGTACACACAGGGTGCAACTAAGTGATGTAGCTCAGGTAGATAAAGAGTTAAGGGCATGGTTAAAAGAAGCTTATGAGGAGGCTGGATAAAAGCCCTATTTAATAATTGTAATTCCGCTAAATTATGAGAATTCTTAATTGTTGTTTTTTGATAGGTATGTTGTTGCTCTATGGATGCGATAAAAAAGCTGATCGCTCTAAACAAGAGGATACTATCACAAAAAAAGAAAGTTTTACCATTGGAGAAATAATAGATCTCACCCATGATTTTTCTGAAAAAACCATTTACTGGGTTACGGCAAAGGAATTTGAATTGGAGGAAGTATTCCAAGGAGAAACCGAGCAGGGGTTTTATTATGCAGCCAATAATTTTGCAACTGCAGAGCATGGAGGGACTCATATAGATGCTCCAATACACTTTGCTAAAAATGGCCAAACGCTAGATGAAATTCCGCTAACGAACCTCGTTGGGAATGCTATTAAAATTGATGTTTCTGAAAATGCCATCGCTAATCCCGATTATCTAATTAGTATCGAAGATCTTAAAAACTGGGAGAAAGAGGAAAACCTCAAAATTCCTGAAGGGAGTATCGTTTTATTGGAAACAGGATTCTCCAAATTTTATCCAGATAAACTAAAATATATGGGCACCGAAGATCGGGGAGAGGCTGCAGTTAAAAACCTGCATTTTCCCGGATTAGCTCCGGAAGCTGCAAAATGGCTAGTAGAAAACAGGAATATTCATGCTATTGGGATCGATACTCCCAGCATCGATTATGGTCAATCCAATGACTTTAAAAGTCATATTAGCCTGCTATCCAAAAACATTCCCGCATTCGAGAATTTGACCAATCTGGATAAGTTGCCAAACAAGGGTTTTAAGGTGGTGGCTTTACCAATGAAGATAAAAGGGGGCAGTGGTGGGCCCCTGCGAATTATTGCAATTCTAGAATAACAGATTATTAAATTTCCTTTCTACAGGATGCTACGTTAGGTCGTTTTAAGCATGCCCGCTGCCTCAAAATTCATTTTAAAGAATATAAAAACCCATTAAAATTAAGTAATGGGTTTTATAACTTTTTAGATGATAATTAAATCCGTAGATGCAAATACTATCTCATCAGAATCACTGTTTTGTTAATACAGTAACTTCCCCATCTTCATCGGTGATAGTTAGTTTATTTCCAGAAATAGAATAGGTTAAAACTTCATCTGGCTCCCCACTACTAGAGATGGTTAATTTATTTCCGCTGGTGTTCCATGTAAAACTCTCATTTTCAGTATATGTTTCTCCTTCAAAGGTAGATGCCGTCACTATCTTTCCAGATTTATCAGAATTAAAGGTGACTTTAACATTAATTTCCATTCCTTCCTCTGTTGCTGTAATTCCCCAGATGCCTATCAAAGCACTGGAGCTGGCATCGCTACTACTATCATCACTACCACAGGAGACAGATAGCATAACTGCAAAAATCATTACGGTTAAATACTTAAAGTACTTCATAGAAATAGAATTTATTAAATTAAGAATTACTAATCTTAAGGCCCTTCAACAACAGTACGTTGAAGTTATAGTTAATATATTTTTTAATAATCATCAATTTATGTTAATTAATTGACACATAGGGATTTAATTTATTAATTCCTTCAAAATTAAAATTTGGAGCGGGGGAGCGATCAAAGAAAATAAAAGGAGGCAGTGGTGGACCCCTGCGGATTATTGCCATTTTAGAATAAAACATCATTAAATTTCCCTTATGTAGGTCGCGACGTTAGGTAGTTTTTCTAAGCTCGAACAATAATTTCTCTAAAATATACCAGTGATTTGGAGCTCCTTTAAAAAGTGATCTTCAGACATTTAAATAAAGATGATTACAGTAAGGGGTTATTTTTATGCAAAAGAGCAGTTGTATAAATAAGTTAATTCTATTATGTTTACAGTTCGAACAGTCAGTGGCCCTACACAGAATGGAAATTTTTTAAAATTTATAGTACATCAGATTGAACGGATTATAAATCTATTCAATTTATAAAATTCATCTGTAAAAAGTGCGACAATAATTTGTTGATTATTTTTTCTGGATGATCAAAAGTACGTTGGGTACAAGCCGAAAAACCAACTGAATCCTTAGTAGGCATAATTAAACCAAATTAATCATGAATAAATTATTACTAATTTTTTGTTTTCTATTTACCTCATTAATGTTTTCGCAAACAAAGCTTTATGTACATCCAGATGCAGATACCTATGTGACAAACACAAAAACGATAGCGATTTTACCATTAAAAGTACAGGTGAAATTGAGACCGAAAGAATTGAAGGATTTTACCTCAGAGCAAATTGCACAAATGAATAGAGATGAAGCAATAGATATCCAAAAAGGTATGTATACCTGGTTCCTTACCAGAAAGAAAAGAGGTACTATGTTGGTAGATGTTCAAAATCCTACCATGACTAACACATTACTTAAAAAGCAGGGAATAGATATTCATAACTATTCAGAATATTTACCTAGTGAATTAGGAGAAATTCTTGGGGTAGAAACTATTATAACCGGTAATTTCGAGACTTCTAAACCTATGTCTAACGCAGCAGCTATAGGTCTTGCGGTATTTACTGGTGGAATGTTTGCAACAAGTTCTGCAACCATGAATATGGATTTCACAAACACTAGCGATAATGAATTGGTAGTAAATTATAATAAAAAAATTAAAGGAACTTTAGGAACAGATGCACAGGATCTTATTAATATCCTAATGAGAAAAGTATCTAGAAGAATTCCTTATACAGAGTAAAATCTATAATTATAAGATATATTCCCTTATGCGGATTAGGTATGTACCTAAGCCGCATTTTTTTTTACCATTAATCAACATCTCCCGATTCTAGGAAACTGAGACTTAGACTAATATAAAATTTCGCTATTTTAGTATATTGATGATTAATCATAAATCTGTCTAATACTTTCAATTATGATCACTAAACCACGATTTTTTCTAAAAGCCCTAACATTCTTATGTTTTATAACGCTGATGAGTTCTCAGATAATAACTGCACAAACTCAATCCAAGGCAGCTCAAATAGAAGACCTCATAAACTTATATTCAGAATATGGTCAATTTAATGGGTCTGTATTGGTGGCCGAAGATGGGGAAGTGATTTATAAAAATGGTTTCGGAAAGGCAAATATGGAATGGGATATTCCAAACGCCCCAAACACAAAACACAGGTTGGGTTCCATCACCAAGCAGTTTACCGCGATGTTGATCCTTCAATTGGTAGAAGAAGGGAAATTGAAACTAGATGTTCCTATTACCACGTACCTTCCAGACTATCCTAAAGCCACAGGAGATAAGATCACACTACATCATTTACTCACACACACCTCCGGAATTCCAAATTACACTTCCTTTCCTAAATTTTTTGATGATACCAGTCGGGATCCTTTTACGCCTACCGATTTTATTTTACAATTCAAGGAGATGGAATTAGAATTCGTGCCGGGAGAAAAATTCTCGTATAGCAACTCCGGTTATTTCCTTTTGGGGGTGATTATAGAAAAGGTAACAGGGAAATCTTATGAAGACAACTTAATGGAAAAGATCTTTAAGCCATTAAACATGAAAGACTCAGGATTCGATCATCAAAGTGTGATTCTTAAGAATAGAGCCTCCGGATATGAAAAGCGAGGGGATTCCTATATCAATGCGCCATATCTGGATATGTCTATTCCCTATTCCGCGGGATCTCTGTATTCCACGGTAGAAGATCTTTATTTATGGGATCGTGCACTTACTTCCAATAAATTACTTTCCGAAAAAAATAAGAAACTCATGTTTGCTCCACATATCAAATCAGGAAGCGGAACCTATGGCTATGGTTGGGGAGTCAATAAGATGGCTTTGGGGACCGCAACAGATAGCTTGACTGTAATTGGGCACGGAGGAGGAATAAATGGCTTCAATACACTTATAAACAGAACTGAAGATCAGGATCTGGTGGTATTGCTTAATAATACCGGTGGCACCAATCTTGGGGAAATGAGTCTAAATATTATAAAAATTCTAAACGACCAGCCTTATGAACTTCCGCAGCGATCTTTGGCAAATTTATTAAGAGATGAAATCATTCAAAATGGGGTAGAGGCCGGGATTGCGGAATTCGAAAAGCAAAAGAACTCTAAAGAGTATATTCTGAAGGAAAATGATATGAATAGTTTAGGCTATCAATTCTTGCAAACAGGGAAGGTGAAGGAAGCAATCGCAGTCTTTAAATTAAATGTAGTAGAATTTCCTGAATCTTCTAATGTATACGACAGTTTGGGAGAAGCTTATATGGAAGAGGGAAATAAGGAATTAGCAATTCTTAATTATAAGAGATCTGTAGAAATGGATCCCTCCAATGAGAACGGTAAAGAAATGATTAAAAAACTTCAAGGAGAGTAATTAAAAACCAAACCCGGTTTAATAAATCAATAGCTTTGAATTCGGAAAATGAAAATGGAAAAGAAATGCTGCTGAAAATCGAACAAGAATAACGTTGTGACAATTAATACTAAATAAATATACCATCATGAAAAATTATTTATTGCTCATAGTAATAGCGTTTACCCTATTAAATTGCCAGCAAAAGGAAAAGACAACAGCTCTTGAAAAACCAACAAATCAAATAGGGATAGGACAGATAGATAGCGTTTATTCCAACATATTAAATGAGTCTCGAAAAATATGGGTGCATTTACCCGAATCTGCAGGAGATGGCAAATTAAATGAAACCAAATACCCCGTTTTATATCTTTTAGACGGTCCAGGGCATTTTTATTCTGTAACTGGAATGATCAAACAATTAAGTACTACCAACGGCAATACAATTGTTCCTGAAATGATTATTATAGGAATTCCTAATACCGATAGAAGCCGAGATATGACTCCTACACATGTGGAGACCGATTTCTTTACAGGTGATAGTATTCAATATGCATCAGGTGGAGGCAACAAGTTCCTCGACTTCATGGAGGATGAGTTGATGCCGTATATAGAAAAAACTTATCCAGTATCTACTTATAAGACTTTTGTGGGTCATTCCTTTGGTGGTTTGGCTGTTATTAATTCACTTATTACCAGACCGCACCTTTTTAATAATTATGTTGCCATTGATCCAAGTTTATGGTGGGATGATGAAGTTCTTTTAAGAAATGCTGATTCAGTTTTAACTGAAAATAAGTTCGATGGAAAAGCACTATACGTTGGAGTAGCGAATACAATGAATGAGGGAATGACTATTAATGAGGTTCGAAGCGATACCGCTATAGCTTCAGCCCATATTAGGTCAATATTACAATTTGTGAATTCTACCGAGACTAAAAATGACAATGGTTTACTTTTTAAATGGAAATACTATGAGAATGACGACCATGGAAGCGTCCCTTTAATTGCAGAGTATGACGCCCTTCGTTTTCTTTTCCCCTGGTATTCTTTTAAAGATGGCAATCAATTTTTTGATCCAAATTCCACTATTTCAATTGAAGAAATGATAAGCATGATTGATTCTCATTATAAGAATGTTTCTGCTCATTTCGGATACGAAACACTGCCAAATGAGTCATTTATCAATTCACTTGGATATGTTTTTTTGGGGAATAATCAGTATGACAAAGCCAACGCAATGTTTAAATTGAACATACAGAATTATCCTAATAGCTCTAATGTTTATGATTCTATGGGGGATTCCTATTTGGCACAACAAGACTCAATCAAAGCCCTTGAACTTTTCACTAAAGCTCTAGAAGTAGGTAAGAATGATTATTCCCAAGAAAAAATTGACATGTTAAATGAAAATTTAAAAATTGAATAATAAACTGCCACTAACAATGGCTATAATTCACTGTAATTCAGTTCTATCCCGAAATTAGAGTAAATATTAAAGGAATTATGAAAAATAAAAACCGGGAAGATAAAACCGAACAGAGTAATAAAAAATCAAACAAGTCGAAGAATGAAACGGTTGTTTCTAAAGTGGACTTGATTACATCAGCCGAGGAAATAGACAGTTTGTTTCTGGTTGCCTTCAATAATGGCGATGCAGATGCTATGATGAAATTGTATTGGAACAGTCCAGAGTTACGTGCTTATTTTCCAACCGAAACACAGTTAAACGGATATGATGCAGTAAAAGCTTCCTATTCTAAAGACTTCGCTACCAATAAAGGAGCGAAACTTGAATATATTAGCATGAACAATGTGCTTTTTGCAGATGGGGTGGTTGGACACGGAATATTTAGAATAACCATGCCAGTTGAAGGAGGAGAACTATTGAATTTGAGGGTAGGTTTACTGAAGTAAAAGAAATGAAGCACGGCAGAATGGTAATCACAATAGATCATGCTTCGATGCCAATGATTCCTCCTTTTGCCGACCCGACTCAGACCAAATAACACCTTGAATAGCTTTCGTGAGAACTTCAAACAGCTGAACCTTGAACGAGAAGTTCGTACCAAGACACGCCACAACTCATATACAAAAACGTTATATTTATTACCTTATAAAATAAAAAAACACTTGAGTATTAGATATTAATGAGCTTAAGTAAACCACAATAAACACACATAAAAACCTATAGTCATGAAAATTAAAATTTTAGGATTAGTAATTGTAACTCTCTTATTTTCTTGTAAAGAAGAAACTAAGATAACTCAAAGAGAAATCAAAGAATATTCCATTGAACAATTTATGGATAATGAAGCTGTTGGTGGTGGAAGCTTTTCATCTGACAATAGTAATTTATTAATATCGAGTAACCGTTCAGGTATTTATAACGTCTACACTATTCCTGCAAAAGGAGGTGAAATGACTGCAATTACAAAGTCTGATAGCACATCTATTTTTGCTGAGTCATACTTTCCAAATGACAATAGAATGCTATTGAGTGCAGATGGAAATGGTGATGAAATTAATCACTTATTTGTAAGAGAATTAGATGGAACAATTAAGGATATTACACCGGAAAAAGGAGCGAAATCTAGTTTCTACGGATGGTCAAAAGATGACAAGCATTTGTATTTTGGCTCCAACAAAAGAGACCCAAAATTTTTTGATGTATATAAATTATCGGTTGAGGACTACGCTGCTAAAATGATCTATCAAAACAATGATGGCTTAGATTTTAGTGGAATGTCCGATGATGAAAACTACTTCGCCTTATCAAAAAGTTTAAATACAAATGATAGCGACTTATTTCTTTATGATGTAAAAACTAAAGAAATGACAAAAATAAATGATAACCTGAGCGCAAATGCTGCTCAGGATTTTTCAGTAGATAATTCAACGTTTTACTATACAACAGATGATGGTGGAGAATTTTCTTATTTAATGTCTTACGATTTGAATTCAAAAGAAAAGAAAAAAATTGTTGAAAAATCTTGGGATATTATGGGAAGTGGCTTTACTTCTGAAGGAAAATACATGGTAGTCTATATTAATGAAGATGGAAAAAATGAAATTGAAGTATTAGATACCGAAACAATGAAACCTATAGATTTGCCGGATTTTGAAGGTAAAAGCATTACTAGTGTAGGTTTTAGTGATGACGAAAAATGGATGCGAATGTATGCTGGTGGTTCTAATTCACCTTCAGATTTATATACTTATAATTTGGAGACCAAAGAACAACTTAAATTGACAAATGTTTTAAATAATGCAATTGATGTTGAAGATCTGGTTACCGCAAAAGTAATTCGATATAAATCCTTTGATGGTACTGAAATCCCTGCTATTTACTATTTGCCCCATCAAGCTTCCGAAGAAAATAAAGTGCCCGCTATGGTATTTGTTCATGGTGGTCCGGGAGGACAAAGCCGCCAAGGTTTTAGCTCCTTAATACAATACATGGTAAATCATGGGTATGCTGTTTTAGCAGTGAATAATCGTGGTAGTAGCGGCTATGGAAAGACCTTTTATAAAATGGACGATAAGAATCATGGTGAAAAAGATTTGCAAGATTGCGTAGAAGGTAAAAATTGGTTAGCAGATCAACCTGAAATTGACGGCGAAAAAATAGGAATAATTGGTGGATCATATGGTGGTTACATGACTATGGCTGCATTGACCTATACTCCGGAAGAATTTGATGTAGGTGTTAACTTATTTGGCGTTACCAATTGGATGCGTACATTAAAAAGTATTCCACCTTATTGGGAATCGTTTAGAGAGTCGTTATACCTAGAGTTAGGTGATCCGTTTTCAGCAGATTCTATTCGTTTAAAACGAATTTCACCATTATTTCATACAGATAAAGTTACCAAACCATTGATCGTTTTACAAGGCACTAAAGACCCAAGAGTTTTACAGGTAGAGTCCGACGAAATTGTTGCAGGGGTAAGAAAAAATAATGTTCCTGTGGAATATGTTTTATTTGAGGATGAAGGTCATGGTTTCGTGAAAAAAGAAAATCAAATAGAAGCCTATAGCCGGATACTCAAGTTTTTAGACACCTATCTTAAAAAAGAGAATCTTCCTGTAGATGGAGAAATTCCTAATACTGAAATTGAAGCCGAAAAATAATAACTCATTTAATAAAACTGTAATTGCTCTTAGTGTCGGCAAAAATGGGACCTGATAGCGCGGATTTACAATCAGTGCTTACAGTAAAAAGTATAGAAAATGATCATTAAAGAGATAGCCAACCTGATAGCGCGGTTTACAATCAGTGCTTACAGCCACTATCAAAACAAATCTAATAAAACAACTTCTAGATCATACCGATAGAACTGTAGTGGACTTATATAAAAAGCTTTTTCAGTTGTTGGTTTTGTTAAAATAGCAATGCTTTTTTTTGAAGTTATAAAAAATTAACGCATCGCTACAGTAGTTTTTGTATTTGCACCACTTTATGGGCAAGGAATGCAATTCCGCGCCTTCTGGATTTGCGCCATCTGGATAACAAAAAAAACAAACCAAAACAAAAAGCTTTTGCTACGTGCGTAGACGGAAACGAAAAGATTTCCTTGCATCCGCACTACTCATAGCAGAAGCCTTAGTAACAACCTAAAGCTTCTGCATTAAAATTGCTGTAATAGTTTTAATGCCATCAATATAATTTCCTAAACGAATGTTCTCGTTTGGACTGTGTTGATTATTATCTGGATTCACTGTTGGTACTGCAACAGCTGGAAGCCCTAAAGTAATCACAAAAGGTGAAATAGGAATTGAGCCACCCATGGTTCTTATTTGTATTGGGTCTTTGCTAAACGCTTTGTTCATTCCTTTTCGTAACCATGCTCCTATTTCGGTATTAAAATCGGTACGAAAAGCGCCATACGATATTTCAGAATTAAATCGAGCAATCTTTTCGTGTGTCATACGTTCTTCTTCCGTTGGTTTTTCATCTACTAAATAATAACCTTGGTTAATGATATAGTCTTTCAACAATTTAACCATACGCTCTCCCTTAGTTTCGCTAACCAAACGTATATTCAATTCGGCAATAGCGGTTGCAGGAATAATTGTTCTTGTTTTATTACCAACCCAAGCTGACTCTAAACCCAAAATACCTAATGCAGGATATTGAATTGCTTCCTGAAAATTATCACCAATATTATCGGTTGAAGCAATACCAAAGTCTTTTTTTATTTGATTTTCATCATCGGGTACTTGTCTTAAAATTGCTTTTACCTCATCTGTTATCGTAATACCATCATACCACCCTGGAATAGCAACACGTCCATCTTCTTGCCACATGGTTGCTAATAACTGAGATAATTTAACTGCAGGATTTGGTGCATAATTTCCATAATTACCGCTATGCAATGGTGTTCTTGGTCCAAATACTTCAAGAGAAATAGTAGCAATTCCACGTGCACCATAAGAAAGTGTTGGCTGATTTGATAGATGTCTTGGGCCATCAAAAATTACTAACATATCTGCACCCAATTCATTTTTATAATCTACAACTGCTTTTGGTAATCTTGGTGAGCCTAATTCTTCTTCAAAATCCATGATTACTTTTAAATTATAATTCGGCTTAATGTTAAGGTCATTAATAATGTCCATCGCTTTTAAAAACATCATATCTGGTCCTCGGGCATCGGATGCTGAACGAGAAAAAATACGCCAATCTGGATTAATATCACCATTTAGATTATTCCAATCAATAATCTCCCAATTTCCAGTTTCATTTTTCTTTTTTAAAGCTGGGATATAAGGATTCGGCTGATTCCATTTTGTTGTGTCTACGGGTTGACCATCGACTTGGAGATATACCAAAACTGTTTTTTTAGCATTAGGGAAATTTCGTGTAGCTAGTAATAAAGGAACTGTTTCAGTTTTTAAACGCTGTGTTTTAAAACCTCGTTTTACGAAAGCTGTTTCACACCATTTTACATTGGGTTCTATTTCTTCAGGATTGTAAGCATCGTTTGGTAAGCTAAAAAATTCATGCAATTCAGTAAATGAAGCTTTAGCATATTTAAGTGACAACTCATCAAGATTTTGAGAGCATAAATAATTAAATGGGAGCGTTAAAAGAATTAAAATAAGTGCTTTTCGTGTCATAATAATTAGTTTGTATAATCTATAAAAAATTCGATAGCAAAATTCGATAGCGCGGATTTGCAACTACAACGTCGATAGCGCGGATCGATAGCGCGGATTTGCAATCCGTTCCGTGCCTACAACGTGCCCCATAGCCGTTCTTACAACCACTATCAAAACAAATCTAACAAAACAACTGCTAGATCATTCTCTAAATCTGCATAATTTCTTGCGGAACTAAAATAATAATCTTCTGGCAATGCAACAATTTTGTCTTTTACAGGATTATTGTGAATATAATTCACTTTTTGCTTTATAAACCAATTGGTTTCCGCATTTTCTGCGTGATAACCATTTTGCCAAACTTTGTATTTTTGTTCTCTTTTTAGATGTTCACAGGATTTTTTAAAATAATCTAACATCCACTCGCGGCGACTTTCAGGTTCTTCAATAATTGTTTGAATGATTTTCTTGGATGTAAATTTTTTGAAATCTCTAATGATGTCCGACAAAACAAAGCCGTTTGTACCCTTGCAAAGCAAATGAATGTGACTAGACATAATACAATAAGCATATATTTCTAAACCTTTGTTTTGTTGGCAATGCCGCAATGCATTGATGATGACCTGTTTTTGATTTAGTCTGGTAAAAACATCAATCCAACCTACTGTAGTGATAGTTATAAAAAAAGCTTCTTCAGTTGTTGTAGCTTTATATTTTGTTGACATAGCAATGCTTTTTATTTGAAGTTATAAAAAACTAACGCATAACTACAGTAGTTTTTGTATTTGCGTCACTTATGAGCCCGGAATGCAATTCCGCGCTATCATTGTGGGATGTATTTGCCTATCTGGCAAGGAATGCAATTCCTCGCCATCTGGACGCTATGGATGGAATTACCGGGCAACCTTACTCTGCAGAAGATTAACAGGCAATAGTTACTGGTACAGTTGCAAAAGTAACGCTAATTAGAAATTTATAAGTATTAGGGAAATTAGCTCATTTCCCAATTGCGGTTGGGGATGAGGTTTTGTCATTCCTCATTAAATATACTAACTTAGGCAGTAGTGTAATAAGACCGGAACACCATTAAAAGCTATTTTAGGTAATAAAAAAAAAGCATAAAACTATGATCTATTACTGGTATACCATCTTAAAAATATTAGTGCTCAGGAACTTTCAAAGTTCGGTGAACTATGATGAGACCATTAGAAGAACCTATAGAGTTGGTCTTATGGATTGTGATGGTTTGCGGGTGATGACTGCCTCGAAATACGCAGTATATATGGATTTTATTCGGTGGGAACTAATAGCCAGATCTCAACTTTTTAAAGCCATCGTAAAACGCGGCCTGGCGCCATCTTTAGGTTCTCAAAAGATAATCTATAGAAAACCTCTAAAAGTATGGAGCAAATTTGAAGTGGTTTTAGAAAGCGTGGGCTGGGATGAGAAATGGGTGTACTTTGTCCATAATTTCGAGCAAAATAAAGAGGTAAAAGCAGTAGGGATTGTTCGCGCTTTGGTTTGGAAGCGGGATATTCCAAGTGTGCTTTCAGAGATCATGAAGGAGATCGGGGCACCGTTATCCAAAACCCCTCCAGAATGGGTATCAGAGATGTTCAAGGAAGATAAGGAGATCATTAGAAGAAGTCAGCCGGAGTATAAAACCTCAAACCTGAAACCTCAAACCTAATTAAGGAAAATGAATAAACTTTTAATACTTGGCATCATACTGCTCCTTGCAGGAATTGCCGCTTACTACTTTGTAGTCCCAGCAGCTCATGGATTTTGGATAGGCGCCCTTATGGGTTCTGGCGGTGTTCTTATAATTACCGGAGCAGCAAAATAGTTTGCGTAAATTTTAAAATTGAAATTTTGGTTTTAAACCCCGGCAGCAATACTTTTCATGCTTGCTACAAAATGATCTAATTCTACTGTGGTTGTGTAAACGTTAGGGGTGATCCTACAACCATTCACACCTGCATTGTCTATTCCTACGGTAAATACGCTATATTCTTCCAGTAAGATCTTTGCCAGTTCTGTAGCAGGGATCCCAATGACCCCAACATTAGCAATGGCACAACTTCGATGCACTTGAGTTGGAGTAAAGATTTTAATGCTTTCTACCTCCCGTAACTGCTCACTCCAATAGCGTTGCAGGTGCCGCAGGCGTTCTTCTTTTCGTTCAATCCCAATAAGTTCCAGATAATCCAGAGCATCTGCAATGGCAAGATGTGTATGTACAGGATGCGTCCCGGTATGGTTCAGGCGCAGGATATTATCCTGCTCAGTGATGCTTTCTGCAAACAATGGCCAGAGTTTAGAGATCTTATTTTTATTTATATATAACATGCCCACCCCTAATGGGGCAGCCACCCATTTATGTAGACTAGATCCATAATAATCGCAGTGGAGTTCCTCGATGTTCACATTAATGTGGCCTATACAATGTGCGCCATCTACCATCACTTCAACCCCATGCGTGTGCGCCATATCGCATATCTTGCACACCGGGAGAATATGCCCGGTAATGTTCACCATATGGCAAATCATAAGCAGTTTTGTTCTGGAGGTGATCTGGCTTTCGTACAGGGCAACCAGTTCCTCGTCGGAAATTGGGTCCTGCGGAATATCTACCAGTTTGTTCACCATCCCGGCACGTTTAGAAACCTGCTTAAACATGTTGAGCATTGCCCCATAATCCTGATGCGCCATAATGGCCTCATCTCCTTCCTGCCAAGGGTAGCCGGAAATTATAAGATCTAAAGATTCTGTGGTATTCCTGGTGAGTATTAACTCCGTCTCAGCGCAGCCCACGAATTTCGCCAGTCTGGCATTGATACGTGCTTTGTTCTCTTCCTGTACCCCGCGCATATAAAAAGCCCCTTCTTTATTAACATGAGCTATATGTTCCAGGTATTTTTTTAAAGTAGGTTGCGGGATGATATTATAATACCCATTTTCCAAATTTATATACTCCGGTTTTAAAATATAATCTTCCCGAATACGCAGCCAAAAGTCTCCTTCGTTATAAGAAGCACCAGCCGATTTTAAATGCCCCGTAGCGTTAAGCGTAAGTGGAAAAGATAAGCTTGTCACCGCCATTCCCGCCAGGCTTATATTTTTAATAAAATCACGTTTTTTCATAATAGTCTTTTACTAACTCTTTAAAAATAGCGGTTTCTTTTAGGATATTAAGGGATTATTGACAATTATTCAGATTTAGGTAAGGAATCCCGTTATATCTTTTAAAAAAAACTTAAGTATGAGATAGCATATTCTTTGTGGCCCTACCTTTTTAGAATTCAACTAAATCCTAATATTTATCCCAAGCTTGTTTGGGATGAATGCAATTATTGTATTGATATAAATAACCCTTTAACTACCCTTCTAGAGTTTTTGAATTTATGTAGATCAATAGGAAAACCGACTATTTCTTAACGAATCACTAACAACATGGCTCTTTCCAAGTCGAAAACCATTGCAAAGACCTATTTTTAGACCAGAATTATATTTAAAAGTCTAATCCTCGAAACTCAATGAATCAAAAAAAAGCCCCATGGTACTTTCTCGTACTACTTATTTTGGCAGGAGAGTCTGTATTTATTCTTCCATTTGTTCTTTCACGAGTCTTTAGGCCTACAGTGCTGGAGTTGTTTGATCTGGACAATCTTCAGTTAGGAATATGTTTTTCTGTATATGGTATTGTAGCATTGTTATCTTATCTCTTTGGAGGTCCTTTGGCCGATAAGTTTCCTCCAAGAAAATTAATTGCAACAGCATTGTGGATGACAGCTTTAGGAGGATTTGTCTATGCTACATTTCCTAGTTATACAGTATTAAAAATACTTTATGGGTATTGGGGTTTTACGACCATCTTTTTATTCTGGGCTCCAATGATCAAAGCTACTCGAGTCTGGGGTGGAGCTACTTCGCAAGGCAAGGCATTTGGGTTTTTGGACGGCGGCCGCGGATTAGTGGGGGCACTATTCGGAGCTTTGGGTGTAGTTATTTTTTCACTATTTATAACTTCAAAAATTTCCGAAGGGACAGTTTCTGAAAGCAGGGCAGCCTTCGAGATGGTTATACTGGTTTGCTCAGGTATAGTTGTTCTTGTTGGGATATTTGTGTGGTTATTTATGAAATTGGATCCCAAAACAGAAAAAGAGATCATCTTAGAAAAAATAACGATAGCTCAAATTAAAGAGGTGTTACGATTGCCTTCCGTATGGCTGCTGATGATCATTATTCTATGTGCATATGTAGGCTACAAGATCACAGATGTGTTTTCGCTGTATGCCAAAGACGTAATGCACTATAACCAAGTGCAATCGGCCCAGGTAGGTACTTTTTTGCTATTTATTCGTCCTGTCGTTGGAATCCTAATCGGGGTATTGGCAGATCGCACACGTCCTACTTTTTGGCTGGTAGTTAGTTTTGTGGTTTCTTTCTTCGGAGCATTATTATTTGCTACAGGTGTGATTTCAGATTCGGCGACCGTTTTGTTCTTTATTTCGATATTAGTTGTGGCGACTGGAGTGTACGCTGCACGTTCTCTATACTTTGCGGTGATGGAGAGCGGACAGATCCCCTTGGTTCTTACAGGAACTGCAGTTGGCCTTATTTCCATCGTTGGCTATACGCCAGATATATTCGCTGGTCCTGCCATGGGATACCTTCTAGATAATTCGCCAGGTAAGGAAGGGCATCAACATGTGTTTTGGATGTTGGCTCTATTTTCTTTTATAGGTGGGATCGCAGCTTATTATTATTTCCTATTGTATCGAAAAAAGAAACCGGATTAACAGTATTTTTTAAGTTTAGATGAAAGAATTTTAAATTGGATTCCCTCATATTTTTTATTTTATCATAATATAGTTTACCTGTTTCTTTTTTTACTGAATCTGCATCCAAAAGCATCCCTCGTTAAGAGGTGAGAGTCCTTGTCTTTAAGATTTTTGCGGCTTTAAGCGTTAGTGGAAAAGTTAGCATTGTACTTTCCTGAAATAGGTTGACTAAAAAATAATCCATTTAGTACTTTAACTAATGAAAGAACAAAATCAACATTCTTCTTCATTCTTTAGCATGAGTCTTTTAAAGAGCGGCGAAAAAAAGCGAAAACATGAATTAATCGTTAAAAGGAATGAAATATCAGATGAAATAAACAATTAAATGAAAAGGTTGAATATATATCGAGTTAATTTTCACATATTACATTTAATGATAGTACGTTGGAAAACTTCAATTTCGATTTATACCGGTTTGGTTAAACCAAATCTTTGTAAAACAGCTTGTTTGGAAAGAATTCAAAAAAATGAAGATTTCGTTAAATAAAGCCAAATTAGGTGCGAATGATTTTTAATCTCCTTCCTTCATACTATTGTTTAAATTATAAAATGAAAATCGGGGAATTTTAATTTACCCTATTACCAATTAAGTTTTATTGGTTAAACTCTATACCTAAACAAATTATGCCCTTACCTCTCCAATTTGACCACGTTTTTCAACTTTTACCCACTGCCAGTGTACTCCTCCTTCTAGATGCCCCAAAATTCACTATTGTCGCAGTTAATGACGCCTATTTGGAAGCAGTTGGTTTCCCGAGGGAAGATCTGATTGGGAAAGGAATATTCGAGGCATTTCCTGAAAACCCGGACGATAAGCTATCGAATGGTGTTCAAAATTTGAAGAATTCTTTGGAGCAGGTAATCTCCAAAAAGGAATCAAATAAAATGATTCATCAAAAATATGACATTCCCATTCGCGGCACTTCAAAATTTAAGGTCAAATATGCAAACGTTCAGAATATTCCAATAAAGGATGACGATAACAATATCACCCATATTTTGCACTCGATTGAAGATTTAACGAATAAGAAAAACCTAGAAATAACATTAGAAACTGAAAGACAACGTTTCACTGATTTATACCTACAGGCTCCTTCCAGCATAGGAATTCTAAAGGGACCAAATCATATTTTTGAATTGGCTAACCCTCTATTTTTAAAGTTAATTGGGAAAAAGAATATTATAGGTAAAACAGTTAGGGAAGTATTGCCGGGAATGGAAAGCCAAGGAATTGTAGAAATTTTAGATAACGTCTTTAAAACTGGGGAAACCTTTTCGGTCAAAGAAATGCATTTGAAATTTGATAAATGGGATAATGGGGAAATTGTAGATATTTATCAGGATATGCTATTACAACCACATAAAGACCATGGTATAATAGACGGCATTAGTTTCTTTTTTATAGATGTCACTGAAAAAGTAGAATCCCGGAAAATAATAGAGGAAAGAGAAAAAAGCTTAAAGGAATCTCAGGAAGTGGCACATATGGGCAATTGGGAACTGAATTTTGCAACAGGGATTACAATTTGGTCTGATGAATTGTGCAGAATTTATGGACTTTCACCCTCAGAAAATATTCAATCTTATGAGAATTGGTTGTCCTTTATCCATCCTGATGATTTAGAGGAAGTACTTGCTATTATAGATGAATCAGAAAAAACATTAAGTGAATCTGTTTTAAAACACCGTATTGTCTTAAGAGATGGGACCATTAAACATATGTACGGAAAAAGTAAATTTGCTTATGATAAAACAGGGGCGCTTGAAGGTATGTACGGTATTGCTATTGATGTAACGGTACCCACAAAAGCCGAAGAGAAGGAAAGATTTCAGTCCAATTTATTAAATATTGTTACTCAGGCAGCCATTTCAATCAATGCATTTGGGATCATCAATTTTTGGAATAAGGCAGCAACAGAAATTTACGGCTGGACCGCCGAAGAAGCATTAGGCAAAAATGCTTATTCCCTGATATCTACAAAGCGCAAGGAAGGAGATACCATGGAGATTATGGAAGAGTTGGCCATGAATAATTCCTCTAATGAAAACGAATATGTGGTAAAACATAAGGACGGGCATATATTTTCTGTTTTTGCTTGTCTTTCGCCAATTTATGATAAAAAGGGAAAGTTTGAAGGGGTTTTAGAAGTTTCATTGGATATTACCGGGAGAATAAAAGAAGAAGAAAAACTCAGGGAAATAAATAAAGAACTTTCAGATTATAAGTATGCATTAGACGAATCATCTATTGTAGCAATTACAAATCAAAAAGGAACTATCCAGTATGTAAACGATAACTTCTGCAAAATCTCCCAGTTCAGTCCGGAAGAATTAATAGGGCAAGATCACCGCATGATCAATTCGGGATATTATTCTAAAGAATATATCCGGAATATGTGGAAAACTATTTCGAGAGGCAAAATCTGGAAAGGAGAACTTAAAAACAAAGCAAAAGACGGGAGCATTTATTGGGTAGAAACAATCATTACTCCTTTTCTGGATAAAAGCGAAAAGCCATATCAATATGTTGTAATCCAATTTGATATCACAGAAAGAAAAAAAGCGGAAGGAAATATTAAAAGGCAGAATGAGGAGCTTGTTATTCAATACCGGGAGAAAAAAAATAGGGCTGCAGAATTAAGCCTTTCCAATAAAGAACTCCTAAAAACAAATATAGAACTTGATCGTTTTGTTTATAGTGTCTCCCACGATTTACGTTCCCCGCTCACCTCCATTCTAGGCCTTATTTCCTTTATCGAAGAAGATAGCAGGGAACCAGACACTCTTGAACAAATTAAGATGATCCGGACCAGCATAAACCGTCTTGACGGATTCATTAAAAATATACTTAGTTACTCGCAGAATAACCGCACCGGACTGGAAACAGTAAAAATCCCTATCAAGAAAGCCATCAATGAAATTATAGATTCGGTGCGCAATGTTAAAGAGGCGAAAGGAATTTCATTTCAAATAGATATTGATGAGGAAAAGCCATTTTATTCAGATTGGCAACGCTTTAATACAATCCTGGAAAATCTTATTTTCAATGCTATTAAATACCATACAAATGAGGTGTCTGGAAGGTACTTAAAACTAACCGGGACATCAGACCTCGATGAGTTAAATCTCAGTATTTCCGATAATGGAATGGGAATAGCGGCTGAATATCACGATAAAATATTCGATATGTTTTATCGCCTGCCTGGCACAACTGCAGGCTCCGGTTTCGGCTTGTATATAGTAAAGGAAACGCTTGAAAAATTGCATGGAACCATTGAGATTCAATCTGAAAAAGGAGTGGGAACTACTTTTATAATTACCCTAAAAAATTTAAAAGAATGAAAGAAGAACAATCACCCAGATTTGAAAATGTCATGATAATTGACGATAGCGTAATGGACCTCTATATTTCATCACGAATGATCACTAAACACAATTTTGGTGAAAAAGTACTGCAGTATTCCTCTGCTACCGAGGCATTAGAATACCTCCAGGAAAGTCAGGAAAACATTTCCCAGTTGCCGGAGGTGATTTTTGTGGATATTTATATGCCCGGAATGTCCGGTTTTGAATTTATGAAAGAGTATGATAAACTCACAACCTCCTTCAAAAATTACTGCAGTGTCTTCATCGTTTCCTCGTCCATTGACCAACGAGACCTAATTTGCGCAAACGAAGATAAAAATGTAGTGGCTATGCAGGGAAAACCCATTACAAAAGAATTCCTTAAAGATCTAAAGACAAGCTAAAGGCATTTTCTTATTCTACTGTGTGTTTGGTGAAAGTTAAAAATTAAAAAAGATAGAATTCAGTATTGACCTACAATTAAGTTAGTTATGATCCATAATTCATTATGAGTGATTATTACAAATGGATTAAAAGTAGGGACGTATCAATCATGAAAAGAACAAAGCTAGAGTTTACAACATCGGTTACAATCAAATAGTGAGGTTTCCAGTGAAAAGTGATAATTTAGACAACAAGTAGCAAAAAACAAAGCCGACAATCCCGATTGTTATCGAAAGCGTTCCTACTTCAGGCACCTTGCTCTAACCAAGACCCTTGGCAATAATTTACTTAAAAAATCATTTATGAAGAATTACCTAAAATTTTTAGTGATAGTGCTTTTTATTGGTTGTGAAAACGACAAAAAAGAGACCGCAAGCCTAGTGGAAGTTAACCAAACTACACTTGGCAATCATATGGAGCGTTTAGCGTCCGATGAGTTTCTAGGAAGAAAACCATTTACAGAAGGCGAAGTAAAAACCGTGAACTATCTAAAAGATGAGTTTGAAAAATTAGGCCTTTTACCGGGAAATGGAGATAGTTATTTTCAAGATGTTCCAATGGTAGAAATTACAGGAACGCCTTCAGAAAACATGCTTATTTCTGGAAAAACGGGAAGTTTCAATTTAGAGTACTTAAAAGATTTTGTAGCCACAACAAACAAAGCAGTAAAAGAGGTTAGCCTTGAAAACTCCGAGCTTGTTTTTGCAGGTTATGGAATTGTTGCTCCAGAATATGAATGGAATGATTATGAAGGAATAGATTGGAAAGGAAAAACAGCTGTAGTTTTAATTAATGATCCGGGTTTTAAATCTGGAGATTCAACCTTATTTAAAGGAAACGAAATGACCTATTATGGGCGTTGGACCTATAAATATGAAGAAGCCGCCAGGCAAGGTGCTGCCGGACTTATTATTATTCATGATACAGAGCCTCTTATGGTTGGAATGTTATAGAATCAGGCTGGAGTGGGGCACGACTAATTATTGAAAGTGATTTACCTCTTTTAAATGTAGAATCCTGGATAAGTGGGGAAAGCGCTAAAAAAATGTTTGATGTTTCTACCATGAAAGGTCAGGATTATAAAACCCTTTCCAGAAATAAAAGCTTTAAACCAATTCCGCTAGAATTAAATGTTTCTGTAGAAATTAAAAACAAGATTAAAAAAGACGTTTCTAAAAATGTAGTAGCACTTATACCGGGGACAGAGAGAAAAGATGAAGTTATAATTTACTCTGCACATTGGGATCATTTTGGTATTGGTAAAGCTATTGAGGGGGATTCAATCTACAATGGAGCTGTAGATAATGCATCTGGGACTGCAGGTCTTTTAGCCTTAGCAGAAGCCTTTAAAAAGAGTAAAGCCACAAAACGTTCTTTAGTGTTTATTGCCCTTACGGGAGAAGAGCAAGGTTTACTAGGTTCTGCTTATTATGCAGAATTCCCGATTTTCACTCCTAAAAAAACAGTAGCAAATATTAATATTGATGCTTTAGATAGTCCCGGAAAAATGAAAGATTTGACTATTACGGGTTATGGTCAATCTGAAATGGATGAATATGCCAAAGAAGCGGCACTTAAACAAAACAGATACATAATTCCAGATCCGGAAGCTGAAAAAAGATATTTCTTTAGATCAGATCATTTTAATTTTGCGAAAATTGGCATCCCTGCTTTATATGCAAGCCGTTCTTATGAAGGATTTGATAAAAGTATTGAAGAAATAAAAGCTTATAATGATAATTACCGTATCAATTTATACCATCAACCTTCAGATGAATACGATCCTCAAACCACAGTATTAAGTGGGGTACAATTAGACTTACAACTATTTTTTAATGTAGGATTAAAATTAGCTAATGAAGATACTTTCCCCAAATGGTATGATGGCAGTGAATTCAAAGCCGCCAGGAAGTAAAACGCTTGCCAACATCGGGGCTTGGTAAATAGCGGGGCTTCCAATGAAAACTTCCGTTTTAGATACCAAGTAACAAAAGAGCAAGATCAGAGTAATTCTTTGGGCTTGCTATTTTGCTTTTTGTATGCATAAGAGTTAGAGGAGGGGAAAGAAGGTCATTACCACCAGCCCCACCTTTTTTATAAATTCACTTTTATTTATAAAATTCTATTACTAAATCCCTAAACACCGTAGCTTATTTTAAATTATTTGGGTGTTGTTGACAATTACCCACATTTATGTGAGGATTCCCAAGTTTCCTTTAAAAGAATTAAGTTAAGTTTGAGACAGCAAATTCTAGGTGCCCTACCTTTTTTAGAATTCAACCATTATTTATGCGATTAATGGCTTATCCCGAGCTGATTTGGGATGAATACATGATAATGTATTGATATAACTAGTTACCCACAAGATAAAAAAAACAAAGTGAATGAAAATAAAAAAATTACAAATTGATAATTTCAGACACATAAAAAACACGGAAATAGTTTTTGGAGATAAGCTCACTATTATTTCAGGGCAAAATGGAACTGGTAAATCTTCAATTTTAGGATGGGTTGCTCAATTATGTGATTTTAAGAAAAAAAACAAAAGATTGAATGAAGAACTTTTCAAAGAAGATTTTAAATATGTTTTCAAGTTCTGTCCAACAAACGATTTTGACAAAAACTATCAAGTAGTATTTACCTTTAAAGAAGAATCTGCATTAATTGAAACACACAAAACAATAACTACAAGATTCCAACAAAAAACAGATAAATCACCTGCTAGATACAGGACCGATTTTGATGGACGAGGAAACGCTTTAGATTTTCCAATAATATATTTAGGATTAAAACGATTAATTCCGTTAGCAACGGAGCGAAAAATAACAATAAAGAATAAATCAGTACCACCAAAATATATTTCTACTTTCTCAAGGTTAGCTAAGGAAATTCTAATATTAATAGATAACAAAATAAAGCCTGAATCTATAAAATCTTCAAACAAAGATTTGCTCGCAATGAAAACTGAAAATTATGGGCATTTAGGTAATTCTGCTGGTCAAGATAATATAGGTCAAATCATTTCTTCTGTACTTTCTTATCAAAAATTAAAGGATGAACTAGAAGATGAATATAATGGTGGAATTATATTAATTGATGAAATTGATGCTTCCTTATATGCTGGTTCTCAAATAAATTTAATCGATAAACTTTATCGTTTTGCATCAACATTAAATCTACAAATCATATTTACAACTCATTCACTAGAAATATTACAACACTTAGAATCAAAACTAGGAGAAGACACAGTTTTAAACCACTTAGTTTTAAAAGATGATTTAGTAAGTAATGTATTAAATCCGTCTTACGACTATGTTGCAAACAAAATTAAAAATCAAATAAAGCAAGTAGATAAAATAATAAAGAAAAAATTTATCTGTGAGGACAAGGTTGCCGAATATTGGGTTAATAATCTTCTAAATGGAAGTGACCTAAAAAAAATGGTTCAAGTTGAGAAAGGACCATTCCCAGATGGCACATTGGTTTCAATGGCTGAATCTAAGCATAGCATATTTAAAGATGTAGGATTTGTTCTAGATGGAGATGTTAAGGAGAACTTTAAGACTAAAAAAAAACCTAAAAAAACTATTTTTTTACCAGAGAAAAGTAGACCAGAAACAGTTATGTATGAATTTTTGTTTAACCTATCCGATAATGATGGTTTTTGGGATGATAATATAAATTTCACAAAACAAACTTGTTTTAATAATTACACGGATTCAAGTAAAGGAACTCATAAAAGGTGGTTTGAAGACTTGAATAACAAAAAGTTCTTTGGTAATAAATATTCCAAACTTTTCAATCGTTGGAAAAAGGACAATAAGGATATTGCATTAGAATTTCAGAATGAATTTAGAACGTTGATATAAAAGCCTGTGGGTAACAACGTGTATAAAACATAGCGAGTAACATTTAAAAGAAAATATTTAACTTCACCAAGTAAAAAATAACAAATTCGACAAGTTTGCATCCCTACTCCCGCTACTTGTGATAACCAAGACTGTTATCTGTAATTTCAATATAACAACATGAAAAACAAACAAATTGCAAATGTTCTTTATAAATTGCATGGAGATAAAACTACTAATATAGATGAGGTGTTGGATGAAGAATTAAGCTACTTTAATTTAAATTCACCTCAAAAACTAAAATTCCACTCTGAAATAAATCAGAAATTTTTGAACGGAATTAAACATCTTAATCAGAATCAATTATCAAATATCTTAGAAAAAACTAATTTTTCAGGATTTGATGAAGAAATGATCAAATCGCGTTTGAAATTCTACGAGATTGATAAAATGTATTTTGAAGAGATTCTGAGCTTCTTTAAGGATTATATAGCCTCAAGTGTTGCTATAGATGTCTCGGACATTGACGATGAATTTAAAGGTGTCCAAGTGGCATCGCGAGATGATTTTAATCGAATTATAAATCAAGGTTGGACGGGTGATTGGGTAATCACCCCGAGTAGCGTTAAACATAATCGTGTTCAGGTAGCATCAATGAATGAAACCGGCAGATTTCCCCGTGGACATTATTTAAATGCAGAAATTGAAGATATTTCACCAATTGAATACGGAGATCAGACTCGATATCGAATTTTCATTTCTAACCCTGTGATTATTGATTCTGGAAATAGAAATGTAAAATTCAATTTGAATCCTGTTAAGTACATTCACTAAAAAGCAACAGCTAACTTCGAGTATCTTTAAATTGCCTTTTTTCTAGTGAGAGGTTCTATTTTCACTTCATATAAAAAAACAACTAAGCCAATAAGTTTGCTTTTCTACTCCAAGCAATTTGCCTTAACCAAGACCGGTAGTCCTTTGTAAGGAAATTCAGCCCACAAACAGAACGTTTTTTTTAACTGTAAAACCTGCTTTTTTTTTAATAAAAAAGAACAAAATTTTCTCACATCACAACGTGGATATTAATAAAATTGATTTAAATTTGTCAAAAAATGACAAGTCTTATGAAAACTACTTTTGGAGAATACATCCGACTTTTACGAAACAAAAACGAATTGACTTTAACTCAACTTGCTGCCAAACTGAATTTGGATTCTGCAAATTTGAGCAAAATCGAAAATGGGAAACGAGACTTTGATGAGAAACGTTTGCCAAAACTCGCGAAAATCTTCAAGCTCAATCCTACAGAATTACGGAATGAATACGTTACTGATCAAATCGGTAAACATATTTACGAAACAAATTGTACTAAACAACTTTTGCAAGTTGCAGAGGAAAAAGCAGAGTATCGCAGAACACTTAATAAATTACTTCAAACACATTAGAATATGAAAATAGTATCTTTTTTTGCAGGAGCAGGCGGACTTGATTTAGGATTTCAAAAAGCGGGAT
>JAGXIJ010000067.1 GCA_024635675.1 Gillisia sp.
AGTTTTGGGCGATGCTTTAGCTGTTTGTTTGTTAAATTTAAGAGGGTTTTCCAGTAAAGATTTCGCCAAATATCATCCGGGAGGAGCTTTGGGTAAGAAATTATATTTACGAGTAAGTGACATTACTGCTCAAAACATGCTGCCGCAAGTTTCACCCCATACAAATGTAAGGGATGTGATAATTGAAATTTCTGAAAAAATGCTGGGAGTAACCGCGGTAATAGAAAATGATAGAGTTATAGGAATCGTTACAGACGGGGATATCCGACGAATGCTAAGAAATAATGATGCCTTTATACATCTTACGGCAGCAGATATTATGAGTAAAAATCCTAAAACTGTAGATCAGGATATGATGGCTGTGGAAGCACTGGATGTTTTAGAGAAAAATAAGATCTCTCAACTTATCGCAGTTGAAGACGGAAAATATGCCGGCATAGTGCATATTCACAATTTAATACGAGAAGGAATTATATAATGGGAAAAGCGAGTTCACCAAAAGAAGAAATGTCCTTTCTTGATCATTTAGAAGATCTAAGATGGCATTTAATAAGATCAACATTGGCAGTATTAATTGCAGCTACTGTTGCGTTTTTAGCCAAAGGATTTATATTTGATGTGCTTCTTTTTGGACCTAGTCAGTCCGATTTTTGGACTTATGAAATTCTTTGTAGAATTACAACATTTTTCGGGGTAGATGGAGGATTTTGCAATAATGAAATGCCTTTCTCGATTCAGAGTAGAACCATGGGTGGTCAATTTTCAGCTCATATTTGGGTAGCAATAACAGCAGGATTCGTAATTGCTTTCCCATATGTACTTTATGAATTTTGGAAATTTGTTGCTCCGGCAATGAAGGAAAACGAACGCAGTAATGCAAGAGGATTTATATTCATTTCATCCCTTTTATTCTTTCTTGGAGTGCTATTTGGATACTATGTAATTACACCCTTATCGGTTAATTTTTTAGGAAAATACCAGGTAAGTGAAATTGTTCTAAACGAATTCGACTTAGATAGTTATATAAGTCTTGTAAGAGCATCAGTTATAGCAAGTGGCTTAATATTTGAACTGCCAATCGTAATTTTCTTTCTCACTAAGGTAGGAGTACTTACCCCAGATGTTTTAAGAAAATACAGGAAATATGCTTTGATCGGGGTTTTAGTGCTTTCAGCAATTATTACTCCGCCAGATATTGTAAGTCAAATTATTGTTGCGATCCCGGTATTGGTATTATATGAAATAAGTATTCTTATTTCTCGAATTGTGTATAGAAGACTGTTGAAAGAAGAGCAGGCAAATAAAAATAAATTAGCTAGAAAATAATAGAATGACAAATCAAGTTGAAGAGTTCAATGCATATAGAGAGCGCATGAACGATAGGATATTAGGAGATAACAATAAGATCATAAAACGAATATTTAATCTGGACACCAATGCATTTGCACCCGGAGCCCTGGATGTAAAGACAAAGGAATTATTAGGTCTGGTGGCATCTACCGTTTTAAGATGTGATGATTGTGTGAAATACCATTTGGAAACATCTTATAAAGTTGGATTAAGTAAAGAAGAGGTTATGGAAGCCTTAAGCATAGCAACTTTAGTTGGTGGAACTATCGTAATTCCCCACTTAAGAAGGGCTTATGAATATTGGGATGAGCTGGAAACCGTTGCAGATAAAGCATAGTATTTTTTGTATATTCCTTCACCTCCTATTATAAAAACTTAACTTAGTTCAAGAATTAATTTATGAAGTTAAAAGCCGAAAGTTTAGTAAAATCATATAAAGGCCGTCAGGTTGTTAAGGGAATCACTATAGAAGTGAACCAAGGAGAAATAGTGGGTTTACTGGGACCAAATGGTGCCGGTAAGACCACTTCTTTTTATATGATTGTAGGCTTGATAAAACCCAATGGAGGAACTATTTATTTGGATAATGAGAATATTACCAAATTCCCAATGTATAAACGAGCACAATACGGAATTGGCTATTTAGCACAGGAGGCTTCGGTGTTTAGAAAGTTAAGCATAGAAGATAATATCATGAGTGTTTTAGAGCTCACCAAACTATCCAAGAAAGAGCGACATCTAAAAATGGAAACTTTAATTGAGGAGTTTGGACTTGGCCATATAAGAAAAAGCAGAGGCGACTTGTTAAGTGGTGGAGAAAGAAGACGTACAGAAATCGCACGGGCACTTGCAACCGATCCTAATTTCATTCTTTTAGATGAACCCTTTGCCGGGGTAGATCCTGTTGCGGTAGAAGATATTCAGCGGATTGTAGCACAATTAAAGAACAAGAATATTGGAATTCTAATTACAGATCACAATGTTCAGGAGACCCTTGCTATTACAGATAGAACCTATCTTATGTTCGAAGGAAATATTCTAAAACACGGGGTACCCGAAGAGCTTGCTGAAGATGAAATGGTAAGAAAGGTATATCTGGGTCAGAAGTTCGAGCTTAGAAAAAAGAAAATTTTTGATTAGAAATTCTTAAGCCAGTTTTGTCTTTTTATAATCCTTTTTATTCGAAATAATCGACAGCATAATATAACTGGCAATGATTAAAGGAATAGCAATAAACTGAAAAAGGATTATCATTACTAAGCAGAATGCTATAAAAGAATACCTCAACTTATTCTGTTTGAAAGACCAATCTGAAAATTTCAATGCAAACAACGGAATTTCTGCATTTAGCATAAAACAGCTAAAAACAGTTAATCCTACTAAGAACCACTCATTTAAAATTAATGATACGGCAATTGGATGCGGTTGATATACCAATATTAAGGGCAAACTTAAAATTAACATTGCATTTGCCGGAGTTGGAAGTCCAATAAAAGAATCTGTTTGCCGATCATCTACATTGAATTTCGCCAACCTATAACCCGAAGCTGCAACAATTAACAATCCAAAAATAGCCAAAAGTGGAATATTCCATTCTAACCAGGTACTGGCAGCATCTGCGCTCCAACTATCTGCAATATTATTATTTGTCGCTGGCAGTGCCCTTAAAAACAACTGATACATCACAATTCCAGGAACTAATCCACTAGTGATCATATCTGCTAAAGAATCCAGCTGCAAACCAACTTCACTTTTAACATTTAAAACTCTTGCAGCTAAGCCATCAAAAAAATCAAAAAAGATACCTAAACCTACAAACAACGCAGCCATTATCAGGTTGCCTTGAACCGCAAAAATTGCAGCTATTGTTCCGCATAACATATTTAATGCGGTAATTAAGTTAGGTATGTGTTTTTTCATTTTATCTCGATTATTTCTTTCAGGGTTCTAAAGTAATTATTTGAAATTAAAAGCTTCTAAAATTAATGCAATTATAAATAAGTATTAGATTCTTTCTAATTATAGATTTTTCATCCAGCAAAACACCTAATCAACTCGTCACACTGCCACGAGGCATCGTTATGTTTCAGGGTCTTCTCCTGATTTTCTTAGATGCTGAAACAACGTACAATTAATGGATTCATAAAAAGCATCAATATCGTATGCTGGATATTTTTATATCAAGGATGTTAAGATCACTAATAATAAATAGATTTATTGGCCACGAATGCACGAATTATTGGTTTGAAAAATCATTGAAATTTATTCGTGATTTCGTGGCAATATCCAGAGAATCAATAAAAAGCCGAATAATACTTACATGCTGAATTGGTTTCTAAATCTTAAAAAGATGGAAATAAATTTCAATTAAAGGAATTGCAAACACGTCAATTTCCTACACTAGATATTTTTTTCAGAACGGACCCAACCCTATGGCTAAAAACCTGAATATTACTAGTTAAATTAATTACTGGTACAAACCTAACATTCAGAAACATTACTAACAGAACTTCAATTTAATTAAGAATTTTATTAAACCAATGCGCAATAGAAAAGTCTTTCCTATTTTTGATCAGAATTGAATTTTATGAAAAACCTTTTATACGCAATCCTTTCCGGAATATTACTCGCATTGGCCTGGCCAACTTACGGATTTCCACTTTTATTGTTTTTTGGGTTTGTACCACTATTATATACAGAATCTAAGCTAAGAGCATCCCAACCCAAGTTTATAAAATTACAGGTTTTAGGTTATAGCTACTTAACTTTTTTAATCTGGAATTTAATCACCACCTATTGGTTGGTTTTTTCTACACCTTTTGGAGGAGCCTTCGCTATTTTAGTGAATTCCTTATTAATGGCATTGGTATTCCTACTCTACCATATTGTTGCCAAAAGAACCAATTTTAAAGCTGCTTCTGCATTCTTGATCTGTCTTTGGATAGTATTCGAAAAATTGCATTTAAGCTGGGACTTTTCGTGGCCATGGTTGAATTTAGGTAATGGTTTTTCAAGTTATATAAATTGGGTTCAATGGTACGAGTACACAGGAACTTTTGGAGGAAGCTTGTGGGTGTTACTGGTAAATATTGCTGTTTTTAAATCCATTTTGCTTTATAAAGAACACAGAGCAAAGGAGATAGTGATTCGCAGTGGGATAAAAATTGGATTAATGATCTCACTTCCCATTGTTATTTCTTATGTGATCCTTGCAAATTATACGGAAGGAAAAGAAACCATCGAAGCGGTAATTCTTCAACCTAATATAAATCCCTACACCGAAAAATATAATACTACAGATACCCATATCGGGGAACTGCTTCTAAAATTAAGTGATTCTCTAGTTACTGAAAAAACCGATTTATTGGTAGCTCCGGAAACGGTATTTGCAGATGGAACTTTATTGTCTCGATTCGATCGGTCTCAAGCTAATTATTTCGGGAACCAACTAATAAGCAGATATCCAAACTTAAATTTTTTGAGCGGGGTCTCTATGTTCGAACGATTTAATGATCCGAAAAAAGTTGGGAAGCAAAGCAACTTAATTGGACCAAATGACTGGTACAACGATTATAACTCCGCATTCTTTATGAATTCTGAAAGCAACCCGGAATTATATCACAAATCTAAACTAGTTGTGGGGGTAGAGAATTTCCCATATCAAGATATTCTAAAACCACTCCTTGGAAATATTATGATCGATCTTGGGGGCACTGTTGCCATGAAAACCACTCAGGAAAATAGAGAAGTTTTTAAGTTGAATACGGAACAAAAAACTGCTCCGATTATATGTTACGAATCCGTTTACGGGGAATATGTAACAGGATATGTGAAAAATGGCGCCGATTTTCTTACTATAATAACAAATGATGCCTGGTGGGACAATACACAGGGGCATAAACAGCATTTAAGCTACGCGAGCTTACGAGCAGTAGAAACAAGAAAATCTATTGTTAGAAGTGCTAATACGGGAATTTCCGCCTTTATCAACGAAAAAGGAGAGATCATCAAACAATTGGGTTATGAAAAGCAAGGAAGTATTAAAAGTGAAATCACAGTGAATAACAAGCAAACATTTTACGTGAAGCACGGGGATTACATTGCGCGAATATCACAGTTCTTAGCCTTGTTTTTGTTTTTGTTTTCTGTTATTAAATATAAGAGGAGTCGGTAATAAATTCACATCGTCATGCTGAATTCATTTCAGCATCTCAATTATAAAATATTAGGAATCAAGATACAAGACCCTGAAACTCCCGATGCTTCGGGACAGGGTGATGATTTTCCTTAAATGTCATTCTGAACGAAAGTGAAGAATCTCAAAGAAGCAGGAATAAAGTTTAAAAGAGATCCCTCCTTTAGTCGGGATGACAAAAACAAAAAATTAATACGCCTGTCACATTTCCCCGAAGGGACAAGATAACTATCGGAACAGGGTGACGATGAAATAACTTCTCGACTACGCGCGAAGTGACATTGTTGTCATATTCCCCGAGACCCTA
>JAGXIJ010000068.1 GCA_024635675.1 Gillisia sp.
ACCATTGCCTATAAGATTATAGATAAATTTGGAGAAGCGGTGTAGTAAACATTAAGAACAGGTTTAATTCTGAAAATAAGGACATATAAAAAAAAGAGTAACAGGTATTGGCGGTATATTCTTTAAAACTAAAGATCCCAAGGCAGTAAAAGATTGGTATCGGGATCATTTGGGATTAAACACAGACCAATGGGGATCTACTTTTTAGTGGAAGAATAAGGAAGGAGAAGATTGTTCTACGCAATGGAGTCCTTTCAAAGAAGACACCGATTATTTTGAACCCTCTAAAAAAGAATTCATGATGAATTTTAGAGTGGAGAATCTGGATGAGTTACTGGAAACTTTAAAAGAAGAAGGAGTTCAGGTGTTAGCAAAAACCGAATCATTAGAAGAAGGCAAATTTGGCTGGATCGTGGATCTGGAAGGCAATAAAATAGAACTTTGGGAGCCTAACGATAAGGCATTTTTATAAATGCATTTAAAAAAATCTCCAAATAGAACTGTTTAGTTACCATTAGGAGATTCTTCACTTAGTCATTTTGACAAGAAATAATGTCATTCCGAAGTATTGAGGAATCTCAATTTATAAAAACTATTTATTGATATCCTTCGACATGCTCAGGATGACATTCAAGAACTTGTCACATTGAGCCTGTCGAAATGTGCTATTTCTATCTGCTTAAATCTATAATAGCATTCTTTATAGATTCTTTTCCTTCCAAAGCTTCAAAAGTCTTATTTTTCACCAATGGATCTGCAAGACTCATCACCAATAAAAAGGCAACATCGTCTCTGGAGATCTCTCCATTCTCGTCAAGTTTTTCAGCCAGTTTTACTTTTGCCAATCCTAGATCATCATTCAATGCCCCGGGACGTACAATTGTATAAGAAAGCCCGCTATTTTTTAAGTGTTCATCTGCTGTTTGTTTAGCTTCCAGATACACTTTTAATTCTTTACTGGATTCTGGTTTATCAGCTCCCATAGAACTTAGCATCACGAATTTTTTAACCTTCGCTTTTTTCGAAGCATCTATCATTTTAATCGCTCCGTTTTGATCTATTGCAATGGTTTTGTCTTCCCCGGTCTTTCCTCCGGAACCGGCAGCAAAAATCACCTTATCCATTCCTTGAACGGTTTGGTCTACATCTTTTTCTAAATCCCCCATCACTGTCTCTACATCCATATCCTCAAACATCTGGCGTTGATCTTCTTTTCTAATCATAGCATAAGGCTCGAAAGTATTGGAACTGTTCAAAATCTCAATAATCCTTTTCCCTGTTTGTCCTGTAGCTCCTACTACTAATACTCTTTCCATTTTATCTGTTTTTTTATAATCCTTAATATACTTATGAAATCAGGCAATTCCCAATATTACTGGAGGTATAACAGGAAATTAACAACTCAAAAAGTGTAAATTTTTAGGTATGATGAAGTTTTTGCTCTAACTCCTTCTGTAACTCTTCCATAATAGGTTTTACGGTGCTTTCTGGGAGGTCTGCTATACGAATATACATTAAGCCATCTATGGCATTATTGAACAATGGGTCCACATTAAAAGCTACAACGCGGGCATTCTGTTTAATGTATTTTTTGATTAAAACGGGGAGTCGTAAACTTTCCGGTTCCAGTTCATCTATAATTTTATCGAATTTATTAAGATCGGCTTCACTTTCATCAAAAACGATGTCCTTATCGGCATCATTTAATTTTACCTTAAATTCTTTTTTCGGTCTTATATATTGCGCCACATAAGGATCGTAGTAATTGGATTTCATGAATTCGATCATCAGCGATTTAGAAAAGTTAGAAAACTTATTGCTGATGCTAACTCCACCAATTAGGTATTTATGTTCGGGGAATCTTAAAGTGCAGTGAACAATTCCTTTCCATAATAAGAATAACGGCATTGGCCGTAATTGATATTCCTTTATAATAAACGCCCTTCCCATTTCTATGGATTGGCTCATCATATCAAATAATTCCGGTTCAAATCTAAACAGGTCTTGGAGATAGAATCCATTGATGCCATAGGCTTTAAATATCTCTGTTCCCATTCCCATTCTATATGCACCGGCGATCTTCTTAGTCTCGTTATCCCAAAGGAATAAATGATAGTAATAATCGTCGAAGGAATCCAGATCTATGGAATTATTGCTGCCTTCTCCTACTTCTCTAAAGGTGATTTCCCGTAATCTTCCTATTTCATTCAAGATGTTTGGGATTATTTCTTTTTTCGCTAAAAAGACTTCGTAATTCTTGCTTTCCAGCAGTCGTTTGTCCGTTCTTCTGCAAGTCTCAACCTCCTCTTCCATTAGAGGTTGATTTACTTGTAAGGCAATTTTTTTAGGACTTTTTGGTAGTTTCAGGCTTTTTGGAATATGGTCAAAAAGGCTTTTCTTTTCAAAGGAATTTGCCAGCATATATGTTTTTCTGCGTAAAAATGCTGTAAAAGCTTCCAGATTAGGATTGGCCGTTTGATCCTCGACAGAGATAGGATTACCTATACGAACCAGAATCTTTCTTTTCTTTTGGGAAAGCACTTCGCTGGGTAATTTTGCAGTTCTTAAAATATCGCTCATACTGGCTAAACGATAAAAGAAGGTACTGTTCTTTGCATGAAAATAAATTGGGACAACAGGCACCTTTGCCTTTTGTATCAATTTCATAGCAGAGGGTTCCCAAGGCTTGTCTACAATATGTTTTTCATCTTTATAGGTTGAAACCTCTCCCGCAGGAAAAATCCCTAATGCGCCACCTTCTTTTAAATGTGCAATCGATTGTTTGATTCCGCCTAAACTGGATTTCGCATCCTTATGGTCTTCAAAAGGATTCACGGGCATTATATATGGCTTCAAAGGATCTAAACGGTGTAAAAGGAAGTTGGCGATCACTTTAAAATCACCTCGTTTTTCTAACAAGATCTTCAACAAAATCATTCCATCTATACCGCCTAATGGATGATTTGCAATGCTTATAAAAGCACCTGTTTTTGGGATACGCTTAAGATCCTTTTCGGGAATCTCGAAATCGATCTCAAAACCTTCCAGAATAGAATTTATAAATGCAATTCCCTCAAGATCTTTTCTGGATTCGTATTCTTTGTTAAGCGTAGAAAGTTTGGTAGTGCGTAAAATGACCCACCCAAGTGCGGTGCCTATAGGTCCCAGTTTCTGGAGATTCATAACTTTTGCTACTTCCTGCGCTGAGACAATTCCCATTAAGACTGGTTTAGTTTATTAACAAAGATAACAAAATGGAATCTCGGCTAAATTTTATGAACTTGTTACTATTTGAACGGTATTTTGCATTACTTGTTTCAAGAGAACCTCTTTATCTTTTTCTAAAGATTTGATAGCCCCATCATCAAAATGGCGAATTGTATATAGGGAAACTCCTAAGGTGTAACTCACCTTATACCTTGCTTTTAAATGCTGAATGAGCTTCTCGAGATTATTGAACTTATTATCTACGCACACAGCAAAACTAATTGCTGAATTCTGTATAAGATCTACTTTTATTTGATATTTATGAAACAACTTGAAGATCTCACTTATATTTTCTTCAACCATAAAGGAAAAGTCCAGCGAGGATAATGAAATAAGAACTTGGTCTTTTTTAACTATAAAGCACGGGACGGCAGGGATTAAAGCTTGCCCTTTACTCACGGCAGTACCATTTCCTGATGGATCTATAAACGATTTTACGAATAGCGGGATTTCCTTTTGCTGCAAAGGCTGAAGCGTTTTAGGATGTATTACCGATGCTCCATAAAAGGCCAGTTCTATAGCCTCTTCGTATGAAATTTGATGTAACAATTGCGGATTTTCAAAAACCCGGGGATCTGCATTTAGCACTCCTGGAACATCTTTCCAGATCACTACTTTTTCGGCATTTAAGCAATAGGCAAAGATGGCAGCAGTATAATCACTTCCCTCTCTTCCTAATGTTGTGTTGAAATTATTGGTGTCTGCCGCAATAAATCCTTGCGTGAGATAGAGGTGATCTTTTTCAACCTTTTTTGAAATTCTCTTTTGTGTTTCTTCCCAGTTTACAGAAGCATCCCTATAAACAGTATCGGTTTTTATAAGAGTACGGGCATCTAACCATGTATGATTTATTCCTTCCTGAGTAAAATATTCACTTACAATAGTAGAAGAGATCAGTTCCCCGAAACACACAAGCTGGTCATATACAAAATCATACTTCGTAGATTTATTATGAACCATAAAATTCTGAATCTCCTCGAAAAAAGATTCTAGCTTTTTATATACAGGAGCCTGTTTAGAATGGAACAATCCGTTAATTATTTCCAGATGATAAGATCTAATTTCGGAAAGGCTTTGCGGAATAACCTTTGGATCATTTAAATAGTCTTTAATAACCACCTCGAAAGCATTGGTGATTTTTCCCATTGCCGAGATTACGATTACCTTATCCCTATCTCCGGTTTGTTTTAGGACTTTTAGAACATTTTGAACAGAAGCTGCATCTTTAACAGAAGCACCACCAAATTTGTATATATCCATTCCTATTTTTCAATATTTTTTTGAATCCCAGTTTCATCCATATGCACGGTGTACCAGTTTTTCTTAATATCGGCTCCGGAGTTTTCATAAAATTCAATGGCATTTTTATTGCCTTCAGAAACTACCCATTCTACTCGTCTTACCCCATTATCATGACCATATTGCACAACTCTTTTGTATAAAGCACCTCCAAGTCCGGTACCACGCATTTCTTTTCTTACAATAAGGTCTTCTAAATGTACCGTACGACCTTTCCAGGTAGAAAACCGGAAATAGACTAATGCCATTCCTTGTAATCTCCCGTCAATATCTGCTACAAAGCATTTAAAATTTCCATTCTCGAAACCTTCCTTTTCCAGATCTTCAACTTCTATTTCTACTTGTTTAGATGCATTTTCATAAGCGGCTAATTCTTTGATGAGTTCAAGAACTTGCGGCATATCATTTTTTTTTGCCTCCCTAATCGTATATTCCATAATCGTTGCTTTTCTACAAATTTAGCAAACCATTCTTATATAAGGTGGGTATGGTAAAACAGAATGCCTGAAAACTCTTACAAATTCAAGAATTTTTTCATCGCGCCCTCATCCATTTGTACAGTATCCCAATCTCTTAAAACATTAGCACCGCTGCGTTCATAGAATTCTATAGCAGGAGTGTTCCAATCGAGGACTACCCATTCTGCCCGTTTTACACCTTGTTCTAAAGAATAAGCGATCACCTGTTTATATAATGCACTTCCTATTCCGGTACCACGCATTTTTTGGCGAACAACAAGATCTTCTAAATGCACAGTTTTCCCTTTCCAGGTAGAAAATCTAAAATAGACTAATGCTATACCTTCTATACGTTCAGGAGTTTCTGCAACAAAGCATGTGTAAAATGCATCGTCACCAAAACCTGCTTTTTCAAGGTCTTTTACATTAATTTCTACGGCATCTGGTTCTTTCTCGAAAGTTGCCAATTCCTGAATTAATTCCAGAATTTGAGGGAGATCTTTCTTTTCGGCTTTTCGTATTTTAAATTTCATAAGGAAGTTTATTATTTCAAAAATAAGGAACTTAAAAATATTTTAAAGACGAAAACGTTGTAGTAACTTATATATTTTGAATATTTTTGCCGCAACTTAATATTATCCCACTATAATGTCCAAGAAAAATCAGACCCTAGGTGAATTCATAATTGAAAACCAAGGGGATTTCGCATATTCCTCCGGGGAACTATCAAGATTAATCAACTCTATTCGTTTGGCCGCAAAAGTTGTAAATCATGAGGTGAATAAAGCTGGACTGGTTGATATTATTGGCGCTTATGGAGAAACAAATATTCAGGGAGAAGATCAGCAAAAATTAGATATTTATGCTAATGAGACTTTTATAAAGACGCTAACTAATAGAGAAATTGTATGTGGGATCGCTTCCGAAGAAAATGACGATTTTATAACTATTGAAGGTCATAACAAGGATCACCAGAATAAATATGTGGTGCTCATGGATCCTTTAGATGGAAGTTCTAATATAGATGTAAATGTATCTGTGGGAACCATTTTCTCGATTTATAGAAGAGTAACCCCTGTGGGAACTCCGGTAACCAAAGAAGATTTTTTACAACCGGGTAATAAACAAGTGGCTGCAGGATATATTATTTATGGTACTTCTACCATGCTGGTTTATACCACAGGAAACGGAGTAAACGGTTTTACGTTGAATCCTGCACTGGGCTCTTGGTATCTTTCACATCCAAATATGCAGTTCCCTGAAAATGGAACTATTTACTCTATAAACGAAGGGAATTATATTCATTTCCCACAAGGAGTAAAGGACTATATAAAATATTGCCAGCAGGAAAAACCTGAAGGTCCATACACTTCCAGATACATTGGATCTATGGTGAGTGATATTCACCGTAATATGATAAAAGGAGGCATATTTATCTACCCAAAAAGTTCAAAGAATTCTTCCGGAAAATTGCGTTTGTTATACGAATGTAACCCAATGGCTTTCATAGTAGAGCAAGCCGGAGGAAAGGCCAGTGATGGTTTTCAAAGAATATTAGACCTTAAGCCAACAGAATTGCATCAGCGAGTTCCATTCTTTTGTGGAAGCACAAAAATGGTAGAAAAAGCTGAACAATTTATGACTGCGAAGGATCGCTAGTCTATTCTCTATTCAATAAATATCTGTAATCTTCAAGACTTAATTGTCCACTAAAGATATCTATAGATCTCTTTATGATGGCATCTGAAGTTTCACTTGAAAATCCAAGTCCGATAGCATACTTCTTTAGAAGTTCTGCTTCTTCTTCATCTATGCTATGATCTGAAAATATGATAGTAAAAAGATCATGTAATCTCTCTAATCGTCTTTCTACTGTATTTGGTGGCTGAATAGGAAATGCAGTAGGATTTTCTAATACCTTACTGTATTCACTTTCATCGATATCCAATTTTCGCGCAAATCGTTGAAGCTGAGCTTCTTCTTTAGCATTGATGGCACCATCTACAGCAGCAAGATTAACTATAGCTGCAAAGTGACCTAAATTGCGTAAATGCTCTCCCGAGCCAAACAAATCTACAAATGACATATTCTGAATAATTTAATGGAGCAAATATAACTAAACCTGCACGTTTGTGAAATCAAATAATCGCATTATTATTCTTAGTTCCACATTCGCTAATCTTTTCTTAATCGCTTTATCTAAAAACCGAGATTCCTTAACTTTCTCTTACTAACTAAAATTGATGAAAACTTTTGAAAAAATCAATGGGAAATATTCTGTATTAACTATTGTTGACTTAATGGCAATAAATAAGCGCTGTTTATGATGTTTTTCGATAATCCGGGCACAAATAATTATTAATCTTGTGTGAGGGAACTAGCGTGCGATTAATTTTGTGCTAAAAAGTAAAGCTGCGTTGTTTTTACCTTAATAAACAACAATTAATAATGCCGGCATTTGGGGAATTCACAGGGAATTTTTGGATCTCGCCAAACGAAGGCGACCGCATATTCGCAATTACTAAAAAAGAAGTAATTTTAGTTTACTAACCAAAAGCTCAGCAAAAATGAACGTAAATCATTCGGTATTAAATCTAGTGTCGGTTCTATTCGCAATAATGATGAGCTATTTTTCTCAAATATTAGAACTCAATAATAACACGATAAGAAAGCTTAGTCTGGAAAATGATACTTTATTCACTCCCGCTAGTTACGCTTTTGCCATTTGGGGGTTAATTTATATCAGCTTATTAATAATGGCGGGCTATCAATTATATAAAACATTTATAAATGACCAGGACGATTTGAACTTTCAAACAGGCCCTTGGTTTATAATAGCAAATGTCGCTAATGCACTTTGGGTTGTAGTTTGGTTATATGAGTACGCTTTTCTATCGGTATTTTTTATGCTCATTATTTTATTTAGTCCTATAAAATTAATTCTACTTAATAATATGGAACGTTGGGATGCGCCTTTTAAAACTATCGCTTTCTTTTGGTGGCCCATTTGTTTGTATTCAGGATGGATCACTGTGGCAACAATTGCTAACATTTCTTCGGTGCTTGTGAAATATGTTTGGGGTGGCTGGGGACTGAGTGAAGCTCTATGGGCAACTATTATGATTGGTGTGGCGGTGCTAATTAATTTGCTAATGATTTACACTAGAAATATGAGAGAATTTGCCTTGGTTGGGGTTTGGGCATTTATCGGTATATATTATAAAAACATTGCACTAGAGCCTGATTTGGCATATGTTGCTATGGCCGCAGCATTAATTGTGTTTATGAATATCGCTTATCATGGCTTTGTGAATAGAAAGGCGCACCCTGTGTATAAATTGGTAAATGGCAGGTAAATTTAGATTATTCCTTTAAGATGAAGCCACAAGTAGGATATGTGTATTTTCTGGTTTTTAATTTCTTGAATACCAATTTTTCGAACATCGATATCACAAATAGGGTAATGATTTGTGAAGCCCCTTGGCCCGTTAAATGCTCATAAACCCAGATCTGTTTTCTTATTGATCTATTTCAAGCACTTTTGGATGTATAAAACTGAAATTATTTTGAAGTAGAAGAATACAAATAATCATTAAACTTTTGTGGGGAACTATCGAGGGATTATCTTTGCGCCAATGAGTAAATCTACTATTGCCCAAACATTTGCAAAGTCTCTGCAACAGCAGAAACTTGGGGATTTTATTGCCTCTTCTGAAAAAATAGCTTCAAAAATTCAATTAAAAGGTCTGGTGGGATCTGCATTGTCTTATGTGATCTCCAATGCTTTTGAAGATGCTGAAAGTCCGTTTTTGCTGATATTTAACGATAAAGAGGAAGCTGCTTACTATTTGAATGATCTTGAGCAATTAATGGGCGATAAAAATGTGCTTTTTTATCCCGGAAGCTACCGTAGGCCTTACGAACTGGAAGAAACAGATAATGCCAATGTCCTTTTACGGGCAGAGGTTTTAAACAGAATTAATTCCAGAAAAAAACCGGCACTTATAGTTACCTATCCAGACGCTTTATTTGAAAAAGTAGTTACCAGAAAGGAACTGGAAAAAAGCACCTTAAAGATCTCTGTTGGCGATCATCTTTCTTTAGATTTTGTAAATGAAGTCTTGTTCGAATACAAATTCAAACGAGTGGATTTTGTAACCGAACCCGGAGAATTTTCGGTAAGAGGAGGTATTATAGATGTGTTTTCTTTTAGTAATGATGAACCTTATAGAATCGAATTTTTTGGAGATGAGGTAGATAGTATACGGAGTTTCGATGTGGAGACACAACTATCTACAGATAAAGTGAAGAAGATCTCTGTGATGCCAAATGTGGAGCATAAACGATTGGATGAAGTAAGGGAAAGTTTTCTTAAATATGTTTCTTCAAAAACGGTGGTTTTCATCAAAAATGCGGAGCTTTTATCCGGGGCAATGGATAAGCTTTTCGAGAAGGCAGTAGATGCTTTTGGGAAGCTTTCAGAAGAAATTCAACATAATGCTCCCGAAGAATTATTTTGTACTTCAGGATTGCTAACAAAACAACTCGAAGAATTTAAAGTTGTTGATTTAGGAACTATATCCAACTTACGTCATCCTGAACTTGTTTCAGGATCTAATACGGATAAGAACCTAAAAT
>JAGXIJ010000069.1 GCA_024635675.1 Gillisia sp.
ACCAACATGGTTGCAATAAATTTGGATGGCTTTTTGGTTAGTTTTTTAAGAACATTCGCGAGAACTCCCGACTGTCTTTTTTCAATTTCAATGAAAATTTTGTTGGAAGAAATGTATGCTATTTCCATTCCTGAAAAAAAAGCCGATAAAATAAGGCAGCATATTATAATAAATATTTCAACTTCCATATTAATTAATGCTTGTCATTTTCCAGTTTCCGCCTAAATCGTCTTTTGAAAAAGAACATAAAAATGGCAATCACCACGAAGAAAATAAAAAGATACGCACGATTCCTCTCTATGTTCCACATTCTAAAAGCTTCGAACAGGAAAAATGCGGCAATAAATAGATATGCGTATTCAAAATATTTAAAAAACTTCATCATTCTTTTTCTCTTCTATTATTTGTATTCCCACATTAGTACGGGAACGAAAATTAGTGAAATTTAAATCGGAATCAAAACCTTGACCATCATTCCGAGCTCCATTAGGAAACTGTATTGTGTTCGGTTTATCGGTAAATAGCCACCCCGCTTTTTGATCCCAAAACAATTGTTCTGCTCGCAGTTTAGTACTATCACTGGTTATTAAAACCACATTATCCCGAAGATCTATCAGGCCGGTTTCATCGTAAATAACCCCATAATCAGCCGTAACTGTATTCTTTTTTCTGTTTTCATCAAAAAATTCCACTTGTATGCCGTCTGGAAATTCTCTGTATGGAAAATCCATATTCGTGAAATCCAACATTTTTGGGCTTTTAAGTGTGGCTACAACTTTTCCAGAGTCGGTGTATTTTAGATTAAGTCCCTTCCCTATAGCCTGAGGATTCTCACCTGGCAGATCTAATGCTCTTACTCTATTTAAATTGCCTTCACATGAAAAAAGCATTGTCACGGTGATAGCCGTGACAATGCCTGTAATTATTTTTTGATATGTAATCATTGATTTTACAATGAAGGTACTCTTACCGATTCACCAATCCAACATCCTATTCTCACACTCTGCCCAGCTTTACCTTCAGTAAAGATATCAGCTTTTTGTGGAGCTCTACCTTTGTAAGCAGCTACCGTTTGATTTGCAACACTGCTTAAAGATGGATCTACACGACCTGCTCTTGCAGCATATTCTGCAGCTAACCAGTATACAGCTCTCTTATCAAAAGTTGTTTGACCACAGTTGTTTGCACTTTTACCAATCATATCTGCAATTTGCAAATATGCTCTACCAGCAGATGGCATAGCAGCAAGGGCTTTGTTGTAATAAGTTCTTGCCTGTCCATAACTACCTTTTTTCTTATAGTTATCTGCTAACTTCATATAAACTCTAGACTTATCTCTAGGGTTTGTTTCCAATTCTGCAGACTCGTTATAATACTTCATTGCTTGCGTACCATTTCCTTTAGCATCTGCTAATTGTCCTAAATAAAGGGCAGATTTTGCAGAAGGTTCTGCTGTATGTAAAGCTTCAGATAATTTAAAGAAGATTGGATCTTCAGTACAATCTTTAGCAGACAATCTTCCAGAAGCAATTTTCAACCATGAAACATCTGTTTTTCTTTCAGCAAAATCCTTGTTGTATAAAGGGATCAAGTTATCACAATCTGCTCTCTGTCCTAATTTCCCATTAATACTGCTTTTTACAGTACTATAAGCTTTAAGGTTAATTTCAGAGTTACTAACAAGTACTTTCTCTTTAGCTGTTAATTCTTCACCTGCATCTTGCTTAACTAAAAGTGGTGCAAGAAATTCAGCCATTTTATTTTCTTCTTCTTCTACTTTAGAAATAACTTCGTCATAGTTTTCAAAAACATCTTCTAATGTTCTTGTACCCTCATCTTGAAGATCTACTAATAAAGAGAAGTAAGCGTATAATGCTCTAGCACTGGTAAAACTTTCTTTATCGGCTTTAAATGCTGCATCAAAAGCTTTAAACTGCTCTTCTTTGGTCCCTATCTCATTGTCATACTTAAGCATTGCGATATCACCTTGTACTTCACCAGCACTTGTTTTAGAAGGGAAATGAGTTAAACGATCGTTCATAAGATCTATAGTCTCTTGAACCAACTTAATTTTCTCTGCACCTTGAGCCTTAGACATTTTATCTTTTAGGACACGATCTAGGTACTGAAAAGTAGCCAAACTATAAGTAGGACACTTTTCTCTTACCTCCATTAAAGGAGCATAAGCCTGTTCGTATCTTTTTGCTTTTGCATCATCATATGCCAGCGCTGCCTTAGTTGCACAGTCTACATTAGATTGCGCTTTAACTAGACCAGAGCTTAATAGCAATCCTGATAATAGTAATATGAATTTAGTTTTCATTTTTTTGTGTTTATAGTGGTTAATCAAATTTACGTTGCAAGAACCATTTATCATTTAATGACAAACTTATTGAAAGTTTAAAAAAGTTCTCCTTAATTAAACCGGAATTTGTTGTACCGCGCTGTCCATACTCAATTCCAATGTTTGCATTCGTGAAGTTTCGCCCTGCGGGTAATCCTACTCCAAAAGACATGCCAAACTCATTTATCCCTTCATTACTAAGGTTTAGACCTGTTTCTTCAAAACGCAATCCTGCACGATACACAACTCTACTAAAATAACTGGTTAACGAATTATATTCTGGGACAAAAAATCCACCTAGTCTATATTGGGAGGCATTGTCATATTGAACTTCTGTAAAAGAATTTCCAGAATTAAAATTATAATCGCTCGCAGAAACTCTTCCGTATTCTGCTCCTAAAAACCATTTATTGGTCTTACCAAGTCCAGCTCCAAGAGTTAATTCAGATGGTAAAGAAAGATCCCCCTGCGGAAACGTTTCATCACTTTCCTCTACAACTACCTCGGTTCCATCAGCTCTAATTGCAATAGTAGCAATATTGCTCATTTTCTCTGCAGTGATATCCATTTGCGGTGCATAAGTTGCTACCGTATACAATTTAAGGTTTTCATTTAAATCTCTTTGGTAATCTAAACCTAAATTTAAATTAAACCCATGAAGATCTGTTCTATTGATGTGTCTGGACCCAAATTGAATTCCATTTTGAACTGTCGTATAATTATTCTGAATATTTCCAAAATTATAATTCACATCTACCCCCACACTTAAATCGGTGGTAACCGCATATCCTGCAGTTAGGAATACTTTATTCATTCCACCTCGACCGGTAAACCTGCTAGAGGTTTCCTCTGTGGTGTCCAATATTCTATATCCTACAGAAGTAAATGGAATTAAACCTAATCCGAAGTTTAGTTTTCCGGTAGGAATCCCAATAGCTAAATAATCCAAAGAAGTTGTTCTACTGGATTCGCTATTGCTATCTGTTTTTAAAGCGGTGCTTTGATGACTTCCTCCAACTGTAAAAGTGGTTAATTTAAGTCTTCCATAGGAACCTGGGTTTCGCAAATTCAAATGAATGCTATCTGAGAACATCCGAATACCTCCCATAGACTGGTTTTCTACAGTACCTTTAAATTTTGTAAGGCCAATTCCGTAAAATGAATAAGGGGATGATGTTCCTTCTTGTGCAGCCGATACAACCGTGGTTAATAAGGCTACGATTAATATAAATCGTTTAATCATTGAGATTTATTAAATTCTAAAATGTAATTCAATCCTTCAAGGAGGAAATTTGAGTTCGCAAAGATGCTATTTTTTAATCGTTTACACAAAAATTGTGAGTCTCCACCTGTCAAAATTATTGTTAAATCTTTAAACTGAGAGTTATACATGGAAATAACCCCGTCAATTTCAGCCGTAATTCCATAAATCACACCAGATTGCATGCTTTTAATCGTTGTGTTTCCAATTAAATCTACATCCTCTTCCGGTTCTAACAAGGGTAAGTTTTCAGTAAACGTATTCATGGCCAAATATCTCATATTAAGACCAGGAGATATCGCTCCTCCAAAATATTGGTTTTCGCTATTTTTAAAGTCGAATGTTATACAGGTTCCTGCATCGATAATAAGAACATTTTGATTCGGATACAATTTGCTGGCAGCAGAAACTAATGCAATTCTATCATTCCCCAAAGTTTTGGGAGTTACATAAGAATTGGAAAATACCTGAGGTAGATCTTGGTTCAAAACCATCATTTTATAATCCTCCTCGAGTTTTTGCAACCACTTGGAAGGTGTTTTTGATACCGAAGAGACCAAAACATCCTCGATTTTCGGATAACTATGGTCTAATTCATCAAGATTTTTAAAAAAATTTTGCCTCAGTGAGATTTTTTTCTTGATTAACTTATCACCCTGAAATACAGCCATTTTTACCAGCGTATTTCCTATATCTATCACTAAATTCATAGATTTAAATTGTAAAAGCGAAGTTACAAAAGCATTTTTTTAAAATTTCCTTTGTGGGTTAATAAAAATGAAATTATATTTGCACCCGCTTGAAAGGCTTATATTAGCAATAAAGCAATGGGTGCCTTAGCTCAGTTGGTAGAGCAAAGGACTGAAAATCCTTGTGTCCCTGGTTCGATTCCTGGAGGCACCACCTTAAAAACCCCTAGACTTTTGTCTTGGGGTTTTTTTAATTTATACACTCTGCGTAAACTTTATTATCTATACTTTAAATTTTATAAAAAAATAAGACCTGGTTCCCCCGAATCCCGATCCTTCGGGAGGGGCTGGAGGCACCACCTTAACTCACCTATAATTTCAACAATTTAAAAATATAACTATTTAAAATGCTTGGAGTAAACAATAAAAGAAGCCTACAGCTTGATAAAGAATCAAGATAATGATTGGGATTAATTATAAGAATAAATCAATACTATTACACCCATAGAAAATGATAAAAATGAGAAAGGATAAGGTAGTTGAGATATTAATGACCAAAATAAACCGAAAGAGAGAAATAATAGACCAACTAAATGTAGAGCTCAAGCAAATAGAAGATACCTACTATCTGCAAAATGAGGTAAGAGGTCAGAAGTTTCTACCTAATAGATTTGGTCAATGGATAACCATAGAAGGTAAGAAGTGGTATAAGGACTCATCCCTTAATTATGAGCTATTATCAGAACCCGTAAAAGATGTTAAATCCTGATGGGTTTAAATCCATACTAGGGTTATAGCAGGTTTTATGACCAGTGTGAAGTATATAGTATTGGAGGGGAAAGGAAAAGACTGGTTTCCCAACCGAATTATTCAATTTTAAATTAAATAGGGAAGACCGTTATTTTTTATGCTTGATCGCTATTTCTTTCAACTTCTCTACGCTTAAAGGTTTACTCAAAAACCCTGACACTTCGCTATAAGACAAGGCCTTTTCTCTATCTGAAAGAGTTATCGAAGAAGTAACTATATAAATAATCGTTTCATTTACAAAATTTGGTCTAAGAAGAATTAAACTGTCCAAAAATTGCCATCCGTCCATTTGAGGCATATTAATATC
>JAGXIJ010000070.1 GCA_024635675.1 Gillisia sp.
AATTTATTGAGTCGGCAATTATTTTTTTGTTGTTTTACTAACTAAACAATCTTTTAATTGTTATTACAGTGTTCCTCGCAAGTCTTGCTCCCTTTCTATAGCTTCAAATAAGGCTTTAAAATTACCTTTTCCGAAAGATTGCGCACCTTTACGCTGAATAATCTCAAAGAACATCGTAGGACGGTCTAAAACCGGCTTGGTAAATATCTGTAAAAGATACCCCTCATCATCTCTATCGATTAAAACTCCAAGTTCTTTAAGTGGCGCAAGATCTTCATCTATTTCTCCTACTCTATCCAATACGGTATCGTAATAAGATTCTGGAACATAAAGGAATTCTACACCTCTGTCTCTAAGTTTTGTCACCGTATCTATAATGTTATCTGTTGCTAATGCAATATGTTGCACTCCTGCTCCATTATAGAAATCTATATATTCTTCAATTTGAGATTTTTTCTTTCCTTCAGCAGGTTCGTTAATGGGGAATTTTATTCTCCCATTACCGTTACTCATCACCTTACTCATTAAGGCAGTATAATCTGTAGAAATATCTTTATCGTCAAAAGAAACCAATTGCGCAAAGCCCATCACTTTTGCGTAAAACTCACACCATTTATTCATTTCATTCCAACCAACGTTACCAACCATGTGATCGATAAATTTTAATCCAGTTGGTTCCGATTTAAAATTAGGCGTGTAGGCTCTATACCCCGGCATAAATGTCCCTGAGTAATTTTTTCGTTCTACAAATAAATGCACGGTTTCCCCATAAGTATGGATACCGGATAAAACAACAGTTCCATTTTCATCTTCTATAACATAAGGCTCTACATAAGATTTCGCACCTCTCTTTGTGGTTTCTTCGTAGCTTTTTCTAGCATCGTCTACCCAAAGGGCAACCACTTTCACTCCATCTCCATGTTTATTGATGTGCTCATTTATTGGCCCATTAGGCTCTAAAGGAGAGGTAAGAACTATCCTTATTTTATCTTGTTGTAATACGTAAGACACGCTGTCTTTTCTTCCTGTTTCTAATCCTGAATATGCAACAGGCTGAAAACCCCATGCATTTTGGTAGTAATAGGCTGCCTGCTTGGCATTACCAACATAAAGTTCTACATAATCTGTTCCCAACAAAGGCAAAAAATCTTCTGCTTGTGGAATTATTTTTTCTAAATGTAAAGAGGTGTTATCTGTGCTCATTGTTAAAGTGTTTTAGAAAATTTGATGATTAGAAAATGAGATAATTACTATTTTCTGATTCAAGACAAATATTCAATTTGATTTACTATTGTTCAATCTAATAGTAGTTGAACTTATTATCTTATTTAAAATTTTAATTATTGATTCCAATTCTTTTAATAGCTGCTTACAGCTTGGATATGTATCCATTTCATCACATAAAAAAAACCAATATCCCGTTTCATCTGCTTCTTTTAAGGCTATTTTAAGTTTATGTATAAAATCTTTCTTGCTTTCTCCATTTTGAGCTTCTTTGACATTCGCTCCAATTGAAGTCCCCGATTTAATTAATTGGTTGGAAACTACATGTTTTCTTTCCCGTTCGAGGCTTTCTGCAAATGCTATAATGTTTTTAGAAAATTCAAAACTTTTAATTAGAATAACATTATCCTTATACCGCTCATTAAAAGTCATAAGCCCAATTTTCTAATCCCCTAATTCCCTAATTCAGTTTTAATGATCTAACCATGATTTATGATAACTATCATCTGCAATTTTCATTGCATCTTCAGTAACCATAAGCGGTTTAAAAGTATCTACCATCACTGCTAACTCTTCAGTTTCAGTTTGGCCAATACTTCGCTCTACTGCTCCCGGGTGTGGTCCATGAGGAATTCCGGCAGGGTGTAGCGAAATATGTCCTTCTTCAATATCATTCCTGCTCATAAAATCGCCATCCACATAATACAATACCTCATCGCTATCTATATTACTATGGTTATATGGGGCCGGAATACTCTCCGGGTGATAATCGTATTTTCTAGGACAGAAACTACAAACCACAAAAGCATCGGTCTCAAAAGTTTGATGCACAGGAGGCGGTTGATGAATTCTTCCTGTTATAGGTTCAAAATCATGAATAGAAAAAGCATACGGATAATTATAACCGTCGTATCCCACAACATCAAATGGATGCGTAGCATAGATCATGTCGAAAATCTCCCCTTTCTTCTTGATCTTAATTAAAAAATCTCCTGTTTCATTATTGGTTTCCAACTCGTAAGGCTGGCGAAGATCACGCTCACAAAATGGAGAATGCTCTAATAATTGCCCGAAGTAGTTTCTATATCTTTTAGGAGTATAAATAGGTCTTCTGGATTCTACAATGAACAACCTGTTGTTTTCATCATCGAAATCCAGCTTATAAATTGTGCCTCGCGGAATCAATAAATAATCGCCATATTTAAAATCCAAGTTGCCCAAATGCGTTCTTAATTTCCCGCTTCCCTTATGTATAAACAGAAGCTCATCTGAATCACTATTCTTATAAAAATAATCTGTTGTGGACTGCCGTGGAGCGGCCAAGGTGATGTCTACATCGCTGTTAGTCAAAACCACTTTTCGGCTTTCCAAATAATCCTTTTCAGGTTTAATCTGGAACCCTTTTAGCCTGTAAGACTTTATATTGTTTTCTTTGGCTATTTTAGGCTTAACGCTGTAACTGCCTTTAATTTCTTTTACCTGAGTTGGTCTTTGCTCGTGATATAGATTTGAAGACATTCCATCGAAACCAATAGTTCCAAACAACTGCTCGTAATACAAGCTGCCATCCGGTTTTTTGAATACGGTATGCCGCTTATGTGGAATCTTCCCTAGCTTATGATAAAAAGGCATGAGGTCTCAATTTTTTAGTTAAAAAACATCAGCAAATAAAACTTGTCACTAACTACTGTGAAGTTTGCTGTCAAGTGTAACAAATATCGCGCTTTTATATCAAAAATATACTAAAGAAGCCTTAAAAGTAAAAGGAGTGGCACATAGTTACACTCCTTAGATTATTCTAAAAATTGAAGATTATAAATAATAATACCCCATTAATTCCAATCCATTTTTTGCAGTCTTATGGCATTCAAGATTGCTAAAAATGCCACCCCTACATCTGCAAAAACCGCCTCCCACATGGTTGCCATTCCCACAGCAGCTAAAATTATTACCAGGGCTTTAACCCCGAAAGCAAGAGCTATATTTTGCCAAACCACATTACGAGTGGATTTCCCAATTCTAATCCCCGTTAAAATTTTTGAGAGCTGATCTGTTTGTATCACTACATCTGCAGTTTCAATCGCAACATCGCTACCTAAGCCACCCATGGCAATTCCAACATCACTCACAGCTAAAACCGGAGCGTCGTTAATTCCATCTCCTACAAAGGCTACTTTTCTGCCCAATTGCTTTTTTAATGCTTCAACTTCCTTCAGTTTTTCCTCTGGCATTAACGCTCCTTTAGCTTCGGAGATCCCAAGATCATTTGCCACTTTCTGAGTAATAGAATCCTTATCGCCTGAGAGCATCACGATCTTATTTATTCCATATTTTTTCAGTTGTAAAATACTCTCTTTTGCAGCTTCTTTTAGTTCATCTGCGATGGTTACATAACCTGCATATTTTCCATCGATAGCCAATAAAACAATGGAGTCAACTATAGAATGAAGGGAATCTGGATACTCAATATTAAATTTATCTAATAATCCGGAATTCCCGGCAAGCACTTTTTTATTATTCACTTTGCCCGATAATCCCATCCCGGAAATCTCTCTAATGTCTTCTGCCAAAAAATTTTGGGATGCTGGTGTGCCTTTAACTATGGCCCGAGCTATAGGATGTGTAGATTTCTTTTCTAATGCAATCAGGTAATTTAAAAATTCTTCCTTTTCAATTCCGTTAACCTCAACTTCTTGAACTTCAAAAACCCCTTTGGTAACAGTCCCGGTTTTATCCATAACAAGGGTGTTTATCTTAGTGATCTCATCTAAATAGGAAGCGCCTTTAAATAAAATTCCGTTTTTTGAAGCTGCTCCCAATCCGCCAAAATATCCTAGTGGCACAGAGATCACTAAAGCACATGGACAGGACACTACTAGAAAAATAAGCGCTCTATACAACCAATCTGAAAAAACATAATACTCTACCACAAAATATGGCAAAACTGTTAGTAGGATTGCAGAGATCACCACAAATGGAGTGTATACCTTAGCGAAGTTTCTTATAAACAGTTCTGTTTTAGCCTTTCTGGAACTCGCATTTTGAACCAATTCAATAATCCTTGCAACAGCACTTTCATTAAATTCTTTTGTGGTCTCCGCTTCTATTACCCCATTTAAATTGATAGAACCGCTTAACACGGTTTCACCTTTTCTAATAATTTGCGGTTTACTTTCTCCGGTAAGTGCCGAGGTATTCAATTCTGCCTTTTCTGATATTAATTTACCATCTAAGGGAATTCTTTCACCAGTTTTAACCTGAATTAATTCTCCCACCCTAACATCTTCCGGGTGCACGTGCAAAAAGGCCCCATCTCGATATACTGAAGCTATATTTGGCCGAACATCTAAGAGTGCTTTAATATTCGTTTTTGCCTTTTTTACTGCAGAGGCTTGAAACAATTCCCCTATCCCATAAAATAACATTACCGCAACCCCTTCTGGGTATTCTCCTATTGCAAAGGCACCAATACTAGCGATGGACATCAAGAAAAATTCAGTGAAAAAATTTCCTTTAAGAATGTTTTTAAGCCCGAGCATCAATACCGGATACCCAACAGGTAGGTAGGCTAAAATGTACCATCCTATTCTAAACCAGCCGTTAAAAAAACTGGTTTCTAAAAAATTATCGATCACTAAACCTATTGTCAGCGTTAAAAAGCTGAATAAGGCCGGTAGATAAATGTTGAGTTTTGATCTTTCAGCAGTAGAGTCACAAGTCCCACAACAATCTTGGGTTGCATCTTCTAAAACAATCTTTTTACTTGGCATGTAGGCTATATTAAATTTACGCAAAAATACAGCCTAAGCCCCTGCAATTGTAGTGCATTAAAGCAGATTACACTTATCACAAACCCCTTTTACCACCAGATTAACATCTTCCGCCAAATAGCCCTCAGGCAGATTAATTTGAGGGATTTTATGATTGGTTAAACAAACCGTTTCGTTGCAATGATTGCAATGAAAGTGTAGATGTAGATCTGTCTCCACATCACATTGGCAATTATCTTCGCATAGCGCATACTTTGTAACACCAGAGCCATCATCTATGGTATGTACAACTCCATGCTCCTCAAAAGTTTTAAGCGTTCTGTACAAAGTTGTGCGTTCAGATTTATCAAAGGCGTTTTCTATATCTGTGAGACTTGTAGCCACTTTCTGTACTTTCAAGAATTTAAAAATAAGGATGCGCATTGCAGTGGGTCTTATTTTCTTTTGCTCTAATAAATTATCGACATCTTTAATCATTTCAGTTTGTTTAATCAAGTATCTCGGGTCAAGGCGAAATTAATTGGATACTACTTTTAAAAATTAGAGACCTCCCAATTATTATCGGGACAGGTAATTAAACCCTCCATGTGGGATTAATGCCCATGGCCTCCGCCATCATCACTGTTCTTTGCAGTGGCAAGTAAAGTGTTGGCATCTTTTATTACAACTGCCGCCTCGGTAAAATCTAAATCGGAATTAATTGCAACTACCTGAATGATTCCCGCTTCCGAAGTACCTAAATTCACTTCAACCATTTCAAAGTTATGCTTTTCTTTTCCATCCTCCTTGTGCTCCCCTTTACTAATAAAAATATAGTTTTTAGAATTGAACCTAACTACCGCATCTTCTGGTAATGTATAACTATCTGAAGTTCCCGTCTCAATCCTTGCATTTACAAACATTCCCGGCCATAAATCTTCATACTCCTTTAATAAATGGCCGTGCACTGTAATGCTTCTGTCGTCACGAACGCCACTTCCAATCAAATATACCTCAGCTTCTTTCCAACTTTCAGGCTTATTCGCTAAGGTAAATCTAATTTTTTGCCCTGTTTGTACTTTTGTTATATCACTTTCGTATACAGTAAGTTCTACGTGAAGATCTGTGGCATCTGTAACATCCATGATTATATCTTCAGGGCCCACATATTTTCCTATGTTGCTAAAAACTTCTCGCACTTGCCCCGTTACCGGAGAATAAATATTTACAGCAGAGCTAACCTTACCCGTTTTCAAGCTTTTTAAATTTACTCCTATTAATCGCAATTTAGCTTCCATCCCATTTATTTGAGCTCGATTGGTATTATATGCACTTTTAGCTTGTTGATATACTTTTGCTGAAGAAACCTCCTCTTTATAAAGCGTTTCTTGACGTTCGAAATCTGTCTTTAAATATTCTCCTTTTGCGACTGCTTCTAAATATTCTTGCTGAATATCTACGAACATCGGGTTTTCTATAACCGCCAATAATTGACCTTTTTTCACCTTACTTCCTGGTAGCATTTCAGTATATTTTAAATAGCCACCATAAGGGATATTAATAGAGATATTGCCTTGTGGCGGCACATCTATATTTCCATTCACACTAATCTCACTTCCCAGAGAGCGCATCTCGGCCTTACCTATTTTTATGTTGGTATTCTTAAGCTGCTCGTTCGTTAATTCAATATGGTTTTCGTTCTCTTCTGAATGTTGCTCAGCTTTCACCTCTGTTTTTTCTTCTGACGAGGATTCCCCACAACTCACTATAGAGATGAAAAGAATTGCTAATGCGAATTTTGATACTATATTTTTCATTTCGATGCTTTTAGTTTTGGTTTCCGGTAATGAATTCTAAATCTGTTTTGGTTTGGTAGAATTGATTGATGATCTCTAAATAATCTAATTCTATTTTTGCAGCTCTATCCAAGCCTTGTGTATATTCTACATATCCAATTTCGCCTTCTTTGAAGCCTCTTTGCGCCTGTTTAAATAGCAACTCGGCTTGTGGGAGGGCATTTTCTTTATAAAAATCAAGACTTTTTTGAAGTTGTTCTAACCTGTCTATTAAAATCTCGAAATGAGTATTCATTTTATTGATTATTGCCAGGTTCGATTCTTCCCTTTCTTTTGCTTTAAATTCTCCCGCTTTAATTTTTGAAAGTTGCGGTTTTGCCCAAATGGGAAGTGCAATTCCAATAAGCACCCCGGAAAATCTGTCAGAAGAATCATATAATACGCTTTCTCCTGCAAGGTTTAGCCCAGGCCCATTAGAAGACTGATTAAAATATCCAATTGTTAGATCGGGCAAAAGCTTTGCTGCTTCAACCTTTCTTTCTAATAGAGCAACTTCTATTTGCTGTTCATACCACTGTAGGCTAGGATTATTTAAACTATCCTCTTGAACAAACGAATTTTGAGGTTGTAATAGAAATTTAGCATCTATATATGGAACATCTACCAATTCATTTTCATTCAACAATTCTTGTAATTCTCTTTGCTGTCTTTTTATGGCAACTTTATTTTTTGCTTGCAGTACCTTAATTTCAGCAACCCTCGAATTTGCTGTGGCGCGTTCCAAAATATTACTCTCCCCTGTTTTATACCGAATCTCTGCTGCTCTATTAAAATTGACATAAATACTGTCTTGACGTAAGAAGATCTCTCGTCTGTTTTTTTCAGCCAGCAACTTAAAATACGCCGATTTTACACGTGCTATTAGTTCGTTTTTAGTTTGGGCTTCCAAGAGTTCACTGCTTTTTACCTCAGCCTTATTCAATTTTGATCTATTTATATATACAGAAGGAAACTCGAATCGCTGACTTACACTCAACCGGAGATCGTCATCATAAATACTATTATTTTGACCATATTCCCCATTGAATTCTGTTTTAGGAAGATTCCAGGAAGTGCCTTGTAAGGCTTCTACCTGCTCTGTTTTAAACTCAGTCGCTTTAACTTCAGGGTTGTTTTTAATTGCTGTTGTAATTAATTCCTCTAAAGATGAATACCTTTTAATGGGATCTTTTTCTTGAGAAAACCCAACATTTCCGAAGCCAAGCCCAAAAATCACAAATAAGATTGCTGCTTTTGGTGTTTTTCTCCATCCTTTTTCAAAATAATAATACAATACTGGAAGTACTATTAATGTAAGCAAGGTTGCTGAAATTAATCCTCCTATAACAACCGTAGCTAACGGGCGCTGCACCTCTGCTCCCGATGAACCGGAAAGTGCCATTGGCAAAAACCCTAAAGATGCAACCGAAGCTGTCATGATCACTGGTCGTAATCTGGTGGAAGTACCTTGATATACTCTTTGAAAAACATCTGTAATCCCTGCTTTCTTAAGTCGGTTAAATTCGGCTATCAGCACAATCCCATTAAGAACGGCTACTCCAAAAAGAGCAATAAAACCAACTCCGGCAGAAATACTGAAAGGGAGATCTCTAAAATAGAGTGCAAACACACCACCAATAGCAGAAAGTGGGATTGCAGTAAAAATTAGTATCCCTTGTTTTATAGATCCAAAAGTGAAATATAGCAAGATAAATATGAGCAATAAAGCCAATGGAACCGCATAGCTCAGTCTTTTTGTTGCTTCCTGAAGGTTTTCAAATTGCCCACCATACCCAACGGTATATCCGGGCGCAAAACTTATTTCCTCATCTATCTTAGCACTTATTTCCTCTACAACACTTTCAACATCTCGGTTCCTAACATTAAAAGCAACTACAATTCTTCTGTGGGTATCGTCTCGTTGAATTTGATAAGGACCATCTTCTATACTTACCTCGGCTACCTGGTTTAGGGGAAGTTCTCTCCCATCTGGTGCTGTTAAATACAGATTTTGTACGCTTTCCAGATTATGCCTTTTCTGCTTTTCTAATCGCACCACCATATCAAATCTTCTATCTCCTTCATAAACCAAACCTGCTGAAGCTCCTGCAAAAGCAGTTTGGATACTTTGATTCACATCTCGAATGTTTAATCCATATTTTGCTATCTGATCTCTTTTAAACTTAATAGCAATTTGAGCTACTCCGGTCACCTCTTCAATATATATATCTGTGGCACCCTCTACATTTTCAGCAATATTCCCGATTTTCTGGGCATAATTGGAAAGTTCATCCAAATCTTCCCCATATATCTTGATAGCAACATCCTGTCTTACTCCCGTCATCAATTCATTAAATCGCATTTGGATGGGTTGTTGAAAACCAAAGGTCACTCCCGGAATTACCTCCAAGGCTTCGCTCATTTTATCGGCCAATTCTTCTCTGGAAGATGCTGATGTCCAATCGTCTTTATCTTTTAGAATGATCATAAGATCGGCAGCTTCAATAGGCATTGGATCTGTGGGAATTTCTCCAGAACCAATTTTTGAAACCACCTGTTCTACTTCAGGAAAATTATCCAGTAAGATCTTTTCAGCTTTAGTGGTTGCTGCTATAGTACTATTTAATGAACTCCCTGTCATTACACGAGTTTCTACGGCAAAATCCCCTTCTTCTAGCGTTGGAATAAACTCTCCACCCATATTCAGAAAAACAAGCAAGGAAGCTATAAACAACCCTAAAGTGATTAGCAAAACCCCTATTCTAAAATTCATCGCTCTTTTTATCAACGGAGAATAAATCCTATTGAAAAAAGCCATAATCTTATCTGAAATATTTGGTTTGTGATTAGTTTTCTTACTTAAGGCTAAAGCAGACATCATTGGCACATAGGTTAATGACAAAATAAATGCTCCTAAAATGGCAAAACTCACGGTTTGTGCCATAGGTCCAAACATTTTCCCTTCGGTTCCTACCAAAGCCAAAATAGGCAGATAAACAATAAGGATAATTATTTCCCCAAAAGCCGCCGAAGTTCTAATTTTACTGGCCGATTTGTACACCTCGACATCCATTTCTTTCTGGGTGAGCTTTCGACTGATTTTTAATGCTCCCAGATGAAAAAGTGTAGCTTCCACGATGATCACCGCTCCATCTACAATTAACCCAAAATCGATAGCTCCCAAGCTCATAAGATTCGCTGACACTCCAAAAACATGCATCATTCCAAACGCGAAAAGTAAAGCTAAGGGGATAACCGATGCGGTGATAAGCCCTGCTCTTAAATTTCCTAACAACAACAGCAACACAAAAATTACAATTAGCGCTCCTTCAATTAGGTTTGTGGTTACGGTACTTATTGCATTGTCCACCAATTTAGTTCTATCTAAAAACGGTTCTATTACGACCCCTTCTGGTAAGGTTTTCCGAATGTCTTCCATTTTAAGCTTGATGCTTTCTATAACTTCCGCAGAATTTGCGCCTTTTAGCATCATCACAATAGCACTTACCACTTCTCCTTTCCCATTCCGGGTAGTGGCACCATATCTAACTGCACTTCCAATTTGGACTTTGGCTACATCTTTAATTAATATAGGAGCTCCACTGGGATTGTTCTTCACTACAATATTACCGATGTCCTCTAGAGAGCCAACTAGTCCTTCACTTCTAATAAACAAGGCGTTATTTCCTTTTTCAATATAAGCCCCTCCGGTATTTTCATTATTGGATTCTAATGCCTTAAAAATATCGCTTATAGATACATTCATGGCATTTAAACGTTCGGGTGCTATTGCAATTTCATATTGCTTTAAATGTCCACCAAAACTACTAACATCGGCCACTCCAGGCGTGCCAAGTAATTGTCGGCGAATAATCCAGTCTTGAATTGTTCTCAGTTCCGTGTCGTCATATTTATCCTCATAACCCTCTTCAGTGGTAATGACATATTGATATATTTCCCCAAGACCGGTAGATAACGGGGCTATCCCGGGTTTTCCTGCAGAAGGTGGTATTTGGGATTGGGCTTCGGTAAGACGTTCATTCACCTGTTGCCTTGCCCAATAAACATCTGTATTTTCCTCAAAAACAATTGTAACCACCGATAATCCAAATCTCGAGAACGATCGTATTTCTTCGATCTCGGGAATTGTGGCCATGGTGATTTCTATAGGAAAAGTAATGAGTCTCTCCACTTCTACCGCGGCCAAGTTAGGTGAGGTGGTAATTACTTGTACTTGATTATTTGTGATATCTGGTACTGCATCTACTGGTAATTGGTTTAAGGAATAGAATCCCCAAAGCATCAATCCAAAAGTGAGTAATCCTATCACCAATTTATTGGTAATGGAAAATTTTATAATACTATTAAGCATAATTAATTTGAATGTAAATTAAAAGAAAGTTGAAAAAAGTTGTTTTAAGAATATAAATACTACCATCAACCCTTAAGAGTCGATCTAATTAAATTTTTTAAGAACCTATAAAACTATACTTGCGGAGGTTGAAAGGGGGAGTCTAAAAATTCTGAATAGAATGTAGATTGATAAATAGAATATTGAGGCTTTAATTGAATAACCTCTGTAAAAACCACATGCTCTTTACCTAAAGAATGATAAACCAGAGAATGGGAACAACAATGATGACTGCCTTGGAAGGGTAAATCTTCATGATTTGAGTCTTCATGATGCTTTTGTGAACCATCAAAAGTAAAATAATTTTCTTCTAGGAATTCCATAAATGAATCCCCAAAAGCTTCATTATGTTCTTCATAATGTTCTAAAAGATTAGAAATTTTAGGCAATTCACAGCACAAATCTAAAGTGAGTCCAAATCCTTGTAGTAGGAATAAAAAAGTTAGCGATATGGATGTGATAAAATTCATTAAGTGCAAAAGTACTTTTTTTTGCATGCAATGCCATTGCATTTAAAACCAAAAACCAACACTAAAAAACCATTCATTTTGTCTTATCTCTGGGGAGTACGAATATTTTACTTCAACAGGACCTAAAAAAGTTTCCAATCCATAGCCTAATGCGTAGCCGGAATAATCTGGGGTAGAGAGCCAGTTTCCCGATGTATAAAGCTCATTCTCTACATTGGCAAAATTGCTGCTTACAATAATGTGGTTGTTCTTAACTATTTCGTAATCCAATTCCAGCATACTTTTTATATAACTATCACCAGAAATGCTTATAAAATCGTAACCATAAAAGGGAATGAAATTATTTATAAAGTCGTTTCCATAGCCACCAAGAAAGAAATCTAAAGAATTGGGGCCTTCCTGACCAATTTTAAATCCAGTTTCTGAAGATATCCTGATCGTAAATTTCTTGAATGGGCTAAACACATAACCCACCGTTCCTTTTGCAATAGAGAACTCATTAAAATTATTATTATAATCTGAAGAGAATAAATAAAGATGAAAATCTCCATCGAAGTACACTCCTTTGGAAGGGAAATATTTATTATCGAAACTGTCCAGCTTTAAATACCCGAAAGTGCTATAATAATTGCTCTTTTCGAAAGTGCCTCTGGGGTTTCCAATTAGAGAAAGGTCGCCCAAAGTTTCTGAAGTGACCTTTAGAAATTTGTGTTCTATTCCCATCCCAAAAGAAAATATTTGCTTAAACTGGGTTTCTACATAAAATTGATTAGTATAATCCTGATAATCTACTTCGATCTTATTAATTCCTATCCCATCGACATCTGAATTGTTATCCACAAAATCGAAGGGGATGCCTTTATTAAAAGCATTATATCTGGATTTTACTCCTAGACTCCAATAATAACCTTTATCTATATAATATTGAAAATTGTACCTAAAATTATCCCCTAACACCACATCCAATGAAGCGACATCGTTTGTGAAGATCGAACTTTTTTTAGTGAGGTTTATTAGCGCACCACTTTTATACAAATTATCATAATGCAAGGCGAGTCTAAGTAACATCTTATTTGGACTTTCCTCTAATTGTAAAGCCAGAGTATATTCATCTTTATTGGGGGTTAAACTATAATTGATTTTATTAAAATTTCCTGTAGCAGATAATTTATTGATGCCGTCATTTAAATTTCTAACGGTGTATTTAGAATTATGCTTTAAATTCAATTTCCCCAAAATATAATTCCTAGGATAACTACTATTACCCTCTATACTTAAGGCACTAATATTAATTGAATCCATCTTGTTTATTTTTATAGGAGGTTCAGCTCTTCTGTTCTGCTTGGCTACTATAAGTTTGAGGTCTTTCAATTTATTTCTTGCCGCTACTTCTCCCGAATCTATAATTGCCGAACCTTTTTCAAAAGAAAGCACGCTAAACCCTTTAATATTTGGCTTTATATAAACATCTGTTAAGGCAATATTTTCCTCCATATGAGCGATGGTCCTAAAATTATTTATCTGGGTAAGAATTTCGAAAACTCCCTTTAACTGTTTCCTATCTGCCAAACTATCCTGAACATCCACCCCAATTACAATATCTGCACCTCTCTTTCTAAGTTCTGCTACGGGATAATTATTTATAACTCCTCCATCTGTCAATATTTTACCATCAATATTTACCGGGCGAAAAACAGAGGGGATTGCTCCACTTGCTGAAACAGCTTTTGCCAATGACCCCTTATCTAATATTACTTGCTCTCCGGTTTCAATATCTGCTGCAACACAAAAAAATGGAATAGGCAACTTACTAAAGTCCCTTACCCCGCTAAGATGAAGTGTAAGTTTGGACATTAGGTTATAAATATTTTGTCCCTTGGAAAGTCCCGAGGGGAATGAGATCTTAAATTTATCGAAGGGTAAGGTTAATGCGTATTTCTCTGCTTCTTCTTTCTCATAAAAAGTTTTAGAACTTCTGGGAGTATCATCTTGAATTAGAATGTTAAAGTTGATCTCATGAAAAATAGAGTCCAGTTGATTCGCCGTATATCCCGCAGCATACAAGCCGCCAATAATAGCGCCCATGCTACTCCCCCCAATATAATCTATTTTAATTCCTGATTCTTCAATTACTTTAAGGGCTCCAATATGAGCAAGTCCTTTTGCGCCACCCCCACTTAATACCAATCCTACTTTTAACTCCTCCTTGTCCTGACCAAAACCAGAAAAAGAAAGGAGAAATAAAATTAGTAGCAGGAAGTTTTTCATTTATTCGGGATGGTATTTATTATAGATGATACTTGCTTTAGAAAGGCCTATAACTGGTGCTAATTCCTCTAAGGTAGCTTCTTTTACTCTTTTTAACGACCTAAAATGCTTCAACAATTCTACTACCGTTTTATCTCCAATGCCAATTATAGATTCTAACTCTGTATTTAGTGCTTCACTACTACGTTTATTTCTATGAAAAGTAATTCCAAACCTATGCGCTTCATTCCGTAATTGCTGGATGATCTTCAGGGTTTCAGATTTTTTATCTAAATACAAGGGAATGGAATCTCCTGGATAATACAGTTCTTCTAACCTTTTTGCAATTCCTATTATCGCTATTTTGCCTCGTAATCCTAGGGCTTCCAACGCTTTTAATCCTGAAGAAAGCTGACCTTTCCCACCATCTACTATTATTAACTGAGGTAACGGCTCTTCTTCATTAAGCAATCGTTTATATCTTCGGAAAACAACTTCTTCCATAGACGCAAAATCATCGGGCCCCTCTACAGTCTTAATATTGAATTTACGATAATCTTTTTTACTGGGCTTTCCGTTTTTGAAGACAACACATGCAGCAACGGGATTGGTTCCCTGAATATTAGAATTATCGAAACACTCTATATGTCTGGGCTCAACACTTAATCGAAGATCCTCCTTCATTTGAGCCATGATTCTATTTACATGCCTGTCCGGATCTACAATTTTCATTTGTTTGAATTGCTCTTGTCTGTAATATCTTGCATTTCTATGAGATAGGTCTATAATGCTCTTTTTGTCTCCTAGTTTTGGGACAGTGATCTTTATTTCTTCCCCAACATCTACTTTAAAGGGCACATAAATTTCCTTAGACATCGAGCTAAATCGTTGTCTTATTTCAATTATTCCTAGTTCCAGCAACTCCTTGTCTGTCTCATCTAATTTCTTCTTCATCTCGATGGTATGAGAACGAATGATAGCTCCATGGGAGATCTGCAAAAAATTCACATATCCATATCCTTCATCACTCACAATCGAGAAAACATCTACATTATTGATCTTTGGATTTACAACAGTAGATTTAGATTGATAATTTTCTAATACATGGATCTTTTCCTTGATCCTTTGGGCATCTTCAAATTCCATTTTTTCTGCATGATCCTTCATTTGCTGATGAAATAATTGAAGGGATTCTTTGAAATTCCCTTTAACAATATTCCGAATCGCGTCGATGTTCTCGCTGTATTCCTTTTCTGCTTGAAGACCCTCACAGGGGCCCTTACAATTACCCAAATGGTATTCAAGACATACCTTGTATTTTCCATTTCTAATTTTTTCTTCAGCCAAATCGTAATTACACGTACGTAGCTGATACAAGCCTTTAATAAGCTCTAATAGGGTGTTTACGGTCTTAAAACTGGTGAAAGGTCCATAATATTCACTCCCATCTTTTATTAATCGTCTGGTAGGAAATACACGAGGAAAACGCTCATTTTTAATACATATCCAAGGATAGGTCTTATCATCTTTCAACATCACATTAAATCGTGGCTGATATTTTTTAATAAGATTATTCTCCAGCAATAGAGCGTCTGTTTCAGAACTTACCACAATATGTTTAATGTCATAGATTTTCTTAACCATCACGCCTATTCTATGGTTGTCATGAGATTTTGTAAAATAAGAAGTGACCCTTTTTTTAAGATTTTTAGCTTTCCCTACATATAAGATCTTACCGTTTTTATCGTAATATTGATAAACTCCGGGTCTGTCGGGTAGCGTTTGTAATTGAATTTTTAGGGGAGTTGTTTCCATTTTCTCAAATATATTACATATTCCCGTGAGCATTAAATTTTAGCCTCAAGCATTTGTTAAATTTTTCCTAGGTTCAAAAATCAGTTCATTTTTGAACAACTTGATCTTTCTGAAGCTTTTCTTAATTACATAAATAAGTATTTCAGGATGTTAAAATCATTCGCAATAATCAATTTAGTACCTTGCACTCATGGAAAAAAGAGTAATCGGAAAATTTGATAAAGCCGATTTTCCATTGTTGAAAATGGAAAATATCGCAATTAAAATAGATACTGGAGCGTATACATCCTCTATCCATTGTAATAATATTGTTGAACAAGAAGATGCCATACATTGCACATTTTTAGATGAAGAACATCCACTATATAATGGAACCGAGATTACCTTTAGGGATTATGATATTGTGTTTGTAAAAAGCAGTAACGGTATTATTCAGAAGAGATTTCAGGTACAATCCACCATTAAAATTTTTGATAAACTTTATAAAATCTCACTTTCTTTGTCTGCTCGACAGGAAATGAGGTTCCCCGTGTTAATTGGTAGAAAATTTCTTACCAAAAAATTCATTGTCGATCCCGAGTTAATTGATGTCTCTTATAATTTGAAGTTAAATGAACATAAAAATACTGTCAAGAAATAGCAGTCTTTATTCTACTAGGCGCCTTGTAGAGGCTGCTAAAAAAAGAGATCATCACGTAGAGGTAATAGATCCCCTAAAATGTGACTTAATCATTGAAAAAAGAAAACCCTATATTTTTTATAAGGGAAAGTTATTAGAATCTACAGATGCTGTGATTCCAAGAATTGGTGCATCCATTACATTTTATGGTACGGCAGTTGTTCGGCAGTTTGAAATGAATGGGGTTTTTACCACAACTTCTTCCCAATCTTTAATGCGAAGCAGGGATAAATTAAGAAGCTTACAGGTATTGTCTAGAGCGCGTTTAGGATTGCCAAAAACAATTTTCACCAACTACTCCAAAGATGTTGGGGAAGTGATCGCTCATGTGGGAGGCGCTCCTTTAATTATTAAATTACTTGAGGGAACTCAAGGTTTGGGAGTGGTTTTAGCTGAAACCCAAAATGCAGCTGAATCTGTGATCGAGGCATTTAATGGCTTACAGGCAAGAGTGATCATTCAAGAGTTTATTAAAGAAGCTGGAGGCGCAGATGTGAGAGCGCTGGTTGTAGACGGTCAAGTTGTAGGCGCAATGAAACGCCAGGGAAAAGAAGGTGAATTTAGATCGAATCTTCACAGAGGAGGAACGGCCAGTGTAATCGAATTATCCGATGAAGAAGAAGCTGCTGCAATAAAAGCCGCAAAAGCAATGGGCTTGGGAGTTGCGGGGGTAGATATGTTACAAAGTTCTAGAGGACCACTTATATTAGAGGTAAATTCGTCACCGGGATTAAAGGGTATAGAAACCGCAACCGGAAAAGATATTGCAAAAACGATTATTAGATATATTGAAAGACATTCATAAATATGGCTCACATAAATAAAAGCAATGTTTTAGAGATCTTGGGTAAGAAAATTTTGCCCGGTCAAGGTGCAGTCATCAACCTTAATATGGCTAAATTATATACCACCACCTCTGTAGAGGTTCCGGTAATTATTGAACGCTCTAAAAAGCCTGGCCCTGTAGTTCTTATTACCGCTGGGATCCACGGGGATGAGATTAATGGCGTTGAGGTTGTTCGCCAATTAATTTCTAAAGGGATTAATAAACCTGTGATAGGAACGGTGATCTGTATTCCGGTAGTAAATGTTTTTGGCTTTTTAAGTCTATCGCGTGAATTTCCGGATGGCAGGGATCTAAACAGAGTTTTTCCCGGAACTAAAAACGGCTCTTTAGCAAGTAGGTTTGCGTATCAGTTCGTTCAAAAAATTCTTCCGGTAGCCGATTTTTGTTTGGATTTCCATACTGGAGGTGCCAGCAGATTTAATGTGGCGCAAATAAGAATTCAGAAGGACGACGAAGAAGGGATTAAATTCGCTAAAATATTCAATGCTCCTTTCACTTATTATTCCAAGACCATTGGAAAATCCTATCGTGAAACCTGTAAAAGATTAGGAAAAACAGTGCTTTTATTTGAGGGAGGGAAATCTTTAGACAGCAATAAGGATATAGCAAAATTTGGTGTGGATGGGACCATGAGAATTCTAAGGCATCTACAAATGTTGAAGCCTCGTTTTGAATGCCAAGATCCACCTTTAGATAGTATTATCATAGAAACCAGCACCTGGATGCGTGCAAAATATAGTGGTTTACTTCATGTGAAGATCATGTGCGGGAAGCATGTGGAAAAAGGGGAATATATAGCCACAATTACAGATCCCTACGGGAAATTTAGACATAAAGTAATTGCCTCTCATTCCGGATATATAATAAATGTGAACGAATCGCCTATTGTCTATCAAGGAGACGCCATATTCCATTTTTCAGTGCCAAATAAATTAGCAGATGAAGAATAAACTACGCGTAAAATATGAGGCTTTAAGGGACCAATTGACCAATGATCAAATTGAAGAATTTAGTCTTGAAATTGCAAATAAACTACTTCAGCTTCCTATATGGGACTTGGAATATTATCATCTTTTTCTAAGTATTACTGAAAGGAAAGAAATTGAAACTGAATTCATCCTACACATTTTACAAGGAAAGGATAAAAATGTAGTGATTTCGAAAAGTGATTTTAGCACAAGACAACTACAAAACTTTTTACTTACAGACAGCACCGTTATAAGGAAGAATAAATGGAATATCCCGGAACCGGTAGATGGAATAGAAATTCCCACAAAAAAAATAGATGTTGTTTTTGTACCGCTTCTTGCATTCGATCTAACCGGGCATAGACTGGGATACGGGAAAGGCTTTTATGATATCTTTCTTGCGTCCTGCAAACCGGGTGTTATAAAAGTAGGAGTTTCATTTTTTGAGCCAGAAAACTTGATTCCCGAACTTGAAAATAGTGATATTGCACTCGATTACTGTGTTACACCCCATAAAACGTATGTTTATAAAAAATAACAGACTATATTTGCTTTGCTTTTAACATTGCCTTACATTTAAAAAACCTAGATAGATAATTGATGCTCAACGACCTTCAGTTAAATAATATTTTAGAAGACTTTGACATTGCCTATTGGAAAATCAATCTTCTTACAAAAGAAATAACCTGGTCAGATCATTTTGAAGCCTTGGTTGGCGTTCCCCCAGCCGATGAATCCCTATTTGAACATTTTATGAATAATGTCCTTCACAAGGACTATCGCTATGATTATCGCGTGGCTTTTGAAAATCTTACTTCTGGCGAACAGGATTTGAATCAGGAAATAAGATTGAAACTTAAGAATGACAAGTTTAGATGGTTTGAGTGCCGGAATTTAAAAAGGAAAGACAATACCTATGCAGAAACTGCAGTATTGTTATTTGTAAATATTCATCAATCTAAAAGAGATCAATACACCATAGAAGAGAATTTCTTCTATTACAGGGAAACTGCAGAAATGACCACAACCGGTGGCTGGTATGTTGATGTAACAACAAAATCGATCTATTGGGACGATGTTACAAAAAAGATATTGGATTGCCCGAAGGATTTTAATCCCGATTACGATAAAAGATTACAATTTTATGCTCCTGAACATCAGGAACAGGCAAATTCTATATTCGAGAAATGCGAAAAATATGGGATCCCATTTAAGACAGAACTTAAGATGGTAACCCTTTATGGACGAGAATTTTGGGTGCAAGCCACCGGAAAACCGGTTTATAATGAGGAGCAACAAATTATAGGGATTCGAGGAGTATTGCAAAATATTGATGAAAATAAGAGCAACGAACTTAATTTACAGAATTCCTTAGATATTATTGCTGCACAAAATTCCCGGTTATTCAATTTTGCCCATGTGGTTTCTCATAATTTAAGATCGCATAGCAGTAATTTAAGCTTAGTGGTGCAATTACTAAATGAAGCAAAAAACGGACAAGACAAAATAGATCTCATTGAGAATGTAGAAGACATTTCACAAAATCTTGATGTCGCGATCTCTACACTTAATGACATGGTCTCTCATCAAAATTTATTGAAAAAAGAGCGAACCATGGTATCTTTCAAGCAATCTCTAGATATTGTTATTTCCTCGGTCTCTTCGTTAATTAATAGAGAAAGCGCCAAAATAATAGCAGAATTTAAGGCTTTAAAAGAAATATCGTATATTCCTGAATACTTGGAAAGTATTTTACTAAATTTAATAACTAATGCTATTCGCTATAAACAACCTGGAAGAGTCCCTGTTATTTTCATTCAGACCTACTCTGTAAATGACCAGAATTTTATGGAGATAAGCGATAATGGAATTGGAATCGATCTGGACCAATATGGAGATAAAATGTTTGGTATGTATAAAACATTTCACCATAATCCAGATGCTAAAGGAATAGGCTTGTTTATCACAAAAAATCAGGTGGAAGCAATGGGAGGGACTATTTCTGTTACCAGTACCGTTAAAATTGGAACCACTTTTAAAATCAAATTCTAAATCTGAATGGGGCAAAAAATGGAGCTAGCGTGTATCATCGATGATGACAAGATATACGTGAACTTAGTTCGAAAAATCATCGAAATTAAAAAATTATCTGAAAATTTATTGATCTTCAAAAACGGATTGGAAGCCTTGGAATATTTCAAGATCATCCTAACCAATATGAGCGAAGAGAAGTTGCCGGACATCATTTTCTTAGACCTTAATATGCCTGTAATGGACGGTTGGGAGTTTCTAGGGGAATTTATCAAGATCAAAAACAATTTCGATAAAAAGATCACTCTTTATGTAGTATCTTCTTCTATAGACCCTCGAGATTTGGAAAGAGCAAAATCATTTAATCTTGTTACAGATTATTTAATTAAGCCAATTGAATTAAAGAAATTCGAAAAAATATTTGATAGAGTTGCTTAAGATTGCCCTACTTTTTCTGTTTCCTTCTTAGGAAACGCTCTCTTATTAAAAAACAACAATAATCCTACCCCTACACTAATTGCAGTATCTGCAACATTAAAAACAGGGTCAAAGAAAGAAAAATACTCTCCGCCCCAAATTGGGAGCCAGGTTGGTAATATCCCTTCATATAAAGGGAAATAAAGCATGTCTACCACCTTTCCGTGAAATAATGTGCCATACCCACCAGTTGTAGGAAAAAGTTGCGCTACATGGCCGTAACTATCATCGAATACTAGACCATAAAAAACCGAATCTATTATGTTCCCAAAGGCGCCGGCAAAGATACATGCGATGGCCATTATTAAAATACGTGAGCCTTTATTTCTAACTGCATCCCACAGCCAATAACCAATACCCACGATCGCTCCTAATCTAAATAGTGTGAGAAGCAATTTTCCGTATTCTCCCGGGATTTTGGCTCCCCAAGCCATTCCTTCATTTTCTACAAATAGAACACTAAACCAATCCAGAACTTTTAATTCTTCTCCTAAAACAAAATTAGTTTTAATATAGATTTTAGAGATTTGATCTATTAGCAAGATCAGAATTATTACAATGGTAGCTTTTCTTAAAGACATGAAAGGAATTAATTAAATCGGGGCAAAAATACTAATATTATTTAGTTTTCTTCTATTCTAATATTTCCATTGATGGAGGTTGCTTTTATTGTGTGACTTCCATTTAAATCTGGTGGTAAAAAAACTTCCCCATTTCTGGAAGAAGCTATCACGGTTGCACTTGAAGTTTTAACAGAAATAGCTCCATTATAGGTATTAATTAGTGCATTTCCTTCAAAATTATTTAGGTTGCAATACCCGGAGTTTAATTGAATTTGGAGAAATTCATATACCCCCTCAGCTTCTACGGCTGCAATATTAGACTTTATAAATACTTGTAATTTTTCAGGGATTTTTAGGGTAATCTCCAGTGAAAACACTTTGTGAGCACTTAACTTATCGTAACCACTTTGCAAAATTTTCCGAAACTGAGTGGATAGATAAATCGATTCCCCTTGCACCTTAGTGTCCAAAGCTATATCATTAAAATATTCTCCTTCTGCATGGGTAGAAATGAAAATAGCATCACCTTTTATTGTTCTTATATTTATTTTAAAAACCTCATCTGTATCGATATACAAGTTCTTTATCTCTTTTGCATCTAATAGTTGTGACGTATCTTTTTGAGCTGAGACCACAAGTGTAAATAAGAAAAATAGGGCTGTTAAATAAAATTTCATGACTTACGAGATACAAAAAACGCTCCAAGCTATAATTAGCTGGAGCGTTTATATTATTAAGAAAATTGAACCTATCGTTGCAGGTTTTTTGCTTCGATACTTAATGTAGCATGGGGAACCAATTTTAGACGTTCCTTTGCGATTAATTTTCCTGTAACCCTACAGATTCCGAAAGTTTTACTTTCTATTCGAACTAATGCGTTCCTAAGGTCTCGTATAAACTTCTCTTGCCTTATGGCTAGCTGTGAATTCGCTTCTTTGCTTAAAGTTTCACTTCCCTCTTCAAATGCTTTGAAAGTAGGAGATGTGTCATCGGTACCATTGTTGCCATCATTTACGTAAGCACTTTTATAAAGGTCCAATTGCTCTTGCGCCTTATTAATCTTCTCTTTAATTAAGGTCTTGAATTCTGCCAAATCGGCATCGCTGTAACGTTCTTTAATTTCTGTTGACATGGGCTTAATGTTTTTTGATACTCAGCTTAGTGATTATGTCGTCGAATTCAATTTCGGTCCCAATATCTATCACGTCTGCAAATTCGAGATTTGCAGTGAGTGTCTCGTTCTTAATATAATTTATATTGTTACGTACAGCATCCTCGACAATGCCATCACTAAGTAGGGTCACATCTATGGTATCGGTAACTTCCAATCCGGAATCCTTTCTTAAATTCTGGATTCTATTTACCAATTCTCGAGCAATTCCTTCTTTTTTTAATTCTTCAGAAATGCTCACATCTAACGCCACGGTGATATTTCCACTGCTGGCCACTAGCCAACCTTCAATATCTTGTGAGGTTATAACAACGTCCGTGGCTGCCAATTTAATCATTTTTCCGTTAATTTCAACAGGAATATCACCTTCCCTCTCAATAGTTTCAATTTCTTTTGCAGTGAGATTGTTAATAACTTCCACTACCGCCTTCATGTCTTTACCGTATCTGGGGCCTAATTCTTTAAAATTTGGCTTTACTTGTTTCACAAGTAATCCGGAAGCATCATCTATAAGTTCTATAGATTTTACATTTACTTCAGATTTTATTAGGTCTTCAACAGCTAAAATTTCTGCCTTTTGAGCTTCATCCAATACCGGGATCATTATCCTTTGTAGTGGCTGGCGAACTTTGATCATTTCCTTTTTACGTAACGAAAGTACCAAAGAAGATATTGTTTGAGCCTTTTGCATCTTGTGCTCCAAAGAATCATCTATTAATGAACTATCACAAACAGGGAAATCTGCTAAATGAACCGAAGAGAATTTCTCTTTCCCGGAGACTTCATTCAAATCTTTATAAAGCCTGTCCATAAAAAATGGTGCTACAGGAGATCCTAATTTTGCAACGGTTAACAAGCAAGTATATAATGTTTGGTATGCTGAAATTTTATCTTGTTCGTAATCACCTTTCCAGAATCTTCTTCTGCTTAATCGTACATACCAATTACTAAGATTTTCCTGAACAAATTCTGAAATCGCTCTGGTTGCTCTTGTTGGCTCATATTCGGCATAGAATTTATCTACTTTTTCTATAAGAGTATGTAATTCAGAAAGAACCCATCGGTCTATTTCCGGGCGGTCTTTCATTGGCACATCTTCTTCTTTATAACTGAAGTTATCCAAATTCGCATATAAAACGAAAAAGGAATAGGTGTTATAAAGAGTGCCGAAGAATTTTCTACTTACCTCAGCAATTCCATCAAGATCAAATTTTAAATTGTCCCAAGGGTTCGCATTAGAGATCATATACCATCTCGTAGCATCCGGACCAAAAGTGGTTAAGGTTTCAAATGGATCTGCCGCATTCCCAAGTCTTTTAGACATTTTCTGTCCGTTCTTATCCAACACCAGTCCGTTAGAAACAACATTTTTATAGGCAACATCATCAAAGATCATAGTTGCAATTGCATGCAGTGTATAGAACCATCCACGAGTTTGGTCTACTCCCTCTGCAATAAAATCTGCTTTACGCTCTCCCTTTTCTACTGCTTCTTTATTTTCGAAAGGATAATGCCATTGTGCATATGGCATAGAACCAGAATCGAACCAAACATCGATAAGATCGGACTCACGCTTCATTGGCTTTCCTGAAGCAGAAACTAAGATAATAGTGTCCACCACATTTTTATGAAGATCCACCAACTCATAATTCTCATCAGAGAAATTATCCACTTCAAATTCAGCAAATATATCTTTGGTCATAAGTCCGGCTTCTATAGCCTTACTCATCTCCGATTTTAGTTCTTTAATAGAACCAATTATTATTTCTTCTTTTCCGTCTTCTGATCTCCAGATTGGCAACGGCACTCCCCAAAATCTGCTTCGGGATAAATTCCAGTCGTTAGCATTGGCTAACCAGTTTCCAAACCTTCCTTCTCCCGTGGATTTTGGTTTCCAGTTAATGGTTTGATTCAACTCGAACATTCGATCCTTAAACTCGGTCACTTTTATAAACCAAGAATCCATTGGGTAGTATAAAATAGGTTTATCTGTTCTCCAGCAATTTGGATAACTGTGCACATATTTTTCAACCTTGAAGGCTCTGTTATCTTCCTTCAACTGGATCGCGATCTCTACATCTACAGATCTTTCCGGAGCTTCTCCATCTTCATAATATTCATTCTTCACATACTTCCCACCAAGCTCACCAAGTTCTACTCTAAATTTACCCTGAAGGTCTACTAGAGGAACTAGATTATCATTTTCATCCTTAACTAATAAAGGTGGAACTTCAGGAACTGCTTGTTTTGCAACCATGGCATCATCTGCTCCAAAAGTGGGTGCTGTATGAACAATACCGGTACCATCTTCTGTAGTTACGAAATCTCCTGCAATCACTCTAAAAGCATTTTCAGGGTTTTGGTAAGGCAGTGCATATGGCAATAATTGCTCATATCTCATCCCAACCAGATCTGCTCCCTTAAAGGTTTTTACTATGAAATAAGGAATTTTATCGCCTTGTTTATAAGTTTCAAGAGCTTCCGCTTCTTCAACCTTTGTGAATTTTTTATCGAATTGCTTACTAACTAAATTCTTGGCTAGAATAATATTGGTAGGCAGAAATGTATATTGATTAAATGTAGAAACTAAGGCATATTCTATCTTTGACCCAACTGTTAATGCCGTATTAGAAGGCAAGGTCCATGGAGTAGTTGTCCATGCAGTTAAATAGATCTCGTTAGATACTTCTGAAAGAAAATTTGGTAAGGTTTCTGCTTTCACCTTAAACATTGCAGTGACCGTAGTATCTGTTACATCCTGATAGGTTCCCGGCTGATTTAGCTCGTGAGAACTCAAGCCTGTTCCCGCTTTTGGAGAATATGGCTGAATGGTATACCCCTTGTAGATTAGTCCTTTCTTATAGATTTCAGAAAGAAGCCACCATACGGTTTCCATGTATTTGGATTTATAGGTGATATATGGATCTTCCATATCTACCCAATACCCCATTTTTTCAGTAAGATCGTTCCAAATACCTGTATAACGCATTACTGCACTCTTACAAGCTTCATTATATTTCTCTACACTTATTTTTGTTCCAATATCCTCTTTGGTAATTCCCAGTTCTTTTTCCACACCAAGCTCAATAGGCAACCCGTGGGTATCCCATCCTGCTTTTCTCTTAACCTGAAATCCTTTTTGAGTTTTATATCGGCAAAAAATATCCTTAATAGCGCGCGCCATAACATGATGAATTCCCGGTAAGCCGTTGGCGGAAGGAGGGCCTTCAAAAAACACGAAAGGCTCATTGCCTTCACGTGAACTCATGCTTTTTTCAAAAATCTCATCTTCTTTCCAATAGTTAAGAATTTCTTCAGCAACTTTTGGTAAGTCAAGTCCTTTATACTCAGGGAACTTTGCGCTCATTTTATCGTAATTTCTTTTGAAATGCGAAAATAATGATTTTTGAATAAAGAGAGGAGTCTTATTGGTTAAAAAGA
>JAGXIJ010000071.1 GCA_024635675.1 Gillisia sp.
CTCATTGAGGGTTTAACCCGCCTGAACGGCGGGGCAGGTTTCCAGTCCCGTTAGCTATCGGGATGCCTAAAATTTTTAAAAGTGTTTTCCCATTAATACCTTGTGGGTCCCCCGTTACGTTCGGACGGGCTTGTCCCGAGGTTTTTGATTTAGGAATAGACTTTAAATTATAATTTCTAAAGAATAAAATTGTTTCTTATATGAAAGCTGTTGCAAAAAAATTGCCATTAGATATAGAATCTATCCGTTTGGATTTTCCGATCTTGAAAAGGAAAGTGAATGGGTATCCTTTGGTGTATTTAGATAATGCAGCAACTTCGCAAACCCCTCAGCAAGTTATAGATGTAATTGTAGATTACTATTCTAATTACAATGCTAATATTCACAGGGGAGTACACAGTCTTTCTCAAGAAGCTACAGACAAATACGAAACTTCCAGAAAAAAAATTCAGCAGCATTTTAATGTGGCTAATTCACACGAGATCATATTTACTTCAGGAACTACGCATGGAATAAATTTAGTCGCTAATGGATTTGCGCAAGAGTTAAAAAAAGGAGACGAGGTAATAGTTTCGGCATTAGAGCATCACTCTAATATTGTGCCTTGGCAGATGCTTTGTAAAAAAACTGAAGCTATTTTAAAAGTGACCCCAATGAACCAAGAAGGGGAATTGGAAATGGATGCTTTTTACCAATTGCTCTCAGACAAAACTAAAATGGTTTTTGTAAATCATGTTTCTAATGCACTTGGAACCGTTAATCCTATTGAAAAAATAATTAAAGCTGCCCATAAAGTTGGTGCTGCTGTTTTAGTAGACGGAGCTCAGGCAGCTCCGCATATTAAGGCCGACTTACAAGCTTTAGATGTAGATTTCTACGTGGTTTCTGCTCATAAAATGTGTGGCCCAACAGGAGTTGGCATGTTATACGGAAAAGAAAAGTGGCTAAATAAATTACCTCCTTATCAAGGTGGAGGAGAAATGATAGCAACGGTTTCTTTTGAAAAAACCACCTATGCAGAGTTGCCTCATAAATTTGAAGCAGGAACTCCTAATATTTGTGGAGGAATAGCTTTTGGTGCCGCTTTGGACTATATGAATACCATAGGTTTTAAGAACATAGCTTCCTATGAGCACATGCTTTTAGAATACGCTACTCAAAAACTTCTAGAAATTGAAGGTGTTCGAATTTATGGGACCTCCAAAGAGAAGACCGCGGTAATTTCTTTCAATATTGAAGGCCTTCATCCATACGATATAGGTACTATAGTAGATAAATTAGGAATTGCTGTTCGTACAGGACATCACTGTGCGCAACCAATTATGGATTTCTACAAAATTCCCGGGACTGTTAGAGCCAGTTTTTCTTTTTACAATACTTTCGAGGAAATCGACCTCTTTATCGCAGCCATTAAAAAGGCAAAAATGATGCTTCAATAGGTTCAACTTCATTCAGATTTACTTCCATTCTCACCCGCTTTGTTAAGAATCGGCTTCGCATTTTTCTAAATTTTATTATTAGAGTTAAAATATTAGCTATTAGTTTTTGTATTTTACCTATTGAATTTTTACAATTTCAATTTAAAATCACCGGTTATGAAATTTATACTCATACTTCTATTCCCAATTTTAATGGCTGAAACTTGTTCTCAAAATATGGAGCAGAATAAGGATATTACTTTCACATACGAAATGATCACCCGCGGCACTCGAGCCCATTACACCCTGAATAAAGAAGAGATCAAGGTGGTAAAAAATATGGGAACTGAAATTAAGAATTCAGAAAAAATGACGTCTAAGGAATGGGACCTATTAATGGAAAAAATGAAGGATATAGATGTGCCTAATATCCATAAATTAAAGCCCCCAAGTGAGAAAAGAATTTTTGATGGGGCAGCGCATGCAATTCTAAGCATTAAGACAGGAGACAAGATTTATAAGTCCAATTCTTTCGATCATGGCAATCCGCCTTCGGCATTAAAACCATTGGTTAAAGCTATACTAAGATTAGGAGAAACAGTTGAATAGCTAATCTTGTTATTGTACTTTTGCATAAAATATTAAGGATGACTATAAAGGAAATACAAGATGAGATCGTAGATGAATTTTCTATGTTCGACGACTGGATGCAGCGTTATGAATATATGATCGAGCTAGGAAAGTCGTTGCCTTTAATAGATGAAAAATATAAAGTTGACGAGAATTTAATAAAAGGTTGCCAAAGTAAAGTTTGGGTTCATGCCGATTTAGAAGGAGATAAACTTGCTTTTACTGCAGATAGTGATGCAATTATTACCAAAGGAATTGTAGCAATTCTTATTCGCGCATATTCCAATCAGCATCCTACAGCTATTTTAGATGCAGACAATAAGTTTATAGATGAAATAGGGCTTAAAGAACATCTTTCTCCTACAAGAGCGAATGGATTAGTAAGCATGATCAAGCAATTAAAAATGTATGCAATAGCATATCAAACTCAATTAGATTAAGATGGAAACAGAAATAAACACTCAGGAATTGGGCGAAAAAATAGTACGAGTTTTAAAATCTATTTACGATCCGGAGATTCCTGTAGATATATACGAATTAGGGCTTATCTACGACGTTATGGTGAATACAGATTACGATGTAAAGATCTTAATGACCCTTACAACACCTAATTGCCCGGTTGCAGAAAGCTTACCTAAAGAAGTTGAAGATAAAGTAAAGACTTTAGATGAAGTGAAAGACTGTGAAGTTGAAATTACTTTCGATCCACCATGGACTCAGGATTTAATGAGTGAGGAAGCAAAACTGGAATTGGGAATGCTTTAATCCTATCCAACATTGAACTTTTATAGAATAGCCTATGTCTACTGAAATTATAAATAGAGTTGCAAATAGCAAGCTAATAACATTCGATTTGGAAGATTTTTATCCAATGGGTGAACGTGTCCAGTTTGATATTAAAGATTGGTTGCTGGAAGGTTTGGTTTTAAGAGAGACTGTCTTCAGAGAAAAAGCATTAGCGCACGACTGGAGCCAGTATCAGGATAAATTTATTGCCCTTACCTGCTCTACAGATGCGATAATTCCCGCTTGGGCTTATATGCTTCTTAATACTTACTTACAACCCTTTGCAAAAAAGGTGGTGACCGGAAACCTGGATATGCTAGAAACTATTTTATATACTGAGATTTTAAAAGATCTTGATGTTTCAGAATTCCAAGGAAAACCGATTATTGTGAAAGGCTGTTCACATAAACCAGTTCCACAAAATGCCTATTTATTGCTTATAGAAAAATTACAGCCTGTTGCAAAAAGTATTTTATACGGGGAAGCTTGTTCCTCTGTACCCTTATTCAAAAACAAAAACGCTTAGATAAAATGAAGAAATTTTTACTTGCCTTAGCAGTAATTGTTGCTGCTTCAACTGTAAATGCTCAGGATAAAAAGGAAGAAGTCCCACCTAACGGCTGGTCTCAAAACGGAACTATCCAATTGCTATTAAATCAGTCTGCATTCAATAAAGAATGGACAGGTGGAGGAACCTCAAGTATCGCAGGGAATTTGACCCTGAACTACGATTTCAATTACAGAATGGATGACTTTACCTGGGATAACAGGTTTTTAGCTAATTATGGTCTTACTAAATTGAAAGATGATGAGTTCGCAAGAAAGACCAGTGACCGAGTAGAATTTAATTCGATTGCAGGAAAACAGATAAAAGAAACAAAATGGTATTATTCCTATTTCTTAAACTTTAGGTCACAATTAACCAAAGGATATGAATTTAGTGAAGATGCTGAAACTGGCGAAACCATAAGAACCGAAACCACCCACTTTTTATCTCCCGGATATTTACAAACCGGCCCCGGTATGCTTTGGAAGCACAATGAATTTTTAAGCGTAAATATTGCTCCTACAACTGCGAGATTAATATTTGTAGACGATAAGTTTACGACAGTTCCGGGTTATGTTGATGGAGATTATTTTGGAGTAGATGAAGGAAAAGCTACCAGGTTTGAGTTTGGTGCATCTGTTGGGGTATATGCCAAAATGTTCCTGTTAGAGAATGTAACCGCAGAGCATACTTTGAATTTATATTCCAATTATCTCGATAAACCGGGAAATGTAGATATAGATTACCTTTTAAATGTAGAAATGAGCATTAATAAATACCTTTCTGCAAACGTGATCTTCCAAGCTATTTATGATGACAATACCGTTGGTGCTTTTCAAATAAGAGAAGTATTCGGACTTGGGGTCAATCATAAATTTTAAAAAGTCCTGTCACATTGAGCTTGTCTCATTGAGTTTGTCTCATTGAGTTTGTCGAAATGTGAAATTATATTATAAAGATCCGAAACACTGGTTGTTCCGGATTTTTTTGTTTAAAGCGGTTCTGGAATCAAATGTTTAATGCTAATGTCATCCTGAGCCTGTCGAAGGAACTAGTAAGAAAAACATGTGTTTCCATTTTGCAGTAGCAAGGCGCCTTACTATCTCGTCACCCTGAACTTGATTCAGGGTCTCCTCTAGAATTTCTGGGATGCTGAAACAAGTTCAGCATGACGAAAATCCTAAATGTAATGAGGGATCTCAATAAATTAAATTCTGCTTCCTTGAGATCCTTCGACAAGCTCAGGATGACATCCGTTTTAAAATAAAATTGTCACATAGTTAAATTTTTGTTGAATAAAGCACTCTGGGATTTCTGTTACGATCTATTGTGTAACTTTGTAATTATGATAGAAAAGAATGATTTAACATACGAGAAAGCTGTGCTTATTGGGGTTGTTACCCAGCAGCAGAGTGAAGACAAACTAAATGAATATTTAGACGAACTTGAGTTTCTAACATATACTGCCGGTGGTCAGGTTTTAAAGCGCTTTACCCAGAAAATGGAAAAGCCGAATCCAAAGACATTTATTGGAACCGGAAAGATTGAAGATGTAAGAGCTTATATTGAAGCTAATGACGTTAAGACAGCCATTTTTGATGATGAATTATCTCCCGCACAACAAAAGAATATAGAAAAGATCCTGGATTGTAAAATTCTGGATAGAACCAATCTTATTTTAGACATTTTTGCCCAAAGAGCTCAAACCAGTAATTCACGAACTCAGGTAGAACTGGCACAATATCAATATTTATTACCTCGTCTTGCAGGAATGTGGACTCACTTGGAACGTCAGCGTGGAGGCATTGGAATGCGTGGTCCGGGGGAAACAGAGATCGAGACAGATAGACGTATCGTTCGCGATAAAATCACCTTGCTCAAAAAGAAATTAGAGACGATCGATAAGCAAATGGGCGTGCAGCGTGGAAACCGAGGAGCGCTAATTCGTGTTGCTTTAGTTGGGTATACCAATGTTGGGAAATCCACACTTATGAATGTAATAAGCAAGAGTGAAGTGTTTGCTGAAAATAAGTTATTTGCAACATTAGATACAACAGTGAGAAAGGTTGTAATTAGAAACCTGCCCTTCTTATTAACCGATACTGTTGGGTTTATAAGGAAACTGCCAACTCAATTGGTGGAGTCCTTTAAATCTACCTTAGATGAAGTTAGAGAAGCCGACTTATTATTACACGTGGTAGATATTTCGCATCCAAATTTTGAAGATCATATAGAATCTGTAAATCAAACCTTGGCAGATATTAAGAGTAATAACAAGCCTACCATCATGGTTTTCAATAAAATTGATGCCTTTGTAGAAGAAAAAATTGAAGAAGACGATCTAATTACAGAGCGTACCGAAGCGAATTATTCTTTAGAGGATTGGAAAAACACCTGGATGAATAGAATGGGTGAAAATGTATTATTTATTTCAGCTTTGAATAAAGATAATATTGAAGAATTCAGGAAAAGAGTTTACGATGTTGTAAGGGCAATACATGTTACAAGATTCCCTTACAACAACCTTCTCTACCCGGAATACGAGGAGATTGAGGAAAAGGAATAATTTTTAAAATATATAATTCAAATAAGCCTGTTACTTTTTAGTAGCAGGCTTATTAGTTTCCAGTCACCCGGATATAATCTATGTCGTATGGGTGGTTTTGTCTGGTGCCGCCCCAAGGTGTCTGAACGCTATATGGAACGTACCTTCTTGGGTGCTTGTATATGATTAGTTGCGTTGTTTAGCACTAAATTTAGCAAATACAAACTGAATAGAAAATCTACTATGATTTTCTTAAATAGGCTAGAACTAGCAACCCGCCTGAATGAACTAGTCGGGCAGGTTAATTATATACTTTGTTACCCATTGTTGTTATTCATTTTACTCTTTAGCATAGAAATTAAAATTACAGCAAAACTTCCGCCAAAAAATGAAACGATACAGTTTATAATTAATAACGAAGTATTAAATGTTCCATTTTGCATTATAAACAAAGGATTAAAACCTAGCCTTCCAAAAGATTTAATTAAAAAGATACTTCCAAAAACACCTGCAATAGTATTGCCTGTAACACCAAATGAGTATTTTTTAAATATAAAACCTGTAATATTTGCTCCAATTATTCCTATAAGAATACTGACTAAGGAAATTAAGGTTTCTGTCATAATTGAATCTTTATACTAATGGCCATAATCCATTTTATCTATTTTTCCTCCCATTAATCTTTTTTGGATGATCATATAAACAAAAAGAAGGATAAAGCCAATGATCCCCCAATTTAAAGCCACAGACAGGCCATATTCTGAAGCTGAAGTATTGTATATTGTTAAAGGCACATTAACTTTATTAATAGAGGGTAATAGTACTGGAAATAATGATGCTAGTGATGATGTAATTCCTCCTACTATTAATAAGCTTGATAACACAAAACTATAAATGTCCTTTTTTATTTTTTTAATGAAAAACAATCCAAATAATCCTGCGAGATAGATAACAGGAAATAATAACAAATAGGGGTTGTTCATAAAATTATCTAATGAATTAGGATTCACTATTTGCCATACAATTAAGGAAAAAATGGTAAGCACTGTTAGCACAATGTTTAACTTAAAAATGATGTTTTTAAGCTTATTGTTTATTGACGAATTGGTTTTTAAGATTACCCAATTAGCACCGTGAATAGTTAAAGTTACAACAGATATTAAGCCTATAATTAGTGTAAACCAATCTATAACTCCAGGTGTTTTGCTTAACGGACTAAAACTACTATCCCATAAGGGTAAGAAGAAATAATGTCCTTCGTAAACGGAAACGCCATCTTTAACACCTCCCAAATTCACACCTCTAACAATGTTACCCAAAGCAATGCCAAAAAACAAGGCTAATAACAGACTTGAAACCCCGAAAGATTTATCCCAAATATCTTTCCACATTTGATACTTAAATTGGCTTCTGAATTCTAACCCAATAGCTCTAAAAATAATTAGCCAGAGCACTATTATTAATGGTAAGTAGAAGCCACTAAAAACGGAGGCGTAAAACGTGGGAAAAGCCATAAAAAGCATACCTCCGGCAACAACTAACCAAACCTCATTAGAATCCCAAAATAAGCCTGCAGATTTTGTGATAACTTCTTTATCGTTTTCATTTTTTGCAAAAAATAAATGAATGATTCCTGCTCCAAAATCATAACCATCTAAAACAAAAAATACAGCCAGGACAATTGCTATAATTATGTACCAAAATATTTCCATAATTTAATGTGTTTGAGGTTTTGGACCTTCATTAATAGTTTTACCAACTAAGACTAAAAATAATAATCCTAACAGCATATATAAAGCAACAAAACCTAGTAAGGTAAATAACGTATTACCAGAGGAAACTGTAGGTGAAATACCTTCACTTGTTTTTAATAAACCGTAAACGAGATAGGGTTGTCTTCCTAATTCTGCAGTATACCAACCTGTAATATTTGCTATGTATGGAAACGGAACTAAGAACATAATGGTCCAAAGTAATGCTTTTGAACTATATAATTTTTTTCGCCATAAAAAGAAAAGCGCTAATGCCATAACAGCTATAAATATAGTACCTAATCCAACCATTATATGATAAGAATAATACAATGCAGGAACATTATCCGGCAATTCTTCTTTCTTAAACTGATCCATTCCAGGGATTTGTTTATCCCATTCTTGATAGGTTAAAAAGCTTAATATATTTGGAACTGCAATTTTATTATCTAATTTTTTTTCAACCATGTTAGGTTGTCCAATTAAAACAATTTCTGCTCCAGCTTCTTCTGTTTCAAAAATTCCTTCCATAGCTGCAAAAGCTGCAGGCTGGTATTTGGCTACATTTTTAGCATTCCAATCTCCTGTAGGAAATGCTAATAAAACACTAGAAATTAATCCAAAAACCACACCTGTTTTTAAAAACAGTTTTCCGTATTCAGTTTGTTTATTTCTTAAAATATAAAAAGCACCTATACTTGCTACAACAAATGATGATGTTACAACTGACGCTAATTGATTATGTAAAAAAGCTGGTAGAAGCCAAGGATTAGTAAATAGTGCTCCAAAATTATTAAGCACAAATTTTCCGTTTTCTAAAATTTCATAACCTACAGGATGTTGCATCCAAGCATTGGTTGCTAAAATAAACCAACCACTTGCCCAAGACCCCAAAAACACTAAAAAGCCTGTTAAGAAGTGTAGTTTTTGTCCCATTAATTTTTCACCAAAAATAAAAAGTGCTAAAAAGGAGGATTCTAAAAAGAAGGAGAACATACCTTCCATAGCTAATGTTTGACCAATAATACTACCTGTTAGCTCAGAAAATTTTGCCCAATTGGTACCAAATTGAAATTCCAAAGGAATTCCTGTTACTACTCCCATTGTGAAATTAATAGCAAATATTTTCATAAAAAATTTTGCTGTATTATTATATTTTTCAATATTATTTCTTAAATATTTCCACTTAAAAAAGACTATCAATAATGATAGACCCATAGTTAATTGTGGAAATATATAGTGAAAGGTGATAGTAAATGCAAATTGCAATCTATCGTAAAAGAGCATATCTTCCATATTCTGACTTTTTTAATAATGGGTAGCGGTCTTGGTTAAGGCAGGTAGCGTGAAGTAGGTACACGTTCTTGTCGAATTTGTTGTTTTGTTACTGATGACTAAAATATTACTTTTTGTTCGAATGCCCTCTATTTGCGATAACCGATGTGGGCTTTAGTTTTTAATTAAATTTTCTTCTAAAGTTTTTCCAATTGAATTTTTCCAACTTTGTGGTCCACTTCTAGCTTGTCCCGCAATTAATGCGGCTGTATAAGAAGGTGAGCTTAGTAAAATTTCTTTAGTCAGTATTAATTTAATATTACACTCTATTAGTATTCCGTCCACAATCAATTTGTTTCTAAGTTGCTTAATTTTCCCTGGAATACTAATAGTTGTTTTAATTGAAATTTAGATTCTCGTATTAACACAAAACCATCATCACTAACTTTACACCTAGAAATCAAGTATAAAAAAATAAATAAAAGAATACGTATAAGTATTCTTTTGTTTGTTTAATCATACAAATACGTATAATTAAATTTGTATAAAAGGATCTGATTTAAATTAAAGCAAACGGTCTTAGTTAAGGCAAGTAGCGTGAAGTAGGGACGCTCCCAAGCTATCGGGATTGCCGGCTTTGAGATAATTTCGGCCAAGAATGGAAAAGGCTCTTTAGCCTATCGTGATGGCTGGAATTTATTCGATAGCTAGCTTAAGTCGAATTATGACCTGGTTGAGGCTTTAGTTTCCTGTAACCCGAATATTATCGATATCGTAAGTCGTGGTTTTATCTGGCGCCGCCCCAAGATATCTGAATGCTATACGCACAGTTCCTTCTAAACAGGAAATATCGATCCTGGAGTTTCTGAAAATTTTACCGAATTGACCTGTTGGCCCAATAGGGATATTCGCATCCAAAAGTTGCCATTCGGTAGTAAGTGGATTCCCGGTAAAATTAGCTGTAATAAGTACAGCCAATAACACGCCATTATCATAGGAGGATTTAATATCAAAACTCAACACTTCATTTACTGTATTGTTCAGATTAATTCCAGGGGTTATTAGCCAAGCTTCCAATGGATTTTCTGAAGTCCCATAAGCAGAAATTCTAATGTACCGATCACTATTTAAGATCCCGTCTTCAAATCGCTCATTTCCTCCATTTACATTCACATTTGTCCAGCCTCTACCATCTAAAATATTCTCATTACTCACCCCAACAAAATTCTCTTCGAATAAGACTTTTGTACCAGTTGTTTCATTTTCGTCACATTTTAGAAACTCCGGGTCGCATCTGGCATTACCTTCAAAGTGAAGATCTTCAGGAGAGTTAAGGATCACCACAAAATGATCATCAAAGAAATTCCTGCTCAGCACTCCTTCCAAACTTCCTGAGAATTGAGGCAACAAGAGGGATTTAAAATCTGAAAAGGTGCTAGTGCTTAAGAAAGCAGTACTCCCCGTTGTGCAGCTCTCTAATTGCCGTTCTCCATCGAATCTGTCGGTTACCTCAGCCGCAAAAGTAAATCTCTTGTCTTCTCTGATCAAATTTTTGTTGAATTGAACATTTTCTAAACGGATGTAGGTATTTCTGTTAGATGGATTAAAGTCTAAAATGTCTAAAGAAACCGCCTCAATCTCAGCGGTGATCGAGGATCTTATAATATGTTCATCTATGAGAGATGTGGGAATCGCAACCACATCTCCTCTGTTTTGAATCCCCAACTGAAATACTCCGTTATTAACCCATAAACTAAGTCCGTCTAATTTTACATAGATCTTCCTTCCAAATTCATACGTGGAAAATAATGAAGTGTTATCTACTAATATTTGAATTCCTGAAGTTGGATTAGAAGCACGATCTTGAATTATTAACTTCTTATAGAAATTTCCGGCTTCATCGCTGGAGATCACATACCCCTCTATAAAGGTTTCGGAGCCTTGAAAGGTGTAGATCTGGGCCAAAGTTGGATTGTAATTTCCCTTTATTCCCGAGATACTGGTAAGATTTTCCTCAAAATTATCTTCAATTTGATTTGGCGTTGGAATATCAAAATCATCGGTTTTTACACAAGAATTCATGCATAACCCGATAAATATTAACTGCAACAAATAAAAACCTTTAAAATTCCTCATCTTCTATTCCTTTAAATTTTTAGAATCTCACATATATATTAGCATAATAGGAAGCCCCCGTTCCATACCAATAC
>JAGXIJ010000072.1 GCA_024635675.1 Gillisia sp.
ATCTTCAGTAAAAATGAGTAAAAACATTTACATAACTGGGATTGCGGGAATCTCTGCTCAAACCGAGGAAGCTATTTTTTCAAATAGCCCTTTAAAATATAATTCCAATATATTTCCTGCAGTAACTCCAAATTTCAAAGAATATATCCCTGCAATGGCATTGAGAAGAATGTCTAAAGCAATTAAAATGGGACTTACAGCAGGTAAAATGGCCTTGCAGGATGCAGAAGTAGAACTTCCCGATGCTATCATTACCGGTACCGGAGAAGGTTGTAAGCAGGATACCGAAAAATTTCTGGAATCTATATTGAATCAAAATGAGGAATTATTAAGCCCGACCTCTTTTATACAATCTACCCATAATACGGTTGGGGGTCAGATTGCTTTGAATTTAAAATGCACCGGATATAATGTTACTTATACCCAGGAAAGTGCTTCGCTGGAACCTGCTTTAGTAGATTCTATATTATTATTGAATGAAAAGCCAAAATTAGAATCAGTTCTTGTTGGAGGTGTGGATGAGGTTTCTAATAAGATCACTTCATTTGGATACCTAACCAATTTTTTGAAACAACTGGAAATTGAAAATTTAGATTTATTTACAGAAAATTCTGAAGGGACAATTGCTTCAGAAGGAGCATTCTTTTTTAATCTAACTAAGGAGAACAAGAAGGATCCCTATGCACTTTTAAAAGCGGTTTCCACATTTAAAGCATCAACAACCAAAGAAATTTCAGAAAAAACAATTCAATTCTTAACCAGGAACGGAATGACTATAAATGATCTGGATGCTGTTATTCTAGGAAGAAATGGAGATCTTAGCCAGGACAAGATCTATGATGAGTTACAAAACATGATTTATTCTGATATTTGCCAGCTTGGATACAAACATCTTGTAGGAGAATTTAATACAGTAACCGGTTTTGCCATTTGGATAGCTTGTCACATTTTTAAAAAGAGGCAAGTTCCGAATATTTTAAAACTCAACTCAGTTGCTATAAAAAAGCCTAAAAATATTCTTATATATAACCTGTCCTCAACTACTAATCATAGTTTAATACTAGTACAACGACCTTGAATTACAAACCATTTAATATCATCGTCATCCTTTTATTTTTGATAGGAGTACTGCTAGTGTTTTTTAACTTCATTTCCTTTTGGATCTTGTTGGTTTCAGTAATTGTATATCTGATCTTTCTCTTAGTGATCTCCACGAATGTTCAATGGAATTTTTTTGTAAAGGCTTATAATACCAATCCTTCAATAACTAGAAAAGAAATCGCTCTTACCTTCGATGATGGCCCGGTGGCAAGTACCCTAGAGATCTTGGACTTATTGAAGAAATTTGATATGAAAGCAAGTTTTTTTTGCATCGGAAAAAATATTCAGGAGAACCCGGAGATCTTTCAGAAGATAATCGAAGATGGCCATATGGTAGGGAATCATACGTTTTCTCATACCCGAAAAATGGGATTTTTGAGCACTCATAAAATAATTGAAGAAATTAATACTTGTAATAAAACTGCTTTTGAAATAGGAGGAGTAGTGTTAAAAACCTACAGGCCTCCCTTTGGAATTATTAATCCAAAGGTAAAAAGAGCATTGGAAAACACAGGGCATCAGGTTATTGGGTGGAATGTTCGATCTTATGATGCAGTTCTTAATTCCAAGAGATTTATCTTAAAAAGGATTATTAAAAATATTAAACCCGGAGACATAGTTTTATTGCACGATAACAACTACCAGACTATAGAAATCTTGGAACAATTGTTGTTATTTTTGCAAACCAACAATTATGTATCTGTTAGGGTAGATAATTTATTTCAAATTGATGCGTATTCTTAAACTAGTTATATTTTTTATTTCGGTTGCAACATTTGCGCAGACTCCATTAACGGAAGCTGAAGCTGTTAAGTTTCAAGAAATTATATTTCAGCGAGCCAACTCTTTGGAAAGTTTGTCTAGCGAATTTATCCAGACAAAATATATTAAAATGATGAAAGGTGCTGCTATTAGTAGCGGTAGACTGTATTATAAGGCTCCAGATGTGCTTAAATGGGAATATAGAAATCCATACAATTACAAAATATTATTTAAGGACGATCAACTTATTATTAATGACGATGGTTACAAAACTGTAACCGATCTAAAATCTAACAAGCTATTCGAAAAACTGGTAACCCTGATCTCTGGTAGCATCAATGGAAGATTGCTTGAGGATAAAAAAAATTATGACGTTTCATATTTCAAAACAGCCAATTTAATTTCTGCTGTTATAGTCCCTAAGGACAAATCTATTAGAGAAATGTTTAACCAGATAGTCCTACTTTACGATCGTAATTTCATTGTGATTAGCGTAAGGCTTGTTGAGGCTTCCGGAGATTATACAGAGATCGATTTCAAGAACATCCGGGTAAACCTGCCATTAAATCCGACAATCTTCCAGAATTAGCAGTATTCTGCTTCAAATAAAAATACCCGAAACATTTACTCTTAATTTTAATTTTCTATCTATTTTAGCTTCTTAAATAGATAAAACATGCTTCTAAAAGATTTTTATTCAGTAACAAGTTCCAGTGAACTGGAAGGGGAATTTATAACTGAGGTAAAGATTAATAAGAAACATCAACTATACAAAGGACATTTTCCAAACAGACCGGTTACGCCGGGGGTTATTTTAATGCAATTATTCAAGGAGGAAGCAGAAAGGAGATCTAATAAAAAGCTGCAATTGGAAACTGCTCTAAACGTAAAATTTATGGCTGTGGTAGATCCTAACATCTGCGAAAATCTAATTTTACTATCCTCTATAATAAATGAAGATGGTATTATTAAACTGAAAGGTATTGCTAAACAAAACGAGTGTATCTCCTTAAAGATCAGCGCAACCTATAAGCCTGTTACTTAATATAATTAATTTCCATGGAGCTAAGCTGTTCCATTTATAAATAATACTTTTGTATTTTTAAATACTACCTCATTGAGCACTTCACCAATATATCAATCAAGATTTGATGCTTTAAAGTGTTGTGTAGTAATTCCTACCTACAATAACCAAATAACTTTAGCAGCTGTAATACAGGATGTTCTGGTATATACCAACAGTATTATTATTGTAAATGATGGTTCTTTAGACGAAACTGTAAATATCTTAAAGCAGTTTCCTGAATTAATTACTTTCAATAAACCTAGTAATAAAGGTAAAGGGACCGTGCTAAAAAAAGGCTTTCAATTAGCGGAAGATGCAGGTTTCAAATATGCTATTACCATAGATTCCGATGGGCAACATTACGCCGACGATCTCGATGTTTTTTTAACTGAATTAGAGAAAAAAGGGAAAGAGGATAACGAAATTTTGTTAGTTGGAGACCGGAACATGAGCCGAGAAGGAATTCCAGACAAAAGTTCAACCGGAAATAAATTTTCGAATTTCTGGTATTTGGTAGTTACCGGAAATCAATTACATGACACCCAAAGTGGATACCGATTGTATCCTTTGGAAATAGTCAATAAAATTCCACTATACACGAGAAAGTTCGAATTTGAGATTGAAGTTATTGTAAAGGCCGTTTGGCGAAATGTAGACGTTAAGAACATTCCTATAAAAGTACTGTACCAGGAGGGAGACGAACGGATCTCACATTTTAGGCCATTTGAAGATATTGCACGTATCGTGATTTTATATATGTGGTTTGTAATGGTAAGCTTTTTATATATCCACCCTAGAAATAAATATCAGGACTTTAAGGAAAAAGGTATTAGGAAATTCTGGAACGAAGATGTTCTTAAAAGTCAGGAACCTGCACATAAAAAGGCCGCAGCGATAGCACTGGGAGTATTTATTGGGATTTCACCATTTTGGGGTCTTCATACTTTATTGGTTTTTGTGCTGGCAGCTAGCTTTAAATTGAATAAAGTAATTGCCTTTTTGTTTTCGAATATCAGTATTCCACCGCTCATACCTGTAATCATTTACGCCAGTTTTCAAGTTGGTTCTGTACTTTCAGGAGATGGATACATATGGAATTTAAGCTTATCGGATTTTGATTCTACTTCAAAAATATTCGAAAGTTTATGGCAATATATTTTTGGTAGTATTGCCTTGGCAGCTTTCATCTCTTTAATACTATGGATTGTCTTTTATTTCTTATTTTCGATGACTAATCCAAAACAGGTTATAAAACCATAAATGTTCAATTTTAACAGGTTTTTAAAGCGACATAAATTTCTCGCGATATTTTCAGGAATCCTGATCTTATTCGTGCTATCCTTCTTAGCATCCAAGATCACTTTAGAAGAAGATATTACCAGTCTAATTCCTGCAGGAGCTAAACAAGATGTACTCAAAAAAGTACTGGATCAGACCGAGTTTTCCGATAAAATAATCATTGCTATTTCTTCCACTTCTGAAGATGGTACCCCAGAAGAACTAACCAAATATGCACAAGAATTTATTGATACAATAAATTCTGACCTTCCAGAATATATACACAATATTCAGGGGAAAGTTCCCGAAGAGGGGATTATGGAAATCTATGGTTTTGTGTATGATAACCTGCCTCTATTCCTAAATGATTCAGATTACGAAAGAATAGATAATCGTTTGGGATTAGATAGTATCCAAAAGCGTATAAAAGACGATTACAAAAGTCTTATATCGCCAACCGGGTTGGTAACCAAGGACTTTATTTTTAAAGATCCACTTTCATTTACGAACCTTGGGCTAAAAAAACTAGAAGAACTTCAGGTAGGAGACGATTTTAAATTGTACAATAATTTTCTTTTAACAAAAGACGAAAAGCATTTATTGTTATTTCTCTCCCCAAGGTATCCAGCATCAGAAACCGACAAAAACGCTGTTTTTATTGAAAAATTAAAGGAGATCCAAAACTCATTGAATTCTGAGTTTTCATCGGTTAAATCCCAGTTTTTTGGTGGAGTTTTATATTCTGTAGCCAATGCAAACCAAATTAAAAAGGATATCAAATTAACCCTAGGTTTTGCGAGTGGTGTGCTCTTGCTACTTTTGATATTTTATTACCGAAGGATCTATATTCCACTAATATTATTTGTTCCAAGTATTATAGGTGGGATAAGTGCAATTGCAATGCTCTATATTTTTAAGGGCAGTATCTCCGCAATTTCAGTAGGAATTGGAGCCATTTTACTAGGGATTAGTTTAGACTATGCCTTGCATATCCTTACACATTATAAGAATAATAACGACCTGTCCCATTTATATAAAGATGTCACAGTACCTATTATTATGAGTAGCAGCACGACAGCTGTTGCTTTTTTATGCTTGTTGTTCGTGAAAAGTGAAGCTTTGAACGATCTGGGAATATTTGCGGCTATAAGCGTACTTGTAGCCTCTGTCGTTGCTCTTATTTTGATCCCTATTTTTTATAAAGTTCCCAAAGAGCAGACTCTTTCAAAAGAAACATTTATAGATAAAATTGCAGGGATTAGTTTTCATAAAAAAACACCTTTAGTATTTCTTATTGTGGGGTTGTTTGTTGTGAGCCTTTTTTATTTTACTAAAGTTCAATTCAATAATGATCTTTCAGCAATAAATTTTGAGCCTAAAGAGACCAAGCAGGTAGAAGAGGAAGTTCTGGCTATAGCCGGGAGTGCTGCAAAATCTATCTATCTGGTTGCTTATGGGAATACTACAGATGAAGCCCTGGAGACAAACAACAAGCTTTATGAAAATCTGAATTCTCTCAAGAAAACAGGGAAGATCGAAGGGTTTAGTAGTATTGGAGGAGTTGTTCTTTCTACTAATATACAGTTAGACAAGATTCAGAAATGGAAAGATTTCTGGACTCCGGAGCGACAAGAATTTCTAAAAATTAATTTAATTAAAGAATCTGCAGAATTCGGGTTTAGAGCTGAAAGTTTTGAAAGTCTGTATGATCAAGTTTCTAAAGATTTCGATCCCATTTATCTTGAAGACTATAGGAACACGAAGACTTTGTATTTGGACGACTTTGTATCATCCGGGCAGGAGATTGCAACAGTTACAACCTCTATAAACTTAAATCCAGGAACAGAGGAGCAAGTACTAGCCAATTTAAAGGACGCCGAAAATGTTGTGGTAGTAGACAGAAAGCAAATCAATCAGAGTTTTTTAGGTAATTTAAAGGATGATTTTAATCAGCTAATTGTCTACTCTATAATAGCGGTTTTTTTGATCCTTATATTGTTTTATAGATCATTTGTTTTAAGTTTTCTCACCCTTCTTCCTATAGGTGTAACATGGGTGATAGCATTGGGAATGATGGCTATTTTTAATATTGAATTCAATATTTTAAACATCATAATCTCGACATTTATTTTTGGATTAGGTTTAGATTATAGCATTTTTATAACCAATGCATTTTTGAAGGAATATGAATTTGGCATTAAAGTGCTTAAAACGTATCGAACCTCTATTTTACTTTCGGTATTTACAACCTTGCTGGGTATTGGAGCATTGTTCTTCGCCAAGCATCCAGCCCTAAGATCAATTTCCATTGTTTCAATTATTGGGGTATTTTCAGCGGTCTCGGTGGCATTTATTTTACAAGCAGCTATTTTCGACTTTTTATTTATTCAATCTAGAAATAAGGGGATGCCGCCATATACTCCCATAGGTTTAGCTACTAATTTTTATAGAGCATCGACTGCAGATAAGTTATATTTCAAACAAGAGGTCTTCGCGAATTATAGATATAAGAAAATATTTAAGCAGGTAAAGCGTGATTTTGATTTAAACAAGGATCGATATCTTAAAGTTGCTGAATTTTTGGAGAATGAAAACACACTTCACTTTTATTCAAACTATGGATTACTGGCCATTTATCTTCATTTTAAAAACCCAAAAAATTTAATTTTTGGAGCAGAGATGGATAACGAAAAACTTCAGATCTCACAGAACTGTTACGCTACCCATTCTGAAAATCTAGATTTTGACCACGAACTTTCAGCGGATTTTTCTAAATTTAAATCGATTGTAATCTCTAAATCATCCAATAAAGAATATGAGAAGGATATCCATATGTTGGTTTCTACACAAATTCAAAAAGTGATTATACTAGATGAAGATTATGCTTACCAATGGATCGTAGATTTTAACTTTGAAATACTTTATCGTCAAAATGGGGTGATTTTACTTCAAAGAATGCTTTGATAAACGGAGAAATGAAACTGAATATAATTAGAACCGGTGCCTTCCTTTTGGTTGTTTTTCTGCAATTCTCCTGCGGAATTAATAAAGGAATGCAGCATAGACCTGATATTTCCGGGATTGAAACTATAGATACTTTAAGGATAAAACATAACGACAGCCTTTATTCTATTGGTAAGAACAGCCTTTTAAAGAATAAATTCGGGATCTGGGAATTATATGTTGAAGGAGATGCTTTGGAAAGAGGAATTATTAATGGTTCTCTTACTCGAGAGTTGATGCAAAAGCAAGAGGTTGCCTTTATGAACAAGCTGGAGTCTTTGGTGCCTTCCGGGGGTTATCAGAACTTCTTAAGAAAAATGATAGGTTGGTTTAACCGAAAAATTTATCTCCATGTGCCAGAAGAGTATAAGCAGGAGATTTATGGAATTTCCAGATTTGCATCTAGCAAATACAACAGTTTTGCTCCCGCTTATGTGAGAATGCTGTATTTGCATGGAGCACATGACATTGGGCATGCATTGCAAGATCTAATGCTGGTTGGATGCACTTCTTTCGCCGCTTGGGATGCCAACACCGAAGATGGAAAATTATTACTCGGTAGGAATTTCGATTTTTATGCAGGAGATGAATTTGCTGAAGAAAAAATAGTGGCTTTCATTAATCCAACTCAAGGTCATAAATTCATGATGGTCACATGGGGCGGGATGATTGGAGTAGTAAGTGGTATGAATGATAAAGGGCTAACGGTTACCATAAATGCCGGAAAATCTAAGATTCCACTAATTGCAAAAACACCCATTTCATTGGTTGCCAGAGAGATTTTGCAATATGCCTCAACTACAGAAGAAGCCATTGCAATTGCTAAAAAAAGAGAAGTTTTTGTTTCAGAATCTATAATGATTGGAAGCGCTGCAGAAAATAAAGCGATCTTAATAGAGGTCTCTCCGAAGAATTTCGGAGTTTATGAAGTGTCAAATTCAAACCAGCTTATTTGTAGCAACCACTTTCAAAGTGAGGCTTATCAAGATGATAAAAGAAATTCTGAAACCATTTTAGAGAGTCATTCCCAATATAGATATGATAGGATGAAAGAATTACTTACTGCTAGTAATTCCTTAAATCCAATAAACGCTGCTGCTATTTTAAGAAATAAAGAAGGGTTAAATGGGTCAGAATTGGGTTATGGAAATGAGAAAGCCATTAATCAACTTCTTGCTCATCACGGAATTATTTTTAAGCCGGAAGAAAGAAAAGTGTGGGTTAGCGCCAATCCTTATCAGTTAGGAGCCTTTGTAGCTTATGATCTTGATGATGCTTTTGAGATTTTTAAGAATGGTTCCAATTTGAAAAGTGTATTAAATGCGGAAGAGACTATCCCTGCAGATGATTTTATATATTCTAGTAAGTTTAAAGATTATGAGGAATTCAGGATCTTATTTAGGGAAATGAATGACTTGGTTTCAGATAAAAGAACTGTAAAAAAAGAAGATCTTGATAGATTGATCCAGCTTAATCCTAATTACTGGAAAGGCTATGCCTTGGCTGGAGAATATTTTTTTCAGCAAAAAGAATACAAAAAGGCAGTTATATATTTCAAACAAGCCAGGAGCAGGGAGGTAACTACCTTGTTAGATCGGCAAAACCTTGAAAAGAGAATTGATAAATGCTACAATAAATTATAAACTATGACTTCCATTCAAACTGATCCTATAGAGAAAATAGCTAGAATTCAATGGCTGGAATTGCAAAAGCAATTATTGTATCTTCAAAAGAACTCCGGTTTTTATAAAAAGCTCTTTAAGGAGCATAAAATAGATGTAAGCAAAATAAAAACCGAAGCAGATTTAAAGCTCATTCCAATTACTACTAAGGAGGACTTACAGCGGTATAATGAGGATTTTATTTGTATTCCTTCAGAAGAGATCATAGATCATGTTACAACCTCTGGAACTTTAGGGAGTCCCGTGAATTTTGCCTTGAATGAAGCCGATTTGGAAAGGTTGGCATTAAATGAAATGCAGTCTTTTGAATTGATAGGGGTTAAAAAAGGAGATAAAGTTCAAATTACCACAACGCTCGATAGAAGATTCATAGCTGGAATGGCTTATTTTCTTGGTTTAAGAAAGCTGGGGGCTGGAATTATTAGAACTGGAAGCGGAATGCCACATTTACAATGGGATTCTATAGCGCGCTTTAAACCGAATTATTTAGTTGCTGTGCCTTCATTTCTCTTGAAAATGATAGAATATGCAGAAGCCAATGGAATAGATTATAAAAACTCCTCCATTAAGGCTGCTATGTGTATTGGAGAACCTCTAAGAGATCAAAATTTTGAATTGAATGCTTTGGGAAGGAAGATCAAGGAGCTTTGGCCAATCGAATTATTTTCCACATATGCCTCTACAGAAATGGCTACGGCATTTACAGAATGTAAATATCACACCGGAAATCATATTCAACCCGAACTAATTTACACAGAGGTGTTGGATGATGCCGGTAATCCCGTAAAAATAGGGGAAATAGGGGAGTTGGTTATCACTACCTTACAGGTGCAAACAATGCCGTTATTGCGCTTTGCCACAGGAGATTTGGTGAGCTATACCAATGAAGTTTGTAAATGTGGTAGAAACACCAAGCGTTTGAGCCCTATATTGGGTAGAAAAAAACAGCATATTAAATTTAAAGGCACCAGTTTATACCCGCAACATATCATAGATGTGTTAATGGGTTTTGATGCTGTTTCTAATTTTATTGTGATTGTCCAAAAGGATGATATGGGAATGGACTCCCTTCTCATTAAAATTTCTAAATCAATTTCTGATATGGATTTGAACAATTTGAAACAGCATTTTCAAGCTCAGTTGCATGTTATTCCAAAAATAGCCTTGGTGAATGATGAGAAAATTAACAACTTTAAAAACCCTCTAGGAAGTAGGAAACCTGTGATGTTTTTGGATTTGAGGAATTAAAACCAGATTATTAAGATCCTTAGATATCCCGAGTGCAATCGGGACAGGATGACTTTTCGTTGTCATCCCGACGACAGGAGGGATCTCAGGTATAACGATTTTTTTAATTATTATTTTCAACTATCTTTTTACAAACCAATACAATCTTATCGTTGTTAAGATCTGTTGTAAAAAAAAGATAATCAGATCCGCCATCTGCAATTTTTAGTTCTTTTCTTATTTCGTTTACCGATTTCGGGAAATTACGGGTGGTAATATTTGCCTTCTCTTGTGTTAAAGATCTTTTTAAAGCTTTCTTGTTATAAGGTATAGTTTCCAAAATATCGAACCTTCTTCCCGGAAAAGTCAGTATTTCTTCAGAAGTAAATAAATGAGAATTAGAATGTAGTTTAAAGGTGTTGGTTTCGGCTGCTAAAGCAGTAAAAAGTTTACTTTTCATTATTGCCGGGTTCGGCTCATATAAAAATTTTAACGGTAAGCTATAATTAGGAATTGAAGGCTTGTCTTCTAAAAAAGCCTCAAAATGCTGAGTTTCAGTTTTAGTGATATTTATGGTTTTGATCTTTATCTTATTCGAGATACTCCTATTTAAAACCCATAACAATTCTTTAACCTCATTATTTACTGAAACAATATGAATTTCTACCACTTTTCGCAATTCAGAAATTCCTGAGGAAATATCCAAGAGAGGAGAGGTCTTAATTAAAATATTATCCGACTTCTGAAGCAACAACTTTAAGTTGTCTGATACATTGGGAGTACATTGCTCTAAAAGAAACACTTTTCCTCCGTAATCGTTTCTACGTGCAGGATCCAGATAGAGCCAATCGATTTTATCTTCTGTTCCTTTTAATAACGCCAAACTGTCCCCCACAACTGTTTGAATATTAGATACTCCCAATGCTTTAAAATTATGAGAAGCTAAAGTTGAAAGTTCTTCATTTAATTCACAATGGATCACTTTTTCAAAATTCTTCGAAAAGTAATAATCATCTATTCCGAAACCTCCTGTAAGATCTATTAATAAATCCCCTTTAATTAAATTAGCCTTGTAATTTGCGGTGATCTCTGAAGAAGTTTGCTCTAAATTTAAGTTGGGGGGGTAAAGTACATTTGGATTATTAAACCAGGTGGGCAATTTTTTTTTCGCTTTTTTTAAGCCTGCAATCTGGATCGCAATTTCTTGTATCGAAACATCAGGGAAAGGGGATCCTTTTAAAATAAGCTTGGTAAGGTCCTCGTTTAAATTTTCCTGAATAAACGTAATAACCTCTGGATGTAAAAGTGCCTTATTCAAGCTAGTGGTTTTAAAGATCTCTGGTAAGCCTCTTAACGATTTTATACTCGCTTAAGGTTTCTTTTGCAATCACTTTTAATGCTGTATAAAAAGGAATCGCAATCACCATCCCAATAATTCCAAAAAGAAGCCCTGCAATAAGGATGATTAAAAATATTTCGAGTGGGTGTGATCTCACGCTAGCTCCAAATATTAAAGGCTGACTTATTAAGTTATCTATAAGTTGAGAAATTGAGTAACCCATCATTACGAAGATAAGTTTGGGTAAAATAACTATCTGGAAATCGGCCCCTAGATTACTGGAGATAACAAACAGAGCCATTAGAATTCCAGCAAATATAGGCCCTAAATAGGGAACTAAATTCAAGAACGCACAAATAAAAGCAATTGCCAAAGGGTTGTTTATTTCAAAAATACTTAGTAGTAGGAAATACAAAATAAACAATACAAAGACCTGCATAGTAAGACCTACAAAGTATCTGGAAAGTAAAATTTTTATCTTATTAAATACCCGTTGAAATTTATCTTCTTCCCCTTTATTCGCGAAAACCAAAATACTATTCAGCATCAATTTACTATCCTTCAAAAGAAAAAATGAAATAAACATAATGGAAAAAACGGCGATAAGTGTAGCTCCTAAAATCCCAAAAACACTGTTTAAAAACTTAGGAATAAGATTTACGTCTAAGCTTTGAACAATCTCACTTTGCTTCAAGCTTTCCATCAAATTAATATCCTCAACACCCAGATAATCATTTATCTGCTCGTTCATTAAACTGATATCACTCTTAAAAGCTTCTACATCTATTTCTCCTAAATGATAACTTTGTTCTATTACGATAGGGACAAATACCAAAATTATTCCAATAAAAACAGCTAATACAAAAAGAAGTACAATAAAAACAGATGCCAAATTTGGCAATTTGAGCCTGGACCTTAAAAAGATGACAATAGGTCTACCAATCAATGAAATCACCCCTGCAATAGCGATGTATACTATAACAGACTGGATTTTAAATAGAAAAAATAATAAGAGAAAGATTCCAAATAGAATCCCTAATGCTCTTAATATCCCGTAAGAAAAGTTTTTTGCGTTCACAGGGTAAAGATATTATTTCTGATGAAAGGTAAGAAAGGTTTTTGAAAATTCGTACAAAGCAATTCCTGTGGCCTGAGAAACGTTCATACTACTGTTGTTTCCATACATTGGAATATAAACTTTTGTTAGAACTGCATTCAATACCTTCTGGCTAACCCCATATCTTTCATTCCCCACAATAAGTAAAATTTTCGTATCATTCTTTAGGCTTAATTCCCTGAGAGTTACGCTATCTGAGGTTATTTCCAGGGCTATAGGTTCATAACCCTTGGATTTATAACTTTTAATTGTTTCGAAAATATTTTCAGTGTAGTCATAATTCACATTTGCGAAAGTGCCTCTAGCTGTTCTTCGCAGTCTGTTACTTTTTAGGTTAATTGGTGTCCCCGAAAATATTATTTTTTCGACATTAAACGCATCAGCTAATCTAAAAAGACTTCCAATATTGGCTTCTCCCATCAAATTATCTGTGAGAATGACAATGGGAAATTTATTATTTAGTTCCGTATGTTTGGAATGATCTAGTTGTAAACTCAATTTTCGAATACATATTTAATAATATTAGCACCCATTTGTAAAGCTTTTAAACGTACATCTGCTGGATCGTTATGTACAGCAGGATCTTCCCAACCATCACCGAGATCACTTTCAAAAGTAAAAAGTAAGATCAGTCTTTCGTTATCGAATAATCCAAAAGCTTTTGGCGCTAAGCCATCATGTTCATGGATCTTAGGTAAGCCTTCAGGAAAATTAAAGGCACTACTAAAAATTGGATGCGATGCAGGTAACTCTTGAAATTCCTTATTCGGGAAAACCTTTTTTAATTCAGCTCTTATAAAATTATTCATTCCATAATTATCATCTATGTGTAAAAATCCACCAGCTAATAAGTAGGTACGAAGATTTTCAGCTTCTTCATTACTAAAATATACATTTCCATGACCTGTCATATGTACAAATGGGTATTGAAAAATGGCACCACTTCCAGGAGTTACCGTTTCTACCTTGTTCTTTATCGCGGTATTAATATTTTGATTGCAAAATATTATAAGATTAGGCAATGCCGTAGGGTTTGCATAGCAATCTCCACCGCCTTGATATTTCATTAAGGCGATCTCCTGTCCATTAATGTGAAGACTTATCAAAGAAAAAAGGAGTAGGAGAGTAATCTTTTTCATTTATAATTATTCTTCGTTGAACAATGCTACGGTATGACAAGCAACAATTGCGGCTGTTTCTGTTCTAAGTCTTGTGCTCCCTAAACTAACAGGATTCCAAGAATTTTGTTTAGCTAATGCAATTTCTTCTGAAGAAAAATCCCCTTCAGGTCCAATTAATATTAGGCATTTTTCACCTAATTCTAAACAACTTTGCAATGATTTTTTTTCCAGCTCTTCCTCACAATGTGCAATATATTTGGTTCCTTCCGGAGTATCTGTTACAAATTCAGAAAATCTTACTGGCTGATTTATTTTTGGCAGTGTAAAATGCAGTGATTGTTTCATTGCACTTTGTAATACTCTTTCAAAACGATCCAATTTAACCACTTTTCTTTCACTATGATCACATATTATTGGCGTAATCTCCATCACTCCAATTTCTGTAGCTTTTTCTAAAAACCACTCGTAGCGGTCGTTCATTTTTGTTGGCGCCACAGCCATATGTAAATAATACTTTGGAGTTTCTTCTTTTTTGACCTCTAAAACCTTGGCGATACATTGTTGAGCTGTGATCAAAGTTAATTCAGTTACAAAAAGAAAACCTTTCCCATTTGTGACGTGTAAAAGGTCACCTTCTTTTTTTCTAAGGACTTTTACAATATGCTTACTCTCCTCTCGAGGGAAAATTATTTGTTGGTCTTCTTCTAAAATATTCGGGTGGAAAAATAACTGCATCTTCTTATATTTTATATCTCGGCTGAGCGGTTACAGATAGATCTGAAAACTCTTTCGCTAAGTATTTATAGTAGCCAACAATACCAATCATTGCAGCATTATCTGTGGTGTATTCAAATTTAGGGACATAAGTTTTCCAACCATATTTACCTTCAGCCTCTTTAAGGGCCTTGCGAATTCCGCTATTGGCAGAAACTCCTCCACCAATTGCTATACGATTGATCCCTGTTTGTTTTACTGCCAGCTTGAGCTTATCCATTAAAATGTTAATGATTGTATATTGAATGGATGCGCAAATATCATTTCTATTTTCTTCTATGAAATTCGGATTTTCTTTTACTTGCTTCTGAATAAAATAAAGTACAGCAGTCTTTAATCCACTAAAGCTAAAGTTTAAACCTTCAACCTTTGGTTTGGTGAATTTAAATGCCTTAGGATCTCCAAGTTGGGCATATTTATCTATTAAAGGACCACCGGGATAGGGCAGTCCCATAATTTTCGCACTTTTATCGAAAGCTTCTCCTACTGCATCGTCTATCGTTTGTCCAATTACCTCCATCTCGAAATGACTGTCTACTTTTACAATTTGAGTATGACCCCCGCTAATGGTTAGTGCCAGAAAGGGAAATTCTGGGGTGTCAAAATTTTCTTCTTTAATAAAGTGAGCCAAAATATGCGCTTGCATGTGGTTTACTTCTATTAAAGGAATGTTAAGACCAAGAGCCAGAGATTTTGCAAATGAAGTTCCAACAAGTAATGAACCCATTAAACCGGGCCCTTTGGTAAAGGCAATTGCAGATATGTCTTTTTTGTCGATATTTGCCTCAGCAATTGCCTGATGTATCACCGGAACTATGTTTTGTTGATGAGCTCTGGATGCGAGTTCGGGAACTACTCCTCCAAATTTTTGATGCACCTCTTGGGTAGCAACAATATTGGATAATAAAGTGTCGTTTTTTAGAACCGCAGCTGCAGTATCATCACAGGAGGATTCTATTGCCAGAATGTATATATTTTGGGAAGCCATTAAGAAAAGTTAGGCATATAAATTGTTAATATTGTTTACAAAGTTAAAACATAAAAGCATATCAAAAAATTCTTGAAAATACTAATTAGAACAGTGGTTGCACTGCTGTTGTTTTTCGTTTTTCTATTGATTTTATTTTCTATCCCTGCCGTACAAACTTCGGTGGCAAAAAAGATCACAAATTCTATACAAGAGCGTTCAGATATTGACGTGTCTGTTGGGAGAGTAAGTTTCTCTTATTTCGGAAAAATCAAGTTGAATGAGGTTCATATTAAAGATCACCATGCTAATACTTTAATTGATATAGTCGAATTTAGGACCTCTATTTTAGGGTTCTCTAATCTTATCACAAATAATCCCAGTTTAGGGAGTTCTACAGCTGAAGGATTAGTTTTTAAAATGAAACGTTATAAAGGGGAAGATTCAGATAACCTAAGCATTCTTCTGGATAAGTTGAAGACTGAACCTACAGGGGAGCCCAAACAATTTAAATTATCTGTTCGGGACATTTTTGTTTCTAATGGTTATTACAGCTATATAGATGAAAACATCTCTAATCCTGAAATAGTTGTTCTGGACAAACTCGAAATGCAGGCAGAGTATCTGAAGGTGCTAGATGAAGATTTTACGGTTAGTATAATTTCTTTACAAGCAGAGGAAGGTAGAGGAATCGATATTCGTGATCTAAAAACGGATTTCTCGTATACTACAACAAAGATGAATTTAAATTCCTTTTTGTTGATCACTCCATTTTCCAGGTTAGATGGAACTATTGAGATGAATTATATTCTAAATGATTTTTCAGATTTTCTGAATAAGGTTCAATTTGAAGCCTCTTTTAAAGATTCCAAAATTTCGACAAACGATCTGGTTAATTTTTATGCGCCTTTTGGGAGCAATCAAAATATCCAACTAGACACAGATTTTGAGGGAACTCTGAATGATTTCGATCTTAAGAACCTCGACCTTAAAGGGATGGATAGAAGCCATATTGACGGATTCGTGAATATTAAGGGAGCGTTTTCAGAGGAGATGAATGATTTCATTCTTACAGGAAACTTTAAGGAACTGGCTTCTAATTATTATGATCTTGTTAATTTACTACCCTCCATATTAAAAGATAAATTACCATTGACGCTTCAGGAATTCGGTAATCTAAGAATGACAGGTAAAACTGAGGTAACCAAGAATTCATTAGTAGCCGATGTTCTAATAAATACACAGTTAGGTAATGCCAAAGCAGACTTCGTGATGAATAATATAAGTAACAGCCAATCTGTTTCTTATAAGGGTAATCTGGTGTTTGATCAATTCAATATTGGGAGGCTCTTAGATAATAAGGACCTGGGAAAAACCAGTTTGAATCTTAATATTAATGGAGGTGGTTTTACACAAGAAGCTCTGAACACCCAGATTCGTGGGAAAATATCAGGGCTAAACTTTAAAAATTATACTTATTCAGATATCAGCATTCTTGGGAATGTTAGGAATTCGGTATTTAATGGAAATTTCAATTCCAACGATCCAAATTTTAAATTGGAATTCAACGGATTAGTGGATGTTTCAGAAAAAGCAAATGTCTATGATTTTCAGGCTTCAATAGCCTATGCAGACCTTCATGAATTAAATCTTATTACTCGTGATAGTATTTCAGTATTAAAAGGGGATATTTTAATAAACATGAAGGGTAACAATCTGGATAATATTGCAGGGAAGATCTTGTTATTAAATACATCTTATCAAAATCAAAATGATCTTTATTATTTCGATGATTTGGAAGTTAATTCCACCTTCGATGATGCAGGGGTAAGAACTATTGCGGTGAATTCTCCAGATGTTATAAATGGGCAGGTAACGGGGAAATTTAATATTTCAGAAGTGGGATCCTTAATAACCAATTCTATTGGAAGTATCTATACTAATTATAGGCCGAATGTAATTACCACCGATCAATACTTAGAATTCGATTTTGATATCTATAATAAGATTGTGGAGGTTATGTTTCCTGAGGTAGCACTAGCTCCTAACACCTTTATTAAGGGAAGGATAGAATCTGATGAATCTGAATTTAAATTGACCTTTAAATCACCAAAGATCGAAGCTTTCGGTAACATGATGAAGGATGTAAATATCCAGGTAGATAATAATAACCCTATCTATAACACCTTTGTGGAAGCAGATAGTGTTACTACTAAATACTATAATTTTTCTGAATTCAGTCTTATTAACGTGACCTTGCGGGATACGCTATTTATCCGTTCAGAATTTCAAGGAGGCAAGAACAATAAAGATGTTTTCAATCTCAACTTTTATCACACCATAAACGAAGATAATAAGTCTGTTGTGGGGATACAGAGGTCTGACGTGAAATTTAAAGAGAACCTTTGGTTTTTAAATGAAAACAACAACAAAAGCAACAAGATTGTTTTCGATAATAAATTTAATAATGTTGCCATAGATTCACTGGTATTAAGCCATGAGCAGGAATTTATTAGACTACACGGTAATTTAAGGGATACTACTTATAAAGATTTTAAAATAGGCTTCGAAAATGTAGATATTGGCAAGATAACTCCAAATATAGATAGTTTAAATTTTGCAGGAACCTTGAATGGAAAGTTAAATTTGTTACAGGAAAAAGGCACTTATTATCCTAATACATCTTTAACTATTCAGAATCTGTCGGTTAACGATAATTTGTTGGGGAATTTAAAACTGGATGTGGATGGAAATGGAGACCTTTCATTTTATAATATAGATGCTACCTTAACTAATAAAGGATTTGAATCTCTTAATGCTAAAGGAGGTATAAATGTTGGGGACAAACCTACCATCGATCTTGATGTAAACCTCAGGAATTTTAATATGGCTGCCTTTAGCGCTTTGGGTAGGGATGCGATAGATAACATTAGAGGTCTTGCTTCCGGAGATGCAAAGGTGAGCGGTAATTACAAAAATCCGGATATTTCTGGAACATTAACACTGCAAAAGGCAGGGCTCCGAGTTCCATATTTAAATATAGATGTGGATTTCAAGGAAAATGCCACTGTAAACCTTATAAAACAACAATTTAATTTCGACGAGATTGAAATTATAGACACCAAGTATAAAACTTCTGGAATTTTAGATGGAATTATTTCTCATAAGAATTTTAAGGAATGGTATTTAGATCTTAGTGTTACAAGTGATAGATTGTTAGTGTTAGATACTCCACCTGCAGAAGATGCTTTGTATTATGGAACCGCTTTTATAAATGGATTTGCAAGTATTAAAGGACCTACAGATGAGTTGGTGATAGATGTAAATGCATCTACAGCAAAAGGAACTATTTTTAAGATCCCTTTAAACGATACCGAATCTATTGGCGATAATTCGTATATCCATTTTTTGAGCCCGGAAGAAAAAGCATCCAGACTTGCCGGAATTCCAATAGAAATTCAGGAAGTAAAAGGAATAGAATTAAATTTTGATCTAGATATTACCAATGATGCTGAAGTAGAGGTGGTTGTAGATCAAACTAGCGGGAGTACCTTGCGAGGTCGCGGGGCAGGAAACTTACTATTGGAGATTAACACCAATGGAAAGTTTAATATGTGGGGAGATTTTGTGGTCTATGAAGGAGTTTATAATTTTAAATATGCCGGCTTGGTACAAAAGGTATTTCAGGTTCGTTCGGGAAGTAGCATTAACTGGGATGGGAACCCTACACAAGCCCAATTAGATGTTAGCGCGGTGTATGAAGTAAATGCGAATCCTGCAGTATTGTTAGAGAACCCTTCAATAAACAGAAAAATACCTGTAGAAGTAGTTATTTTGTTACAAGGTCAAATTGCACAACCAGATATTACTTTTAATGTTGAATTTCCTAATGTTAGTTCGGTGGTTCGATCGGAGTTGGAATATAGGATTAGCGATAGAGCCAGTAGGGAATTACAAGCATTATTTCTTGTTACTCAAGGCTCATTTTATAGTGAATTTGCTATTGGCCAAAATGCTATCACCGGGAATCTTGTTGAGAGAGCATCTTCCCTTGTAAATGATATTTTTGCAGATGAAGATGGAAAATTCCAGGTTGGTGTAAATTATGTTCAAGGAGACCGTACTCCAGATCAACAAACGGTAGACAGGTTTGGATTGACGCTGTCTACGCAAATCACCAATAGAGTTCTTATTAATGGGCAAGTGGGGGTCCCGGTTGGAGGTGTTACTGAATCCCTTATTGTTGGAGATGTAGAAATTGAATTTTTATTGAATGAAGATGGTACCCTACGCGCAAAGGTTTTCAATAGAGAAAATAATATTCAGTTTATTGGAGAACAAATTGGTTTTACACAAGGAATAGGTCTTTCCTATTCTGTAGATTTTGATACTTTCAAGGAGTTAATTAGAAAGATCATGAATAAGGAACTAGTAAAAACGGTGGAAGAAAAAGAACAGGAAGAATCTGCTAAATCTTTAGCTCCAGATTATATAGTCTTTCCTAAGCAATAAGGGCTTCAGAAATAAATCATTATTTTTTGGATAAATAGATCTCCACTTTTTAACATTTTAAAATATACTTTGTAATTTTAAAATTCAAAGACGTATAAATGAATAATACTATCAAGCGAATTGGTGTAATGACCTCCGGGGGAGATTCTCCGGGAATGAATGCCGCTATTCGAGCCGTTGCCAGGTCCTGTGCTTATTACAATATTCAATGTGTAGGCTTTTACCGAGGCTTTCAGGGAATGATCGAAGGGGATTATGTGGATATGGATGCAAGAAGTGTTCGTAATATTATTTCCAGAGGTGGAACCATATTAAAATCGGCCAGGTCTAAAGAATTCCTTACTCCTGAAGGTCGAAAAAAGGCTGCTGATAATTTAAGAAAAGCAGAAGTAGATGCCATGATCCTAATTGGAGGTGATGGTACTTTTCGCGGGGGGAAGATTTTCAGCGAAGAGTACGGTTTCCCGGTGATTGGAGTACCCGGCACGATAGACAACGATATTTCCGGAACCAATTATACGATTGGTTACGATACCGCTTTAAATACGGTCGTAGAGGCAATAGATAAAATTAGGGATACAGCAAGTTCTCACAACAGGTTATTCTTTGTAGAAGTAATGGGCAGGGATGCTGGTTTTATTGCTTTAAATAGTGGAGTAGGAGCAGGTGCTGAAGAAATTTTAATTCCGGAAGAAGATCTTGGGTTAGACAGATTGTTACTTTCATTGGAAAGAAGCCGTAAATCTGGAAAAACTTCCAGTATAGTAGTGGTATCCGAAGGCGATAAAATAGGGAAGAACGTTTTTGAACTTTCAGAATATGTTACCAAGAACCTCCCGGATTACGACACCAGAGTTACTGTGTTAGGCCATATACAACGTGGTGGGAGCCCAAGTTGTTTTGATAGGGTTTTGGCTAGTAGATTATGTGTAAAAGCAGTAGAACTTCTGTTAGCAGGTGAAAAGGATGTGATGGTAGGCTTGTTAAACAATCAAATTGAATTCTGCACTTTGGAGAATGCCCTTAAAGGTAGACATAATATTAACGAAGATCTTTTAAGAATATCCGATATTTTATCAACTTAAAAAGAAGATAATCGCAATTACCACTCATCACTGAAAGAAACCTGAAATGGTTGAATTCTTATATGAATTTAAAGAGATTCTTCACTCCAAACATTTAAGTTAATAGCAATCGGTATTACCGATGTTAAACTGGCGGCAGCAGGATTTGAGGTTGTATTAGCAACCAATCCAGCAACAGCAAGATGGTAATGAAAGCTATTTAGAAGCGATCACGCTAATTTCTACATTCACGAACTTCGGAAGATTTGCAACTTCAACTGTTTCTCTCGCAGGAGCAGTTTCAGCATTAAAATAGCGACCATAAACCTCATTTATCTGAGAGAAATTATTCATGTCGCTTATAAAAATTGAAGTCTTTAAAACATTTTCGAAAGTCATTCCGGCTTCGGTAAGAATTGCTTTTATATTCTCCATCACCAATTCTGTTTCAGCCTGAATAGAATCTGTTACCAAATCCCCAGTTTTTGGATTAATTGCGATTTGACCAGACATATATAACATGTCTCCATTTAAAACTGCTTGGTTATAAGGCCCTATTGGAGCTGGGGCATTGGAAGTTTTGATTATTTTTTTCATAATAAAATTATATTATTTATAAATTTCTGTCTGGTTCACGGCGCTTGTCATATTTAATATCACTTAATACCGAAGATTTAATTCCTATAAAAAAGAACCAGGAGCTACGATCACTAAATGGAACCCAGTTAAAACTCAATCTCCAACTATCCAGATCTCGTTGAAACCTAAGTTGTGTATAAGTGAATCCACCATCTTTAATATCGAATCCGGAGGATCCTCCAACCACCCATTTAGGTGCTATTTCCAGATCGCCAGAGAACATTATAGAGTGAGAGGAAATTTCATTTTGCCTAGCATTATTATTATAGGTCATGGTGTATGCAAGCCTTAGATCCCAAGGTATCTTATAATTATACCATTCTTTTTTCTCTTTTTTCTTAGCATCGGGATCCTCATCTTTTTTATCATAAAAATCTCCATCTAAACCTGGGGATTTGCCAAAAAGGTCATCCGGGCGACCTCCATTTCTATAAGTTTCATTTTCAGATTTATCTTTATTCTCTTCCCCTAATTCAAAATCCTTACTGGAAAGGGAATATCCAAAACTAACATTGGCAGAGGTCATTCTAAATAAACTTCCTCCATTGTTAATATTCAGTTTATTCACACGCCTGTTATTGTTATCCAATGCATAGATATCCAAATTAGCTCCAACATTAATGTCCAATTTATCTTGTACAATAGGTATACTACCACGCATACTTACAGGGGAAAGCCTTAACGAATCGGTAGCCAGATTATAGGCTGTACTCACACTAAAGTTATTTAATAGTTTGATCTTTTTAGCTTCAACAGCAGTACTGTCTTTATCTCGCACCTTTGCCTCTAAAGTATTACTTATAGACAAACCAATGGAACTGGAATACAACTGACCGGGAGCTCCATATAAAGACCCTTGAAACCTTGTATAGTCCACCAACTGATTTTTACTAGGATCTAAATCATCTATTATTTCATATTGATCGTAATATTGATCGAATCCGGGATTAATATTATAACTAATCGAGGGTCTCATTACATGACGAATAGCCTGAATCTTTTTATCCTTTCCAAAATTCATCATCCCATAAATTGTAGTCCCAATACCGGTACTAAAATTATAAGTTCTATAAGAATCAAAACCATCTATTGTATCTATCACTACTTTCCTGTTTACTTGATCGTAGGATCTGTCGAAAGTTTTAAATACCCAGTTCTCCTCGTAATTGGCATTTGCACTAACACTAAGATAGTTTAGCAGCTTAAAATTGGTGGATAATGGAATGCTGTGCTGTGCGCCATAATTTGCATCTCTAAACATTTCCGGTTTAAAGAATAAGGAATCAAAAGTTTGAATTCTGTTCTCTCCTCTAAAGTTATATTGAAAGTTAATATTTTCAATTAATCCTTTTTTAGCTCCTAGTTTCGGTGCTAATGGGTAAATTCTCGACATACTTCCTTGAACTGTAGGGAGGGTCATGTTTATTGCTCCTGTGTTACTGTTTTGGGTATGAGTAGCTGCAACACTAACATTTACCTGAGGCTCTCCTTGAAAAGTTTTAGAATAAGAAACAGAGGAACTAAGGGTGTTATTTAAAAAATTTGCGGTATTGGTTTGATTTACAGATTCTTGATAATAATTACTACTTCCCAGGTTTACTGAAGCTGAAAATCTGGAACTAGGGCTGGATTTAGTGTCTTGGCTATGGCTCCAACGTAAGTTATAAACGGAACTCTGTGAAAAGTCAGGAAAGCCACGTTCGCTATTTAATAGATTTTCATACCTAAAGCTCAAATTCCCACGGAATTTATATCGTAAAGCATAACTGGATTCTAATCTTAACCCATAACTACCGTTCGTGTAATAATCTCCAAGTGCTAAAAGATCTACGTAATCACTTATGGCAAAATAATACCCCCCATTTTGTAAACTATAGCCTCTATTATTGCTTTGCCCGAAAGACGGAATAATAAACCCGGATGTTTCTTCTTCTGTTAATGGGAAATATCCAAAAGGAAGTCCTAATGGAGTTGGCACATCTGCGATATACATATTAACCAAACCAGTCACAATTTTCTTTTTAGGAACAAATTTTATCCTTCGTGCGAAAAAGTAATAATCTGGATCTTCTTCATTTTCTGAAGTGGTAAACTTTACATTTTGCATGAAATAAACCGAATCATTTTCTCTTTTAGTTATTTCACCTTTCACCTTAAATGCACCTTCTTCCGTTTTAGAATTATAAACTAAGGCCTTTTTAGATTTAAAATTGAAACGAATAGAATCTGGTCTCACCGTATTTTGAGCTTGAGTGAAGATGGGAGTTTGAGAATAATTACCTAATGAGTCGGGAATTCCAAAGGCATAAACCTCATTTTTTTTATTGTCCAGAATTATAAGCCCGGCAGTGATTACCATATCCCCATAGGTTATTTGTGCCTGATCGTACAAGTACATGCGATTTTCACTAGGACTTAGACGCATATAATCTTCGGCTTTATAGGCCACTACATCGGTTAATAAAGAAGGTTTTTTCTTTAAAGTATCCGTTTTAATAGGATTGGGAATTAATTTTGTACTACTTGTTGTTAGAGAATCAGAAATAGTTACAGTACTATCCCTCTGGGCACTAATGCGAACTTCTTCTTTTGCTTTTGTTTCTTGGGCTTGGGATAACACTGGAAATATCAGCATCATAACAATTGTAAAAAGAATATAAAGTGAGTTTGTCTGCAATGCTATAAGTGCTATTTTTGTAAAGAATGGCTTGCTTTTTGAATAATCAAAATTACATATATTTTTTTAGGTTCCTTTTGGGAAATTAAAAAAATCAATCATTAAAATAATTGCCCTAACAGAATCGTTAACCTATATATGAAAACTACCATACTTAAAGCTTTAGTCTTATTATTATCAGTTGTATTAATATCTGCAACTTCTCCAATTAAAAACGATCAGGAGAAATCTAAATTTGTAGTAGTATTAGATGCCGGACATGGAGGAAAGGATCCTGGAAATATGGGGAATGGTTATAAAGAAAAAGACATAGCCTTAAACGTAGTTCTTAAAATCGGGAAAGAACTAGAAAAGGATAGTAATATAAAAGTGGTATATACAAGGGATACCGATGTTTTTATCCCTTTAGAAAAGCGAGGTAAAATCGCAAATGATGCCAAAGCAGATTTATTTATATCAGTTCATTGTAACTCTCACAATTCTCAGGCATCAGGAACTGAAACCTTTGTATTAGGAATACATAGGAATGCCACCAATTTTGAAGTAGCAAAACGAGAAAACTCTGTAATTTTTCTAGAAGAAGATTATGAAGTCACCTATGAAGGATTCGATCCTAATTCTCCTGAATCTTCTATAGGGATGACCATTATGCAAGAAGAATACCTAGATCAGAGTATTTTATTGGCAGATTTTGTTCAGAAAAAATTCACTAATGATTTAAAAAGGAAGAATAGAGGTGTGAAACAAGCTGGACTTATAGTTTTGCACCAAACTTATATGCCCAGTGTATTAGTAGAAATTGGTTTTCTAACTAATAATGAAGAAGGAGCATTTTTGAATGGTTCTTATGGTCAAACTAAAATGGCAGATGCCATTGTGGATGCTGTTAAGGATTATAGCCACAGTATCAATCTTGGCTTATTAGATAATCTGGAAAAGGATTCTCAGGAAGTCGCCGTTGCCATAGCGCAAGAAAGCAAAATCGAAGAATTCAAGGACAGCTATGAAGGGATTACTTTTAAAGTTCAACTTGCTGCAAGTTCTAAAAAATTAGAGCCTAAATCTTCAAATTTCAAAGGTCTTACGCCTGTTTTTCGAGAAAAGGAAGGAAAATTTTATAAGTACTATTTTGGGGCAAGTTCCAGTTATACTCAAATTCAAAATTTACATGAGAAAGCGAAATTAAAGGGTTATAAAACGTGTTATTTGGTTGCATTTAAGGATGGCAACAAGATTACAGTTAACGACGCGTTAAAATCACAGTCTAAATAGGAGTACTTTCCTATATTTATTTCTAAATTTGTACGTATCTAAAAAAAATACTTTTGAAATATACTAAAGAGGTTAAAACGGGTATCCTGGCAATTACAGCCATTGTAATATTAATTTTTGGTTATAGTTTTCTTAAAGGTAAAAATCTCTTGGACTCCAACCGTAAATTTCATGCTGTGTATGCAGATGTAGAGGGACTTTCTCCATCGTCTGCTGTTACAGTTAATGGTTTAAAGGTTGGTCAGGTTAATAAGATAGATTTTTTAGATGGAACTGGGATTTTACTAGTAACCTTTACCGTAGAGAGTGACTTTGAATTTTCACAAAATAGTTTGGCTCAAATTTATGGTGGAGGTATAATTGGTGGGAAGTCTTTGGCAATTGTTCCAGATTACGAATCCAAGATTATGGCAAAATCTGGAGATACTTTACCTAGTGATATTGAAGAGGGTATCATGGAATTGGTAAATGAAAGACTTACTCCTTTGCAAGTAAAGATTGAAAGAACAATTGTTAGTGCAGATTCTTTGCTTACTGCCTTCAA
>JAGXIJ010000073.1 GCA_024635675.1 Gillisia sp.
CTCTACAAGCTTCTCAATTTTCTCTGTAGCAGAATTGGTGTTTTTTATACTCTCATCCAGATCAGTCAATTTAGTATCTATCTGGCGAATTCTTAGATCGAGATTCTCTTTTTGTAGAGATCTTTCACGGTTAAGTTCATTTAAAACTAAGGAAGTAACAGTTTGATTATCATTCTCCTCTTGCGCAAAGCCCAGTTGTCCCAAAAAAAGACACATAAAAATTATTCCTATAATTAAAATTTTCATCCTTTTCTGTATTTATTGTGTTGGTTATAACGAAAAAGCTTCAATCATATTTTATGCCGAAAAAATGAGAGGAATTCAACATAATTAACAATCATGAATATATTTCAATTAAAACCCTAATTATAATCATAAAGTGGTTAATTATTTGTCTTTTAAACCATTGCAGAACTCAAATTTTGAAATAATTAGTCTTAATTTTTTGTTAAAACTGTATCACTACAACGTTTTCGTTAATTAATCCGAAACCATCCTGATAATTAATTCGTAAATAATCTATGATATATATCATTTATTAGGAAGATTTCTGAGGTTACCTCCTTATAATTCACTAAAACGATAAAATATGTTGACTCACCGTTAAAAAAATGCATTTCACCGAAATTTTGTATAAATATTTTTACATTGCGGCAATCAAAAATAAATTATCAATAAAACAATTTATTAACCCTAAAAACGAGAATACTATTACACATTACTAACTTTTTACTAACTAATTAACCCTATTTAATTTATGATTAAACATTTACCAAAAAGAGTACTTCTATCCGCAGCATTCTGCTTTCAAGGATTACTCGTGTTAAACGCCCAAACATCCACTCAGGATATTTCGGATAATTTAACAACAGACCAACGGGTTTCGAGCTTCACAATGGAACCTAATAGAGGAACGCCTTCTCTAATTACATTAAAAGCTTCAGGCGAGACACTTTCACTTAGTGAAACTCCAACTTTTCTACAATCTGCTTTAGGTCTTGGCCAAGAAACTACCTTTGTTATAGAGGCTACTACCTCTTCAAATGGAGTACAAGTAGATAAATTTCAACAATATACCAATGGTATAAAAGTAGAGCATGGTGTTTTTAAAGCAATTTCTAAAAAGGGAATTGTGGTAGGTTTTTCTGCAGAGTATTATAATTTACCTGCTTCTATTAATTCAACTCCAAGTTTAAATGAGGCTTCTGCTCTTCAAAAAGCTTTAGATCATGTTGGAGCTACAACTTATGCTTGGGATTATATCCAGAGTCTTGGAACTTCTCCAGAGTATGTTGCTGCCTATAATGAAATTTATCCGAAAGGAGAATTAGTATTTGTAGACGATTATTTAACTACAGCAGTTGATCTTACTTTGGCTTACAGATTTAATGTTTATGCTGCAGAGCCATTATCTCGTGCAGACATTTATGTTGACGCTGAAACAGGTAAAATTCTTTTATTAGATGCAATTATCAAACATGCGGATGCTTCTCATACTAAGGAACAGATCAAAAAAGAGATAAAATTTGCTCCTAAAGCATTTATTGGACCTTTAAATTCTACTTCAACAAAAACGTTTGTAGGACCTCTTCCATATGCTGCTGCACAAGGAGATACCAGATATGCTGGAAACAGAACTTTTGACACTTCTAAAGATGCAAATGGAGACTGGGTATTAAAAGGAATAACTCCAACCGGGATCGCTAATGAAACTCTTTCTATGGAAGGAATAGGTGGTATCCCATTAAGTGTTCCATCTATCTACATTGTTGCAGAACCAATTATTGATGGGGATGGAGATGCTTTAAATCCTGAAACAGGAGATAATAACTGGACTAGTGTTGAACATAGAAAAGATAGTTTTTCTACAACAAGTTCTTACCCTGTTGCTAACGAAAAGAACAACGATGATGTTGCTTTAGATGCTCACTGGGGTGCGGAAGTAGTGTTAGACTACTGGAAAAATATTCATAACCGTTCTAGTTATGATGATAAAGGAACCAAAGTATTTAACTATGTACACTATGGTGATGCATACGATAATGCATTTTGGAATGGAACTGCTATGACTTATGGTGACGGTAGCTACCAAGGAGGAACAAATCCAGATGGATCTTTTGCTCCTTTAACTTCTATGGATGTATGTGCTCACGAAATTGGACACGGAGTATGTGAATTTACAGCAGATCTTGTTTACCAAAGAGAGTCTGGTGCAATGAACGAAGGTTTCTCTGATATCTGGGCTGCTTCTGTTGAAGCATATGTGCTTTCTCAAATAGATAGCTCTTTAGCTTATGACCCTTGGGGAATTGGAGAGCAAATAGATGAACGTGATGGTGGATTACAACCAGGAGAAGTTGGATCTAGAGCTTTAAGATGGATGGATGATCCAAAAGCAGCGGGTAATCCAGATTCTTACGGTGGAGTTAACTGGTCTGAGCCAGAATGTGGTACCCCTACTCTTGCGAATGACCAATGTGGTGTTCACAATAATAGCGGAGTATTAAACAAATGGTACTACCTAATGGTAACAGGAAGTGGTCAAGCTTTTACTACTGGTTTTAATAAGCAATCTGCAGACGATCAAGTAAACGATGCTGGAAACCAATATTCTGTTGAAGGATTAGGTTTCTTAACTTCTTCTAAGATCACTTATATAGCTGAAACAATGCTTTCTCCAAATGCTAAATTTGCTGAAATGAGAGCTGTATCTATATTAGTCGCTCAAACTTTATACGGAATAGATTCTAATGAAGAAAAGCAAACTACCAACGCATGGCATGGTGTGAACATTGGAGATGCTTACAATACAGGAGAGCCTAACACAATTACATTTAGTGACAGCAACCTTCAAATATTATCTGAGGGTAATGAAATAAGCGGTTGTGAAGATTTCAATACTTACTCTGTTGTAATAAGAGGTGTAGATATTACTAATTCTGCTTCAATTACTTTAAGTACTACTGGAAGTACTGCTACAAAAGGGCAAGATTTTGATCTTTCTACTCAATCATTAACTTTCAATGGATCTGAATCTAAGTCTTTAAACATAACTGTTTATGATGATGCTATTATAGAGAACAACGAAACAATCGTTTTATCTTTCGTATTTAATGGTAAATTCCTAAGACAAGAATTTGCAATTTCAGATAATGATTTTGCACCTCGTACAGGAAATCAACCAATTGATCTTATAGCAACTGAAACTTTTTCTAATTCTGGTTTCTCAACAGGTTGGTCGGAAGTAAGATTATCTGATGGAAATAATGTATGGAAAGTTAATGGTGATTTAAATGCAGCTGGAAAAGCGTATGTTAGTGATGGAATTACAGATATCGCTTTTTACGATTCAAACTCTTCATCCACTACTATTTTAAGATCTCCGTTAATAAATGCAGCTGCAGCAAGTGCTGTAACTGTAAGTTTTGACTGGGAAGCTGGTGGAGAACTTGATGCTGCAGATCCAAGTGTGATTTTCGATTATGGTGAATTTGTATACTCTTTAGATGGTGCAAATTATGTTTCTATGAAAAAATTCACAGGAACTGGCCCATTAGGAGCGAATACAGCAAGTGGTAATTATTCTGCTGTTATCAACGAACTAGATGGAAAAGCTTTCTTTTTAGGTTGGAAATGGTTCAATGATACCAATGCTGGATCTCAATTTAGTTTTGCTATAGATAATGTAAAAGTATCTGCAACTCCTGCTGGGATCGAAACTCAAAAAGATGAAACTGCTACTACTACTGTACACGTAGGAAACTCTATTTACCTTTTAAGTGATACAGATAAAGCTTTGATCGCTAAGATCGAAAATGCATCTGCAGATCTTGGATGTGTTACTATGTCTGTTATAGACGAAGGAACAAGCTTTAGAGTATTCTCTAATATCTCTACTGCCAGACCTTCTAAAGCATTTAGTATTAATGTAGGGAATCAAGAGGCAACTTACGATCTTACAATGTACTTTACAGAAGATGAGTTAAATGCATATGATTCTACTGTAGAATTAATTCCTATGAAAGTGAACTCTTCTAATATAGATGATGCTGATGATAGATTAGGGAACTTCCAATTGAATGGTGTACTTACAGATGTAAATGCAGCAGACCAATTCAAGGCTTACACAGGAACTTTCACAGGTTCTGGATCTGTAAGTATTGTTCAAGATTTCGTTTATTGTACAAGTGCACCTGCACCTTGGACTTCCAGTGATATTGGGAGTGTAAATAAAGCCGGTACTATTTGTTATAAGGATGGCAATTTTGAAATGAGTGCATCAGGAAGTGGTATAGATAGCAAAAGTGATTCTTTCTACTTTACGTATCAGGAAATGACCGGAGATGGAGAAATTATTGCTCGAGTAAACTCTTTAGAGAATACTAACCTTAACGCAAAAGCTGCTGTAATGATTAGAGAAAGTTTAGACTCACCATCTGCATTCGCGATGACTGCACTAGTATCTAATCCTAATTTTGCTGGATCTGAAGCTCATTTCGAGTACCGGAAATCAAGTTCAGCTAAAGCCGGTAGCGCTAAGTATGTTGCCGCTGTAACTCCAACCTTTGTGAGATTAGTTAGAGAAGGAAACACATTTTCTTCATTTATTTCTGCTACAAATGGAAACTGGCAATTAATTGGAACTACCAATGTTAGCTTTGGTGCGACAGTGTATGTAGGATTGGCTGCTACTTCCAACTCAGATGGAGCATCATCAATTGCAGACTTTAGTGATGTTACTGTGTTACAAGGTGGAAAAGCTTCGCAAACTGCAACTAAATCGACTTATGCTATTCATGAGCCGGGAGCTTCTGATAAACAAGAAATGAAACAATTCACAGTATTCCCTAACCCTACGGTTAGTACTTTGAATATGGAGATCTATGAATCTGAGATCAAATCTGTAGCTGTGTATAATTTACTTGGAAAAGTACTGAGAGTTTATAATATTGATTCTGCATCTAGCAGAGCATCTATAGATGTATCAGAACTAAACAAAGGATTATATATCTTGAAATTAAATACGGCCGATGGTCATATCCTAAACACTAGGTTCTTCAAGAAGTAATTTTAAATAATTTAATATTAGAAAAGGGTGGAACTTAGTTCCACCCTTTTTTTGTTGTAAAGATTCTAAAACTACACTTAGGGACAGCGAGTTAAGTAAGAATTTCTAATTTTATTACTCACAAAACACCAGTCAATCTATATGAAATGTTAAATAAAAGTGTATTTCATCGAATAATTTATGTATTTGGTCGATGCGAGTATAAAATGAGCTACTTTAGTTTCATCTTAAAAGGAAAAGTTATTTCCACTTAAGATTTAAACAAACTTAAAATTTCACAGTTATGATTTTAAAACTTACCTCCAAAGTAATCTTGAGCATTATGTTTAGCATTGTTGGGTTAGTAACAGTGAACGCACAAAATTACAACGACGCAATTGCTTACGCTTCTCCTAACAATACAAACCTGGAGACAAGCTTCAATAATTATTCTTATAACACTGAGCCAAAAACAAAAAAATCTACCCCGGTAAATAGTGTTAATGTTATAGAATTAGATTACAATATGACATTAGAAGTATATCCTAATCCATCTGTAGACGTATTAAACCTTACCAGTGAAGAATCTAAAATTGGAAGTTTAGTAGTTTATGACAATTCTGGAAATGCCGTAAAGGAATATTCTTTTGACTTTGCTGCCAATAAAGTGCAAATAAACGTTAAAGATCTTCCAAGAGGATTATATATGGTCCTTATAAAAACAGAGCAAAACCAAACTGCGATGAAAGGATTTGTGAAAAGCTAATCTTTAAAATAATCAATATCAAGGGATGGAAATTAATTTTCATCTCTTTTTTTATGCCCAAATTTTCACATTAACACATATCCATCTCAGAGATATTTCTGAAATACTATTACAATGAATAGAATAATATTACTGAAACAATAGCTTTGCTCCCAAAATTGTAGTCCGTTTCTTATTCAATTGTGTATTTCATCGAATAAATTCAACATTTTAACCTATAAACAAATTTATATCCTACATTAGTGTTGCTGTAAATTAGTTCTAATCAGATTAATAGAAGCATCTAACCCCAAACCTACTTATCATGAAAACAAAATTACTTGTAAAAATTAGCCTTAGTTTCTTATTTGTATGTGGAGGAATCTTTTCTTCACAAGCTCAAAGTTCCGGTAAAGTTGTTACAACATCTAAAACTACAGATGTAACAACCGCCATCCATGAACCTGGAATTACCATCCACGAACCGGGAGTCGAGATCCATGAACCTGGAGTTGAGATTCACGAACCGGGTATCGAGATCCATGAACCTGGATTCCAAATTCACGAACCTGGACAACAAAATCAAGGTCCTGGACATAACAGTTCAGATAAGATAAGAATGCAATTATATCCTAACCCAGCGGTAGATATGATTAATGTACATAGTGAGCATTATCATTTTAGAGCATATTCAATTTATGATAATACTGATGGGAGAGTACTTGATAAAGGTGTTTTCGATACGCCAGATCACACAGCCCAAATACAAGTTTCACAATTAGCCAAAGGTCTCTATATATTGGTTGTAGAGGCAGACCAAAGACAGATAGCAGTTAAAAGATTTTCTAAAAAATAATCTTTTAGTTACTTAATTCTTTAAGGGTAGATTTTATCTACCCTTTTTTTTATTTCCAATCTAGGATAACGATACTCCACTCCTCGTCTTCCGTTGAAAAATATCTATGAATTTCTTTAAAACCTATTCTTAAATGAGCATTTAAGGAACGTTTATTTCGGGTAGAAATTTCGGTAATAGCAAAATCATACTTATTTCGATAAAGCCTTGTATATAGTTCATAACAAGAATATAACACTCCAAGTCTTCTATATGCCTTTCCCACACATACTTGACCTACGATAAGGTAATTATAGTCTGCAATATTTTTTTTATTATAAGTAATTGTTCTGAACTCCTGAAACATAGGTTTTAAAAAAGGCATACTGACTTCAGCAAGAGCTGTCATAGTAAGTAAATAAGCACAAACCTTTTTATTAGACACTGCAATAACATGTGGTGCCACCTTGTTTAATTCCCTTAGTAACTCTAGATTATGGGTACAAGTCAAAAATCCTTCAGAATTCATTTCCTTTTTAGAAAGAGTAGAATAGTGATTTTCCTTCTGCAATTTGAGAATACTTGATAATTCTATATCCGATGTACAGGATTTATAAATCATGTCCTCCATAGATACTATTAATATTTAATTTGTTCAGCTTGTACTTTTACAACCTAAAATATAATACGTATAAAAAAATGAATTAATTGGATATGGAATCTACATCTCTTATTTATTTCATGAACCACTTAATAAGTTAGTAAAAATCGATATATTAGTAAGTAATCCGCTTATATTAATTTTAATTTTCCAGCTATGAAAACGCACGTTAGGGACTATTCTTTGAGTTCGATTATCTGTTTAGTATTTATGGCGTTTATATTGTTGATGCCAAGCACGGTTTATCCTAGTTATTTTCAGCAAAGTTCTGAATCCAATAAGTTTCAATACGTCGAGTTTAAAGGTGAGGTTGTAGATGAAAGAACCGGAGACCCTATTGGATCTGCACATCTTACGGTAGAAGGTAGTAATATTTCAACGATCACAAATAGTGACGGGGAATTTTCATTGAAAATTCCTGCAGATCTTATGAACTCTAAAGTAACCGTTTCATTCTTAGGATATAAAAGCAAGATCGTTCCTATAAGTTCATTTACAAGAGAAAACACACAGATTAGATTAGAACAAGCTATAGAAGTTCTTTCTGAAGTAAGCATTTTTAAAGCTAAAGATGCTAAAAAGCTAATACGATCTATGCTCGACAAAAGAGGTGAAAATTATTTTGGTCAGCCTGTATTAATGACAGCATTTTACAGGGAAATAATTAAAAAAAGAAGAAGAAACGTATCGCTTTCAGAGGCAGTAGTTAAGATCTACAAACAACCAAACAGTTCTGCAAAGAAAGATGCCGTAGCATTATTTCAAGCTAGAAAAAGCACCGATTATGATAGGCTGGACACATTGGCCATTAAATTAAGAGGAGGCCCTTTTAATACCCTGTATGTGGATCTAATGAAGTATACAGAGTTTGTTTTTGATCTGGATAATGTAGATGAATTCAAATTTAGTTTCGATCAGCCTACAAAAATTAATAATAACTATGTGTATGTAATAGATTTTGAAGAGATCGATAAATCCTTACCCTGGTATTATGGTAAACTTTTTATAGATGCTGAAACTAATAGTTTAGTAAAAGCATCTTATAAACTGAATGTAGACGATAAAGATGTAGCTGCAAGAATGTTTGTGAAAAGCAAACCCAACAAGGCTGTGGTATATCCTATAGACGTTAATTACCATATAGATTATTTACAGAGTAATGGCAAATGGTATTATGCATACGGAAATGCCCTTTTAGAATTCGTGGTGGACTGGAATAAGAAATTATTTAATTCCAGATATACCTTGAATAGTGAAATGGTGGTTACAGACTGGGAAGATTATACCAATAAAGAACCTAAAAAAGATTGGAATTATATTAGACCATCGGTAGTGATGGTAGACGATGTTTCCGGATTTGCTGATGCAGAATTTTGGGGAAGTAATAATATAATTGAACCAGATAAATCGATTCAAAACGCTATCGAAAAAATTCAAAAACAATTAAGGAAGAATTAAATCTAAAGATGCTATACAAAAAATAAAACCCCACGACTTCGAGGGGTTTTATTTTTGAATATTTCAAACTTCTATTATTATTCCTGATGCATAAATCGCTGTTTAGCTAACAGTTCCTCTTCGGTTTCTACATGACTATCATCCGGGACACAACAATCTACCGGGCATACTGCCGCACATTGTGGCTCGTCATGAAAACCTTTACATTCTGTACACTTATCTGGAACTATATAATAGATCTCGTCGCTAATAGGTTCTTGTGCTTCATTAGCATCGACTTTCTTACCATCTGGCAAGATCACATTTCCTTCTAGATCTGTACCATCGGCATATCTATAATCATCTGCTCCTTCATAAATTGCAGTATTTGGGCACTCCGGCTCACACGCTCCGCAGTTTATACATTCATCTGTTATTATAATTGCCATAACTCTTTTATTAGTAAATTTAATTCGTAATCAATAAATCGCCAGTAATTTGGGTTTAAGTTTTCATCGATTTATAAGCGATTTTAATTCTATAACTTTTAATTTCGCCAGCACAAATTTAAAGCCAAAACAATTCATAACCAAATAAGCCTTATGTCAATCGAACAGCGAAAATCACATTTTGTAGAACTAGGGAAGTTTTTGAACCAATTTCGAAGAGATGGGATAAAACCTCAAGAGGATGTGAAGAATAATGGTGATTTTTTTGAGCCTTTTAAAGTACAAATAGAAAGAGCCATACATTATAATGGCTGGTTTACTCCAGACAATGTTCTTTTTGCACTGGAGGGTTGGAGTGAATCTTTAAAAAAGGAAAATTTAGACAAATGGTTACAACCCTACAATTTTAAGACTGTAAACCAGAAAACGGTAGGGATTATAATGGCAGGTAATATTCCGTTAGTTGGCTTTCATGATTTTATCTCTGTTTTAATCGCCGGACATAAAGTATTAATAAAGCAATCTTCTAATGACACGAAATTGCTTCCTATTCTTGCAAACTATCTTATTTCGTTAGATTCAAATTACAAGGAGAAAATAGAATTTACAGATAACAGAATGAATAATTTTGAAGCTGTAATTGCCACGGGCAGTAACAATACCTCCAGATATTTTGAATATTATTTCGCGAACAAAAAATCGATAATCAGGAAAAATAGAAATTCTATAGCCATTTTAACCGGGAATGAATCCACTGAGGTATTAATAGCTTTAAGTCATGATGTTTTTAGATATTTTGGATTGGGCTGCAGAAGTGTTTCTAAATTGTACGTTCCGGAAGATTATGATTTCGACGCATTCTATAAAGCCTTAGCGCCTTGGGCTGCCTTGATGGATCATGCTAAGTACGCTAATAATTACGATTACAACAAGGCTGTTTACCTAATGAGCGAATTTAAAATGCTGGACAATGGTTTTCTGGTATTAAAAGAAGATCAAAGTTTTGGCTCTCCAATTGCAACCCTATTTCACGAATCATATTCAGATTTAGAATCTCTGCAAGCTACTATTGAGGCCAACCAGGAAAATTTACAATGTGTGGTTGCAAATAATTTTATGGATAACGAAATTCCTTTCGGAAAAACGCAATATCCGCAATTATGGGATTATGCAGATAATATTGACACATTAGCATTTCTGGAAAACATTTAAAATTTGGTTCAACTAATTTTTAAAAATCATCATTTTCAATATGATTCATTTGTGTTTCAAATGGACCATTTATACTTTTAATAACACAAATTACCAGTAACTTTTATCATCTTTGCACAAATTACATTTTTATGAAAAAACACAACTTTAGTGCAGGTCCATGTATACTTCCTCAGGAAGTTTTTACGGAGGCTTCACAAGCAGTTTTAGACTTTAACAATACCGGATTATCTATCCTTGAAATATCACATAGAAGTAAAGAATTTGTTGCTGTAATGGAAGATGCAAGAACACTTGCATTAGAATTACTAGGTTTAGAGGGGAAAGGCTATAAGGCACTTTTTCTACAAGGAGGTGCAAGTTTGGAATTTTTAATGGTGGCCTATAATCTTTTAGAAAAGAAGGCTGCCTATTTAAACACCGGGACTTGGGCGAGTAAGGCAATTAAAGAGGCTAAATTATTTGGGGAGGTGAATGTTGTTGCTTCTTCTGAAGATAAAAAATTCAATTATATCCCAAAAGGATATATGATCCCTACAGATGTAGATTATTTTCATTGCACGAGTAACAATACCATTTTTGGAACTCAAATGAAGGTTTTTCCAACCACTCCTAAGCCTATGGTTTGTGATATGAGTAGTGATATTTTCTCCAGGGTATTAGATTTCTCTAAATTCGATCTTATATATGCTGGGGCACAGAAAAATATGGGCCCTGCTGGTACAACACTAGTGATCGTTAAGGAAGATCTTTTAGGAAAAGTTACCCGTCAAATTCCCTCTATGTTAGATTATAAGGTACATATAGAAAAAGAGAGTATGTTTAATACACCTGCAGTCTATCCTGTTTATGTTTCATATTTAACCCTCAAATGGTTAAAGGCTCAAGGCGGAATTAAGGCTATAGAAGAGAAAAACGAAAAGAAAGCAGCTTTACTTTATTCAGAAATAGATATAAACCCATTATTTAAAGGATATACTGCTATAGAAGATCGTTCTATCATGAACGCGACCTTTAACCTAACCAATGAAGCCTTAAAAGAAGAATTTGAAGCTATGCTTAAGGAAGAAGGAATTAATGGCTTAAATGGCCATAGAAGTGTTGGAGGATACAGAGCATCAATGTATAATGCATTACCATTAGAAAGTGTTCAAGTTTTAGTGGATGTTATGAGTGATCTGGAAAGAAAACATAATTAGCTTTAAGAGTTTAATAATAGAAAAGAAAGCATGAAAATTTTAGCAAATGACGGTATCTCAAAGAGTGGTGTAAGAGCACTTGAGAATGCCGGTTTTGAAGTAATTACAACAAGAGTTGCTCAAGAGCAATTGGCGAATTTTATAAATGAAGAAAAGATAACAGCACTTTTAGTTCGTAGTGCAACCCAAGTTCGAAAGGAACTGATAGACTCCTGCCCTAGCCTAAAACTAATTGGGCGTGGTGGTGTAGGATTGGATAACATAGATATTTCTTACGCTAAGAGTAAAGGTTTAAAAGTAATTAACACACCATCTGCAAGTTCAGCATCTGTAGCCGAATTGGTTTTTGCGCACCTTTTTGGTGGAGTTAGATATCTACACGATTCTAATAGAAATATGCCTCTTTCCGGAGATTCTCATTTTAAAGACTTAAAGAAGAATTATTCCGCAGGAACCGAACTTAGAGGAAAAACTCTTGGGATTATAGGTTTAGGAAGAATCGGGAAAGAAGTTGCAAGGTTAGCATTAGGCGTTGGAATGAAAGTAATTGCCAGTGATGATCATGTTGGAGAATTAGAAATTACGCTGAATTTTTATAACGATCAAACTGTTACCATTCCAATTAAAACTGAACCGATTGCAGATCTAATTAAAGATTCAGATTTTATTACTATTCATGTTCCAGCTCAGGCTAAATCGATTTTAGGAAAGAAAGAATTTGAACAAATGAAACATGGGGTTGGTATTATTAATACTTCCAGAGGTGGACTAATAAATGAAGAAGCGCTTTTAGAAGGTATTGAAAACGGGAAAGTTGCATTTGCCGGACTGGATGTTTACGATAATGAGCCCACTCCTGCTATTAAGATTTTAATGAACGAACAAATTTCATTAACTCCGCATATTGGGGCGGCTACTTTAGAAGCTCAGGATAGAATCGGAATGGAATTAGCAGAACAAATAATAGCTATTTTAAAAAGCGAAAAAGTATAATTTATAGGTTATAAAAATCAATGATCCTTCTGGAATTAGATAATTCGGAAGGATTTTTTATTATATCCTTATGCAAAGGTGCAAAGTAAAAGTTGTAAATTCATCTATAAGTTTTTCAAAATTAGATGTTTCCGGATTGATCACATGCTGTACTGAAAATGACTTGAAAACATTGCAATTCCCAACATATTCAAGTTCTAATAGGAACAATTTTTGATGTTATTTATAAAAGATGAAAATGAAAAATTTAATATACATATTTGTTTTAGGCCTTTTTATATATAGCTGCAGTGCCACCAAGGATAGGGATTTCACTAAAAAGGAAGTCACTGCAAATGCCAACGATACCGTTCGTATTGCTAATGACAGCCTTGAATATGAGATCATCGTTATAGAACCCGGCTTCAATTTGTTTATAAATAGTATTGCGAAACCAAGAGGTTATTACTCACAATCTTATCTTGAGAATAAAAACAAATTCTTGGTGCAGGAATATAACAGTCGGGTAACCCAACCTTTTAGATATAATCCTAACCTATACATTCAAGAAATAAATTATAACGGTTTTGTGAATTATGGGTATGAAGTAAATTACATGCTTTACAATTATTTTGTGTTCTTTTCCAGAGAATATAACCAACGATTTAGTGTACCTACTAGAATATAACCCTTAGTTTTTTTTAATTGCGAAGTGATGTGATATATTTGCAACATGAATAAATTAAAAGAACGTTGGGGAATAGCTACTAATTTTCAACTTATAATTATTTTATTGGTATTTGCTGTTACCGGCTCTTCTGCTGCAAAATTAGCATCTCCGGTAGTTGAGTTCTTTGGTATATATCGTGAGACATCTCCTTGGTATCTTTACTGGAGCATACGCATTCTCTTGATCTTTCCTATCTATCAAATATTATTGGTCCTTTTTGGATGGGTATTTGGTCAATTTGACTTCTTTTGGGCCTTCGAAAAGAAAATGCTTACTAGATTAGGCTTCGGACGGTTTTTAAATCAAGAATAATTTGAATGTATTTCAGAAATATGGAGTTTTAGTATTAACAATCATTTTGTTAATTCCATCTATTCTGAATTATAATCATGTTTTTGCTCATGATTTCAGTTTTGCTTGCGATGATCATAGCACCACCCACCTACACCAATCTACGCTAGATTGTGAGTTATGTGTTTTCCACCCTTCCCCGGTAATTGTATATAAAATTTTTAATTACGATCTGAACGTAATTAAACTTCCAAATAAAAAGTTCTTTAATTCTTACGAATTTTTAAGTGATTTTCAGAAACTATCATTTTCGTTAAGAGGCCCTCCTGCCTCATTCCGCAATTCATAAATAGTTTTCTGTCAACATATAAAATGTTGCCATTTTAAATCTCTTAATTTTTTACAATGATAAAAACAATCTTAAGTGTACTGCTATTCGCAGTATGCATTTCAGCATATTCACAAAATTCCATTAGCGGTAAAATAATAGATCTGGAAACCAAAGCACCTATTATTGGTGGGAATGTATATGTTTCTAAATTAGAAAAAGGTACCATCACAAACCTTGATGGGGAATTTCAGTTATCCAATATTCCGGAAGGAGATTTGCAAATTGTAATTTCATTTATTGGGTACACTACTAAAACTATTAGTATTGCTACAGCTTCAAAAAGCCCTATAATTATTGAATTACAACCCACAGCAATAGAGATGGAAGCTGTAATTCTTTCTACCCCGTTCCATAAATTACAAAGTGAGAATGTTGTAAAAGTAGAACGAGAATCTTTAGAGAATTTACGTAAATCTGGTGCTGCTACGTTGGCAGAAGGTATTACTCAAATAGCAGGGGTAGAAAGTATAACTACAGGTGCCGGAATAGGAAAACCGGTAATTAGAGGCTTAAGTGCAAACAGGGTTGTGGTATATGCACAAGGTGTTCGATTGGAAAATCAGCAATTTGGAGATGAACATGGTTTAGGAGTTAGTGCGAGCGGAGTAGAAAGTGTAGAAGTGATAAAAGGACCTGCCTCTTTATTATATGGAAGCGATGCACTTGGCGGGGTGTTATATTTGAATCCTGAAAAATATGTTCCTGCAGATAGTACATCTATAGATGCGAGTATCAATTATTTCACTAATTCTATTGGAACTGAAGCTAATCTGGGAATAAAAACCTCAGGAGATAAATGGAAATATTTGGTTAGAGGTAATTATGCAGTGCATAGTGATTATGAAACAGGAAATGGAATTCGGGTTACAAATTCTCGTTTTAAAGAGAAAGATCTTAAAGCTGGAATTGGATATCAGGATTCTAAATATAAGGGAGATTTCAGATACAATTATAACAATACAAATATTGGAATCCCTGAAGAGATTGGAGAACAAACCACATCTAAAAAATTAATTTTTCCTTATCAGCAATTAGATAATCATATAGCAAGTCTCGCCAATAAAATATTTCTGGAGAATTCCAGTATAGATTTAAAAGTAGGTTACTTATATAATGATAGAAAAGAATTTGAGGAGGGATCTCCAGATCCCGCTTTAGATATGCATTTAGAAACTTTGAATTATGACTTAAAATATAATGCTCCAGTTTGGGGAAATTTTGAAACTATTTTTGGAGTACAAGGCATATTTCAAACTAATAAAAATTTTGGGGAGGAGCTACTAATACCTGATGCGTCTATTCAGGATTTTGGAATTCTTGGGATGACCCATTATCATTTAGAAAAGATAGATATTCAAGGTGGCTTTAGGTATGATACAAGAACTATAACTACTGAAGAATATGGGGAATTAGGAGAAATAGGCTATTTTGAAGCAATTAATCGTGATTTTTCAAGCTATAATGGATCCTTAGGAATAAAATTTAATTTATTTAAAAATTTTGTAACGAGGATTAATGCGGCCTCTGGATTTAGAGCACCTAATCTTGCTGAACTTAGTTCTAATGGGGTGCATGAAGGAACTAATAGATATGAGATTGGAAATACCAATTTAAATAATGAGCAAAATATTCAGTTAGACTTATCTTTAGAATTCCGAAACGAGCATTTTGAACTCTTTGGAAATGCATTTTACAATAAGATCAACCAGTATATATTTATAGCTCCAACCAACCAGATTATAGATGAAAATAGAGTATACGTATATACTCAGGATAATGCAAAGTTATATGGTGGTGAAGCGGGAGTCCATATACACCCACACCCATTAGATTGGTTGCATATAGAAAGTAGTTTAGAAATTGTAATTGGCGAAAAAGCTAATGGGGAGAGTCTCCCTCTCATTCCTGCAACTTCCTTTACAAATACTTTAAGAATGGAGTTTACTCAATTAAGTGTAGTTAAAAATCCATATTCCTTCTTAACTATTAAAACTACCGGAGCTCAAAATAAAATAAGCACCTTTGAGACCACTACAAATGGATATTCTTTAATAAACGCAGGCCTAGGCGGAACTTTATACTTGGACAAATTACCATTAAGCATAAGAATTAGTGGGAATAACCTATTAAATAAAGATTACATATCTCACCTTTCCCGATTAAAGTCTGAAGGAATTGCGAATATGGGCAGAAATATTTCGGTGGGAATTCAAACAAAGTTTTAATTACAAAAAAAAGCCTCCTAGAATATAGGAGGCTTAAATATTAGTAAGGGGTCGGGATTTTAAACCACCTCTGCTTCAATAATAATTTCATTTTCTAAGGGTTCTTTTTTCCATACGAAAGTATAGAACCACATTAAGGTAAATGTTGGAATGAAATCTGTGAATGGTAATATCTCTTCTATAAACACCAATACAGAGGCTATTTTACCTTTCTTTCCGGGGTACATCTTAGTCATTTTATTTGCAGCGAACGGCGCCCATGCTATATCCAAGAAAGGACCAACTAAAGGAATAGCCATTGTAGCCATCCCAATTGCATCATACATTAATCCTTTAATAAGTAATTTATTTTTTAAGTTTTTCATCGCTTTTAAAATTTATACTCTATATAAAGCAAAAAAAATGCCATTTATTTTAGATTAGAACTAATAAGCTTTAGGAACTCATTTCTGGTTTCTATCTGTTTGAATTGTCCTCTAAATCCTGAAGTAGTTGTCACACTATTTTGTTTTTGCACTCCGCGCATCATCATACACATATGTTGGGCTTCGATAACAACAGCAACTCCTTGGGGTTGTAAGGTATTATTTATACATTCTAAAATATCATGTGTTAGACGCTCTTGTACTTGCAACCTTCTTGCAAAAACATCTACAACACGCGGTAATTTACTTAAACCAACAATTTTCCCATTTGGGATATATGCAATATGTGCTTTCCCAAAAAATGGTAGCATATGATGTTCGCACAAAGAATAAACCTCAATGTCCTTTACTACCACCATTTCATCGTAACTCTCACTAAACATAGCTTCGTTCAGGATCTTAACAGGATCCACATCGTATCCCTGAGTTAAAAATTGCATGGCCTTTGCTGCCCTTTCGGGTGTTTTTAAAATCCCTTCGCGAGTTGGGTCTTCCCCTAGCCCACTAATTATCTCCTTAAAGTTATTGGTAAGATCTTCCGTAACTTCTTCGCTGTATTCTTCAAAAAATCGATACATATTATATGTTTATATTTTTCATTTTATCTGAAAATAATTGTCTTAATTTCTTAATCTTGGGATCTATAATTACTTGACAATATTGTTGTTGTCTATGCTTTGAATAATATTCCTTATGTTCTTCCTCAGCCTCATAAAAAGGTGTAGCCTCGGTGATTTCAGTCACAATAGGATCCTGAAAAACCTGCTCTTCTTCCAATTTATTCACTATTTCCTGTGCTTCCTTTTTTTGCTCTTCAGAATGATAAAAGATCCCACTTCTATACTGAGTGCCTTTATCGTATTGTTGCCTGTTTAGAGTGGTAGGATCGTGGGTGCTAAAGAAAATTAACAATAATTCTTTATAAGAAATTATCGCTGGATCAAAATGTACTTCAATAGCTTCGGCATGGCCGGTCCTCCCGGAGATTATTTCTCTATAAGCGGGATTTTTGATTTGACCTCCTATAAATCCAGGAAATACTTTGCTTACGCCTACTACTCTTTCAAAAACCGCTTCTGTACACCAGAAACATCC
>JAGXIJ010000074.1 GCA_024635675.1 Gillisia sp.
TAAGGGTGTCTAATATCTCTGCCACATAGGCATCGTTATCTCTTAACACCGAAAGAATGCAGTACTCCAGCACTCCTTTACGCATTTGTGCTTTGGTGTTTTCAATCTTCATAGCGTTTGGTTTTGAATGTTGTTAAACTGTTCATTTTTTGATTGATTGTTATCAACCTGAGTTGATTTGATGAAATTGATGGTTAAAGGGTATTTATATAAATGTCCCTCACTTGCTTTGATGGTAGCAAGAATTACTGCAACGATATCCAGAAGAAATAAGCCTAATAATAGAAGTCCCAGAATTGCAGCAAACACAAATAAGGAGATTAAATTTTTAGGATGACCCGCACTTATAAAAACTTCAGAAATAATAAAGGGATCCTCTAAATTAAAATGAACTCCCCAGAAGATAACTCCGGCAACTCCAATACATACTAATAAAATAAAGTAGAGGAACATACTTATTTGAAAATTTAAAGCCTGCTTTCCGTGATGATCTACAAAAGGGTCTTTTTGTTTAGCTGTCCAAAAAATTAACGGAAGTATAAAATTCCCGAAAGGAAAAAAATACTTGCTGAATGTGGACAAATGGATAAAGGCAGCTATTGTTTTATCCGGATTTGATGATGATGTTTCCATAATTGATTGATTTTCTTATACAAATATATGTCTTTAAGAAGGTAATATGCAAAGCAAAGTACTGTATTGTTTTAATTTTAAGAAAAATTTAACATTTCGGGGTTTCATATATTTTAAATACTTTTAAGGAAAATTCTACTCCTCCATGAAAATAACTCCCGGAAAACTCAATAAATTCTTAATGGTTAAATTACCAAGCGCATGGCTGTGTGGGGTGAGAGTTAAGTATATTAATCTGGAAAGCTGTACGGTTAAAGTTCGGCATAAATGGATAAATCAAAACCCGTTTAATTCTATGTATTTTGCTGTACAGGCAATGGCAGCCGAATTGAGTACAGGAGCTATGGTTATTGGTCAGATCCAGAATAGTGGAAAAAAGATCTCTATGTTAGTGGCTCAAAATAAAGCAAGTTTTTCTAAAAAGGCAACCGGCAAACTGGAGTTTACTTGTAACGATGGGCCTCTAATAAAAGAAGCTATAGACCAAACGGTTAAAACAGGAGAGGGGCAAACTTTCTGGATGAAATCTATAGGTTTAAATGAAGATGGAGTGGAAGTGTCCACTTTTGAATTTGAGTGGACGGTACGGTTAAAACAGAAAAAGCAATAATTTTCTTTTAAGATTTTAGATCTGCTTTTGTATCAGTTTTAATTTTTAACTAGCAAGCTTCAGATTTTCGTTATGCTATTCCAATAGCTATTAGAATTGTTTCAGCATCCTAGTAAGTCTCGATGAACCCTTGAAACTCCTGAAGTGTCTGGACTGGGTGACGAGATGGTCTAACTCTGGCTAAAAGAGATCGAAGAATTCTTAAATAAGCCTCATTGAATTCTCTTCTTTAATTTAAAACACCCAACCAGTTTTTACATATTTCCATCTATTGTTTGTAACGTTTACATTGTTTTACTTACCTATTTCTATAAATATAATATTATGAATGCACACGAAGTAGATTATCAAATATTTGGAGAAGAAATGCAATATGTTGAATTGGAACTAGATCCTAAGGAAGCAGTAATTGCAGAAGCCGGTAACTTTATGATGATGGACAGTGGAATTAAAATGAATACGATTTTTGGCGACGGATCTAAACAAAATGAAGGGTTTTTAGGCAAAGTACTTGGCGCTGGAAAAAGATTGTTAACTGGAGAAAGTTTGTTTATGACCATATTTTCCAATGAAGGTTCAGGGAAGAAAAAAGTAAGTTTTGCATCCCCTTATCCTGGGAAAATACTCCCGTTGGATCTTAGTAAATATGGAGGGAAATTCATTTGTCAAAAAGATGCATTCTTATGTGCTGCTAAAGGCGTTTCCATAGGCATAGAATTCAGCAGAAAATTGGGAAGAGGTTTCTTTGGAGGCGAAGGATTCATTATGCAAAGAGTAGAGGGAGACGGAATGGCCTTTGTGCATGCCGGTGGAACAATGGCTCGAAAGGAATTAGGGGTAGGCGAAAAATTATGTGTAGATACCGGTTGTATTATCGGTTTCACTCAGGACGTGAATTATGATATCGAATTTGTAGGAGGAATAAAGAATACGATTTTTGGAGGCGAGGGATTGTTTTTCGCCACCTTAACCGGACCCGGAGTTGTATATGTACAGTCATTACCGTTTAGCCGACTAGCCAATAGAGTGCTTCAAGCTGCTCCTCAGGGTGGAGGGAAAGATAAGGGCGAAGGTAGCCTCCTAGGAGGGATTGGAGATATTATAAGTGGGGATAACAGGTTTTAATTTGTTAAATTCCAATCTATAGATTCAATATTGTTAATTATTCCCTATATTGAGGAGTAATTTATAACCCTGCCTATTGTATAAACCTACATTTACTCAATTATATTCAATAACTTAAAACAGTATATAAATATGGCGAGAGCGATGTTTGAATACACCAAAACAATTCTTTATAAAGTAAGTTTTGATGCGGTGTTATTCTGTAAAGAAGTTAAGAAAGCGATCCAAAGGCTTCTTCCTCATGAAATAGAGGAATTAAAAATTTGGATAATTTCATTAACTAGACAGAATCCCGAGTTAAATCAATGTCTAATATATCTAAACTAAAAGATCGGCCAATTGGCCGATCTTTTAGTTTAGATATATTCTATCTATTGTTTAAGGGGCTAATGATTTTTACATTTTGGAAAGTGATAGCTCCTTTAACTACCCCTGCGATTGTTGTGCGTAGCGCTTCGATAATCTGCATTTTTAATTCACTTTTGGCAAATATTAAACTCACTTCTCTGGCAGGAACGGGTTCCTCAAACATTTTTAGTCTGGTTCTTTCTTTTTCACCAAGATCCAAGGTATGTAAGTAAGGCAATAAGGTCATTCCTAAACCTTCATTCGCTAATTTTATAAGTGTCTCGAAACTTCCACTTTCTAAATGGAAATGGTCTCCATCATAATTTCTTGAAGCTTTACATAAGTTTATTATACCATCTTTAAAACAGTGCCCATCTTCTAGAAGTAGCATGTCGTCTATATCTAATTTTTCAACAGTTAAATTACTTTCTGTAGACAAACGATGTCCTTCTGGGATATATGCCACAAAAGGCTCATAATATAATACTTGTTCTTTGATTCCTTCTAATTCTAAAGGAGTGGCAGCAATAGCAGCATCTAAATGGCCTTCATGCAATCTTTCTATAATGGCCTCTGTAGTTAATTCCTCAATCTTTAATTTAACCTTAGGATATTTTTTAATGAAATTGTTGAGAAACATGGGTAACAATGTGGGCATAATGGTTGGAATAATCCCTAACCTAAAGGTGCCGCCAATAAATCCTTTTTCCTGATCTACAATATCCTGAATCCTATCGCTTTCATTCACAATATTTCGCGCCTGGTTTACAATTTTCCTTCCGGTTTCTGTTAGCTGGATTGGTTTTTTACTTCTATCGAAGATCTTAACGCCAAGTTCATCTTCCAACTTTTGAATCTGCATACTCAAGGTTGGTTGAGTTACAAATACTTTTAATGCTGCTTTAGTAAAGTTTTGGTGTTCGGCAACAGCCAAAACATATTGAAGTTGAGTTATAGTCATATTATAGAATTAGTATCAAAGCAAAGGTATTGATTTTTTCTATTGTAAGTTTTATTTTCAACCTCATTTACCTATAGTTAGTTAGATAATTTTATGGTCATATTCAAAGATTCAGTTCCTAATTCGAATTTTGCATCTTCCCATACCGGAGGACCATTAGGATTAAGGTTATTATTGGAAATTCCATAAGGTTCTAGGGGCATCCCTGTTGGTTCAAAATCCATTTGTGAGTTATTGTTTTTATCATGAAAACATGAAATAGCATACGTTCCGGGGGGAAGGTCCTTAAATGTAACACTTGCAATTCCATCTGAAATTTCACTTTGCGCATAATATTCGGGTTTTGCTTTCAGAAAAGTTTTTTCAGAATAAACACCGAATAATAGGCTTCCGGTATCACTTTGAATGTTTTCTACTGTAACTGAAATTTCTAGACCAGTTTCAGATTGGGCATAATAGGATTGACCAATGAATAATGCGATTAATACTGCAATAGTTTTCATAATTTAAAATTTTAAGAAGTTATAAGATCAAATGTAGCTCTGGTTCTAGTTTTAAAATATTTAATTTACTGAATTGTATAGATTTAAAGATGAATTGCATATTTATTAATCCAGCCTAATAATTATTTAATGATCTCTACCGTTATAGGGATATTTATTAATGGCCATTCTCCTTCTCCAATTGGCTGCTTTGCGATCTTATCCACAATATCCATTCCCTTTATCACCCTTCCATATACCGTATGGTCGTTATCTAGATGGTGAGCTCCTCGCTCGCTTTGCACAATAAAGAATTCGAATGGGGAGGAAGCTTTACTCACATTTTGTTCCGCATATTTTGCTGCTGAAAATGCACCACGGGAATGTTTATGACCGGCCTCAAATTCACTCGGGATTAAAAAGGAACCAATATTGTTCCGTTTTGTGCTTGTGTCTTTGTTATCTGAATTTCCTCCCTGAATAACAAAACCATTTGCTACTCTATGAAAAAAAGTTCCGTTAAAATAATTTTCTTTAACTAGGAAGATCATATTTGCTCTATGCAATGGGGTGTCATCATATAACATTACATCAATGTCACCGAAGCTGGTACTTATCCTAATTTTATTCTCCGGATTATTCTTACCGAATTCGGTTAAAAATGGAATTAATTTTTCCTGAATTAGCAATGGTTCCTTATGCAGAAATAATTTATCAACTTTTTTCTTAGAAGTATTAATCTTGTTTTCTGAAGAGTCCTTTACCTTTGTAATAGTATGGGTTGAAGGTGTTTTAGCATTATTATTCTGTGATTTATGCGTATCTTCACAACTTGCAAAAAAAAGGATTACTAGAGTGTATAGGATAGAAATTTGACGAGTCATGAATTTTACTGAATTTACATATAAGATCTCAAAATTAAAGAA
>JAGXIJ010000075.1 GCA_024635675.1 Gillisia sp.
ATTCAATATCATCTGTCGCCAGACCTATCTCGCTAATTCCTAAAATACTCTCTTCAGAAAAGTCCTTTAATGGTTCCCCATTATAATTTCTTCTGGAAATGAATTCCATAATATTGTTATCTGCATCATAGAAATAGATAGATTTCGCATCCCAGCCCTTAAAATCTACTATTTCCTTATTTTCAAAACTTAAAATTTCAATTCTATTTTTCAACCAAGCCAAAGCTCTCACTTCTTCCTTATCGGGGACATGAAAAGCAATGTGATAAGGCTTAAAATTTTCAGATTCCTGAAAGTGCAAAACAGAATAACCTGTATGCAATTCGAAGGAATTAGTGCTGACATTATTTATCTTTAGACCAAGGATTTCACTGTAAAACTTCTGTTGTTCCACAACATTCTTACAATGTATATCCAGTCTTGTAATTTTCATAATTCAATTCATTGCTACAATGTCAGGCTGAGCTTGTCGAAGCCTTTGTTCTATGAAACTTCGACAGGCTCAGTTTGACAAAACACTTACTAGAAAGTTAACTAAGTCTGATTTTTATTCATCCATGCCGGAACAGGGATTGGCTCAAAGTGTCTCATCTTCTCCACAAGCTCTTCAATATTAGCGGCCACTAAAACCAGATCCATATTCGATTTCTTAAGCAGGCCTTTTTTGACCATTTTATCCATCATTGCTATAAGATCATCATAGTACCTATTACTATTCAAGATTCCTATAGGGTGTTTATGCAATCCCAATTGTCCCCAGGTAAGGATCTCAAAAAGCTCTTCCAATGTTCCGAAACCCCCGGGAAGCGCAATAAATCCATCACTTAGGTCATGCATTTTCAACTTTCGCTGATGCATATTTTCAGTAGTAATAAGTTCTGTTAATCCGGTGTGCACCACTTCCTTGGTCTTCAAAAAATCCGGGATCACTCCGGTAGCCGAACCTTGGTTATCCAACACTCCTTGTGCAACCTGTCCCATCAATCCTAATTTACTTCCTCCATAGACCAAGCTAATATTATTTTTGGCCAAATATTCACCAACATTGTAGGCTTCATCAAAAATGATAGGATCTACGCCATCACTGCTGGCGCAAAACACCGCTACACTTTTTAAATTATTCTTGTAATTATAATTAGTTTCCAAATAGTGAGTTTTTACAAATATGAAATTATTCTTTAATACCTTTTATCATTCTGAAATTAGCGAAAATATCCTGTTTCACAGTGGTTTTAAAGCCGAATTCCTTCATTAACTGCTCAGTTTCTTTAGCTAGATATTGATTGATCTCAAAATATAAAACCCCACCTTTCCCTAGGCTTTCATTTGCCAATTTCGTGATTTGCTTGTAAAAAATAAGAGGATCTGTATCCCGTACATATAACGCCTGTTCCGGTTCATTTTCAAGAACATTGCGATTCATTTCTTTTTTTTCCAGATCCCTAACATAAGGCGGGTTGGAAACAATGATATCATAAGTCCCGAGCGGGGTATTTAAATTCAGAATGTCATCATTTTTAAACTGAACTGTAACCTTATTCATTTCGGCATTCTTAGAAGCTACTTCCAACGCATTTATAGAAATATCTAAAGCTGATAGCTTGGCATTTGGAAAATTCTTGGCCAAACTAATTGCAATACAACCACTTCCAGTACCTATATCCAGAATATTTAGTGGAAGATTCGACTCTTTTTCGGCTAAATCTGAAAGCACCCAGGAAACCAGTTCTTCCGTCTCTGGTCTCGGGATCAACACATTATTATCAACCTGAAATTTTAATCCGAAGAATTCAGTTTCCCCTAGAATATATTGTATTGGTTCATGCTGTTGCAGCCTTCCCAAAATCTCATTAAAAATCTGATTCTCTTTTGGAGTTAATTCCTTTTTAGGATTTAAAGCCAGTTCTAAACGAGTAAAATTTAAATAATGTTCTATCAGGATATTAAAAAATGAATTGACCTCCTCTAAGGGATATTCATTCTTTAAGCCATCTAAAAATTCTTTTTTATAATCTAAAAGTAACACTAGTAGGAATCGATTTTTGAATTATGATTTATACAATACTGGTAGAACTAATCTAGATCTTTGATCATCCACATGGTACAGTTATAATGCCCAGTATCTCCCATTGGTTTTTCAAGGTTTCTAAAACCTGTTCGATTATAAAGGTGTCTGGCATTCTCCATGTAAGGCAATGTTTCCAGGTAACATTGTTTATAACCCACAGATTTTGCATAATGAAGACAGGTATTCATCATTGCTGCACCAATTCCTCTTCCACGGGCTACCGGCAAAAAATACATCTTCTGGAGCTCACTAATTGTTTCTTCAGCATTTAGCAAGGGACCTATTCCAGATCCACCAATAATTTCACCCTCCTCCTCCACAACAAAATATTGCATTTTATCATAATCGTAGTGGGCAAACATATCGTCGAGCGATTTGTCCTCATAAGCAGTACCAACTTTGGGCACTCCCATTTCTACTAAAACTTTTCTAATCACCTTTGCAACACTCTGGTTGTCTTTAGGTTGAATCTCACGAATCTTAAAACTGCACATTCTTACTAATTAATCCTATTTTTGTGATGTGAAGATACACGAAAATTATATAAACAGGTGCATCCAATTAGCTGAAATTGGCTTGGGAACTACCTACCCAAATCCACTAGTTGGAAGTGTAATAGTTTATAATAATAAGATCATTGGGGAAGGCTGGCATCATAGAGCAGGAGAGCCACACGCAGAGGTTAATGCCATCAATTCTGTTAAGGATAAATCCAACCTAAAAAAAGCCACTATCTATGTAAGTCTGGAACCTTGTTCCCATTATGGGAAAACCCCTCCTTGCAGCGACTTAATAATTGCCAGTGGAATTAAAAACATTGTAATTGGGAGCATAGATCCTTTTCCCGCCGTATCTGGCAAGGGAATTAAAAAATTGATGGATGCCGGGTGTCAAGTAATCGTAGGAATTCTGGATTCCGAATGCAACTTATTAAACCGCCGCTTCTTTACTTTCCATAAATCCCAAAGACCTTATATAATTTTAAAATGGGCTGAAAGTGAGGACGGATTTTTGGCTCCTAAATCTTCTGAAGAGAATCATACTCGAGAACCAATTTGGATCACAAATAAGTATTCCCAACAATTAGTACACAAATGGCGTAGTGAAGAGATGGGTATTTTGGTTGGCACCAATACTGCACTACTGGACAACCCTAAACTCAATACCCGCTTATGGGAAGGAAAAAACCCGGTAAGAGTGTTAATAGATCAGCATTTACGATTACCCAAAGACTCTGCATTGCTTGATAAATCGACCAGAACTATTGTGATTTGTGGAGATAAGGCTCAAAAATTAAATAGTATAGATTCTTCAGAAAATCTAATTTTTGAAACTATGGATTTTAATCTGGAAATAACATCTCAGATCTGTCAGATTATGTACAAACATGAAATACAATCAATAATAATTGAAGGTGGAGCTAAAACATTACAATCTTTTATAGATTCCGGACTTTGGGATGAGGCTCGTGTCTTCACAGGAGAAATCCAGTTTAAGGATGGAACTAAAGCTCCTAATTTACCTACACCGCCAAAGAGTAAACAAAATAAGACCGGGGATATTTTAAGAATTTACACAAATGATTAAGACCATAATATTCGACTTTGGGGATGTGTTTATCAATTTAGATAAACCAGCAACACTTAGGGAGCTAAAAAAATTAAATATTGAAGCCTTACCACAAGATCTACTTCAAATAAATGAAAAGTATGAGATGGGTCGTGTTTCTACCGAAACATTTATTTCTACGTATGTAAATGCTTTTTCAGGCCTAAGCAATCAAGATATGACAGTAGCTTGGAATTCCATTTTAATGGATTTTCCAAAGTATCGCTTTCAGTTCATCAAGAAACTTTCAGAAGAAAAGAATTACCAATTGATTCTTCTAAGCAATACAAATGAAATTCATATAGATTGGGTTAAAGGTGTTATTCCGTTTTTCGAGGAATTCAAAAATTGCTTTGATGCATTTTATTTATCGCATGAAATAAATCTAAGGAAACCAAATTCAGACATATTCGATTATGTATTAAAAAAACATCAATTGAAACCTGAAGAATGTTTATTTATTGATGATACAGCAGAAAACACTGAAGCTGCCGCAAAATTAGGAATCCACGTCTGGAATTTAGAACCAACCCGAGAGGATGTAATAGATCTATTCACCACTAATAAATCTCTATTTTGATCTACCTTCTCCTCAGTATACTTTCATCCAGCATTATTTTTGTGGTTTTCAAATTGTTCAAGCGCTTTGAAATCAACACACTTCAAGCTATCATTGTAAATTATTTTATTGCGTGTTTGGTTGGATTTTTGGGATTTGTGGAAAATCCAAATATTACAGAAATACCTTCTAAGCCCTGGTTTTTTGGAACACTAATTCTTGGCGTACTCTTTATTATTGTATTTAATTTAGCAGCAATAACTACCCAACGCAGTGGACTCTCGGTAGTATCTGTAGCCACTAAAATGTCTGTAGCAATTCCGGTATTATTCGGGATCATTTATTTTAATGAAAGCACAGGGATATTAAAAGTGTTAGGAATTATCCTAGCATTGATCGCGGTTTATCTTAGTTCGATAAAAGCTAAAACAGGGATCGCCATTAAAAAGAAAAATCTCATTTACCCTATTTTAGTTTTTTTGGGTAGCGGAATAATAGATACTTTAATAAAATTTATAGAATCCGGGTACGTGAATAAAACAGATGTTGCATTGTTTTCTACAACTATATTTTCTGTAGCAGGAACTATTGGGATTCTAGTATTGATCTATCAAAGAATGACCGGTACATTAAAGATTACAGGAAGAAATATTATAGGAGGAATAGTGCTTGGGGTTCCCAACTTTTTTTCAATCTATTTCTTGGTTTTAGCCCTCAGAAATGATGGGTTTGACAGCTCTACCATTTTTACCATTAATAATGTAGCAATTGTACTTGTTTCTACTTTATTAGGAATTCTATTATTCAAAGAAAAACTGATTACAAAGAATTGGATTGGGATTGTCCTAGCAATTATCAGCATCCTATTGGTAGCCAACAGCGGAATATAAAAAACATGAAAGACACTTATAAGAGCATTACCGAAGCATCTGAAGAAGTGATTTTTAAAGACCGGAATTCCAAATTCTATGGGTATGCCTTTCCTATCAAATCTGAAGACGAAGTAAAAGAAATTATTGAAGATCTTAAAAAGAAACATCATCAGGCAAGACATTGGTGCTATGCCTGGCAGTTAGGAAAAGAAGAACATCAATTTAGAGCAAATGACGATGGTGAACCCTCAAATTCTGCCGGAATGCCAATCTATGGGCAAATCCAATCATTTGACGTAACCAACATTTTAATTGTGGTGGTTCGTTATTTTGGCGGAGTTAAATTAGGGGTGGGAGGATTAATAAATGCATATAGAAGCGCTGCACAATTGGCATTGGAATCGAGCAATATATTAAAACGAACCATAGACGATAGGTACCTATTGCAATTTGATTATCCGGAAATGAATATCGTGATGAGAATAATTAAAGAGCATAATCTAAATGTCCTAGATCAGCAATTAGCTCTGGACTGCAAAATATTCATTTCGGTTAGGAAAAAAGAGTCTGAAGCTATTTTTGAGAAATTTTCGGGTGTTTATAAAGTAGAAATTAAAAAAATCGAAAATTAATTTTGTAATTTTTTTAAAATATATTCAGGGCATCTAATCGGTTTTCGAGATTGTACATCCATGAAAACTAAAACCGTACTTGCCTTTGTTAACAACTGTTCCCGCTGATTATAGATCTCATAATCGAATTCAATTTTAACACTTGGGATTTTCTTTAATTTTGTGACGATTTTTATCGTATCATCAAATAAAGCTGATTGGAGGAATTTAAAATGAAGCTCATAAACAGGTAACATTATCCCTTCTTCCTCCATGGTTTTATAAGACACACCTAACTCCGCGAGCCAGTCCAGTCGAGCAATTTCCAAATAATCGGCATAATTACCATGATGCACTACTCCCATCTGGTCTGTTTCTGCG
>JAGXIJ010000076.1 GCA_024635675.1 Gillisia sp.
AAAGTAAACTTGTTTTTAAAATTTAATCTAGCCTTGTAACCAACCGTTACAAGGCTAGATCTTTTTTTGATTATACTGCGAATAACGCAGCAAAAGCAACACCTTCCAAAAGAGCGGCGATAATAATCATCGCTGTCTGAATTTTTCCAGTTGCCTCTGGCTGACGAGCAATAGCATCCATTGCAGAACCACCAATCTTACCAAGACCAATACCTGCACCGATAATTACTAAACCAGCTCCAATTAAATCAACATTCATAGCTTCCATATCTACTTATTAAAAATTAAACTTACTTATTATTAAACTTTTTATATTACAGGGATATCATAACTATGATCTTTTGGATGATGATCATGTTCTTCTACCGCCATACCAATATACAATGCACTTAACAAAGTGAAAATATAGGCTTGTAAAAATGCCACTAACAATTCTATAACTGAGATAAACAGGGTGAACCCAAAAAATGCAGGTCCTGCGATCCAGCTTTCAAATACTACTATTAATCCTAACAAACTCATTAACACCACGTGTCCTGCAGTCATGTTCGCGAACAATCGAATCATCAAGGCAAATGGCTTTGTAAACATTCCTAATACCTCGATTGGCATTAAAACGATCTTCATAGGCACTGGTACGCCAGGCATCCAGAAAATATGTTTCCAATAATGCTTGTTCCCACTAAACTGAACGATAATAAATGTGATTAATGCGAAACTAAAGGTAACCGCGATGTTCCCGGTAACGTTGATTCCTAAAGGAGTTAAACCAACTAGGTTTAAGATCCATATAAAGAAAAATACTGTTAGTAAGAAACCCATATATTTTCTATAATTAGGCCCAATGTTCGGCTTAGCTATATCATCTCTTACATAAATTACTAATGGTTCTAAAACTCGTCCGAAACCTCCCGGTAAATCTTTCTTTTTATAGGAAGTTGCCAGACTCTTAAACATAAAGAACATGATAAGAGAAACAACCAACATAGCAATTACACTTTTTGTTGGAGAAAGATCTAAAGGTCTTTCATTTGCAGGCATTCCATCCTCATCATAAGTAATAGTTCCGGTTGCATCTGTCTTAAAAATTCTGCTGTTATAAAGCGCGTAGTGCTGACCATCTATTTCTACCAGCTCTTCACCGTGGTGAAATTTTGAAGCAGAAAATGCTTTAAATCCATTATCAAAATCATAGAAAACTACAGGTAGAGGGAAACCATAGTGTTCTCCTGTTTCTCCATCTGATAAGAAATTGAAATAGTGGGAATCCTGAAGGTGATGATCAATGTATTCTTTAATCTCTTCTTTAGTATCTACTGCACCATGCCCTTTTGCTTCTGCGTGTTCTTCATCTTGATTAAGAGGTTCGCTGTGCTCCTGCGCATAACTATTAACAGATACTAGCACTAAAAAAACAGCCAATAAAATTTTAACGATATGATCCTTTTTCATTCCAGGTATAGTTTCGGTCTACAAATTTCGGTGCAAATGTACACATTTTAAATAAAAATCAATCCTAAAAATGTTCAATAAGTTTTAAAAGTGAAATTCTACTCTAACTCCTTGAAATTGGTGCCATTAATGCTATTTAAAATTCGAACTACATAGAAAATTTCCACTCCTAAACAGAGAACAAACGGGATAATAAAGTGCAAGAAGTCTGATTTGTTTACTTCTATATTTTGGATTTTAAGAAGGAGAAAAAATATACCAAATTTAAGCATGCTTATTCCCAGATAAACAAAGCCTAGTTTGTCCTGCAATTTCTTTTGAAAAAGTATAATATTCAATAATAAAATATAAGTGAATGCAAAATTAAAGACATAACTGAATTTTACTAAAACAGCTTCTTCGGTTGTAAGAATGGGTTGAATAAATTTAACTTGAAGAATATAAGCAAGTCCTATTATAAAACTGAAAATGAGGGTGAACTTAAGCGCTTTTAAAATCATTAAAATTATTTGTTGAGGCTTTTTAATTGTTTTAAGACGATATATAAAGAAGCAAACACTCCAAATAATACAAATCCAATTGTAAACCAATTCTTATTAGAAGGGTAACGTTCATCCAGCTTCTTACCTATCCACGCACAAGCAAAAATAGTCGCTCCCATTTGGAAACCAATTCCGGAAAGTACAGCCCAATTTTTAAGCTGACTTTTCTTCTCCTTTTCCTTCTTTTCGTCCATTTTTTAGAGTTTTTACCGCACCTTTCATGGTACAGGTAGCATTAAAGGAAGCGCCAGGTTCTATAGATAATTTTCCCGCATTCACTTCTCCATCAATAACTGCAGAAGACCTTAGAGATAGGGTTTCTTCGACATTCAATTTTCCGTCAAAACTTCCTTCAAAATCGGCGTTTAGACAAGTAAGATTCCCTTTAATTAAGCCTCCCTTACTAATTACCACTTTCCCGGAGGTAGATAAATTCCCGATAAGTGTTCCTTCTATTCTAAAACCACCTTTAGCTTCGATTTCTCCAGTAATGATCGTTCCTGCAGATATTCGATTTTGCTCTCTGTTAGTTTCTGTTTTTTCTTTTGATTTGGTTGGGTTGTTAAACATAGATTAGGGTTCTTGTTTATTTATTAATACTATATATTCTTCCAGACTTTTCTTTAATTGAATTACTCTGTAATTTTCTGAAGAAACTATAACCGGAACTATTTGAACTTTATATTTTTTATTGATTTTCAGTAATTCCGCAAAACCTTCTGCTTTGCCATAGTTTTCCAAACCATGTACTACTATAAATATCGATTTATCATCGTAGACATCTTGAGAAATAGAAAGTCCCACATAATCCAGTTCTAAAATCGCTTTCTCCAAAATTTCTTTTAAAGCCATGGAGTTTTGCTTATCTCCGGTATCTATTTTATAAAGCAACTTTAAATTAGAGGCAGTAATAGTATTATTCTCGAGTTGGCTTTTTTCCAATTCAGGAATTGCAGTATTCAATAACTCTAATGCAGTAACGGCTTCCTGGGTTTGAGAATAATTAGCAGCTATTGCCGTAAGCTCATCTTTATAAGAGTTTACACCATAAATTCTCCCCATGGCCCTTGCCTTTAATAATTCAATTTTAGGTAATAATTCTTCTTCCGGATATTCATTTATAAAAGCTTTGCTCTCCTCGATCACCTTTATAAATTCAGCATTTTCAAAAAAGTTGTATAACTCTTTGTATCTATTTTCAGCTTCATCCTCTTGAGCAATGGCAAGATCTGGATTTATTATTCTGGATGCATATCTGGAATCCGGGTATTTAGTTAGTACGACCTGCTTAAATCTTTCCGCTTCCAAAGCATTTCCTTTTTCAAGATTTATCTTGTATAAATAATAATTGGCAGGAATTACTAAGCGTTCCTCCTCTGTGAATCCCAATAAAGCTGTCAGTTTTTCTGAAGCAAGATTTGGCTTATTGTATTTCTCTTTATATATTAAGCCTAAGCTGTAGTAGGCATCGTTTCTTTCCTTTTCTAATTCTGAAATATGAAGAGTATCGGTTGGAATTTGATCTATATAAGATTGTGCTGCAAATTTTGGGTTGGTAGAGATTATGAGTTCAGACACCTCATCTAAATTGTCATTTGCGATCTCAGTAAAATTACTGGAATTCAATCTCCAATTATCTTTTAATTGTCTAGACCCCCAAATTCGAACGAAACTCTCTAAGCCCGAAGAAATTCTTCTGGGATTATAAAAATAGAAGGTGTTTGCAGGATCGTTACCCCCAATTGCAGGCGGAAGTCCGGGAGTGTTTCTATTAGAAGGAGCTGCCGGCTGATTTGCTTCAGGAATTGCCCCCTCTTTTGCTTTCGCCAAAGCCTCCTCTTTTAATTTTTCGGCATACCTGGTAAAATAATTTACTCGCTCATCTTCCGGCATTGCCACAAAGCGTAAAATACTGTCATTTTTTTCCACAAGACTCTCATAGAATATAACTTCTTTAAGGTTATCTCGTTTTCGCTGCACCAAGAAATAATCTCTGGAATTATTTGGAACCTTGGTTAATGTACTGTCATAGTATGAGCTAGCCTCTTTATATAAGGCTTTATCGAAACTTATGTTTCCAAGGGTCTCATAATTAAGAGAAAGCAAATAATTGTCGTTGGAAGGTTGTTTTAAAGATTTGTTATAAAATTCTGTAGCCAACTTTGTAGAATCTATATGCATATAATATTCTGCCAACTGAAAATAGATCTTATCCAAAAATGGTTTGTTTTCTCTATTCTCCGCCATTTCCGTTAGGCTTTCCAATAATATATTCTTGTCTTCGGTATCAAAATTGAAATTTCTGGACTTCTCTATTTGAGCGTTCACTAAATATATTCTAGGAGTTTTTCTATTTAGTTCTATAACCTCATTAAAAACATAATTTGCACTGTCTCGTTTTCCTTGTAAATCATACAATTGACCTTGTATATAAAGAAAACGTCCTTTTTCGTCGTTATTATCGGTGTATTTTGCTGCAACTCTAATTGGGGCTACAGCACTATCCGGATGATTAATGTTTATATATGCCTGAGCTAACATCGCGTTGGCATCTGCTCTATCTTGATCGGCTAAGGTTTCAGCTTTAATAATGCGCTTAAGGTTCTTAATGGCCAATCTGTTATTTTGAAGTCTAATATTGGTTTTTTCTCTCCAAATTCGGGCGTGATTTATAGTATTACTGGCCGGATATTTATGTAGAATATAATTGAAGGCTTCTAGCGCAGGAAAAAATCGCTGATCGAAATAACGGGCTTTCCCAAGAAGAAGATAGGCCTCATCTATTTGAGGGTTCTTTTCTTTTCCCTCAATAAGCATAGAATGTTTTTGAATAGCCTTAGTTGCTTTTTCTTCTGCCAGCTTAAAGGATTCGTTTTTTATGGTTCCGGGTAAAGAGATCTCCTCAGAAATTTGCATTCTTTCAATTGGAAGTACATCCCAGAAATTCTCATTATAAGAATCTGCAACTTGCTTTTCTCCTTGCTTTAATGCAAGACCCCCATTGTACAAAATATTATACTCGGTTCCCACAGAATGCCAGCTTCTGTTTATGAACTTATCCTTTTTTTTGGAACAACCGGATATTGCGATCACCAAAAATAGATATCCAAATACGTGCGTAAATTTATTCAAAATCAATAAGTTCTTGATATAATAAATAACTGAAGTGCTAAACATTTAGTATGCTAAAATACATTTCTTTTTAGAAACGGAAGCTTTCAAGAACCAAACTAAAAATTCAGATTTATTGATTCAACCTCAAATCTCTGGAGAAATAAGTTTCTAATTCGTCTAGGGTTGCCGGAGACGTGAGGATATCTTTAACCATATCTCCTTTATCTAGCACCACAATCCGTTCGCAAACTTCGGTGATATGAATAAGATCATGACTGGAAATTAGAATTGTGGTCTCTTTTTGAGCGGTTAGGTCCTTTATTATCTTTTTGAGCCTTATTTGAGTGGTTGGATCCAGATTTGCAAAAGGTTCATCTAAAATAATGACTTTTGGATTTCCAATAAGTGCAGCAACTATCCGAACTTTTTTCTGATTCCCCTTAGATAGATCTCTTAGGTATTTGCGTTTTCCTATAATCTCATCATGAAAGAAATCTTCGAAGTTTTGCAGCAAAGCATCAACATCGGCCTTGTTCTGTTTCCGAAGGTCGCCAATAAAATAAAAATATTCTTCAGGAGTAAGATATCCTATCAAAAAGCTTTCATCTATAAAGGAGCTGGTAAAGGATTTCCATTCCTCATTTTGACTTACGGTAATGTCATTATTAAATATGTTTCCGGTGGTAGGCTGGATAAGATCTAATAACATACTGAAAAATGTGGTTTTCCCTGCGCCATTGTTTCCTACCAATCCCATACTTTGACCCGTTGGAATATCCAGATGTTCTATATTTAGAACAGTGGTTTTGTTATATACTTTTGTGAGATTTGTAGCTGTGATCATGATTATAATTTTATTCGCCAGATTGTTTAAACCCTTCAATCATAGCATATTTTTGTCTTTTATATCGCTGAGCAATAAAGCTAATAGCCCGATTTCTGAAAAATAGTCCTACTATCCCCATAACAAACAGAACGGTAATTCCACTTTCAAAAGAAATAATTTTATAAAATCCCCAGAAGATTAAAACAGGAATTAAAAGGAGAGGAAGTCCAACTATCCATTGCGCTGCTCCAATTCCCTGATAATTCATAAAAGGACTTTTGTCCAAATCTATTCTTTTTCGGTTAAACGAACCCGCGTAGAGAATTATGGGGATATTGATACCTATGTTGTAAACTGCACATACCATATTCATTAATAGGATCTTCCATCCAAAATATAAATACGGGGTAGACAACATAGCGAGTACCACTACGCTAAAAGTTATAAGTCCGGCTTTTGCAGTTAAATATTGCTTTAAAGGGATATTTTGCACCATAATAAGTGGGAAATATCCTGAATCCCATGCCGGAATAAATTGCCCAAAATTGATCATGAAAATTCCGGTTATAAAAATTCCTACAAACACAAAAAAGGCGGGCATGTCCTGATAGGTTTCATTCGGATAAAAAATAAGACCATAGGCTAAAAATAAGATTGAAAGATAAATAGTGGTTTTTGGTCTTTTATTTCTCCAAATTAATTTTAGATCCTGCTGTAAATAAGGTGCTAAATCCCCGAAACGCTTTGTCCAAAGAAATTCTTTGGTATTTGCATCTTTAACCTCCTCTTTTAATGTGGAATCCAGATAGAACTTATTTTCCAGATCCTTCTGGTTCCATATATAGAAAACAATAAATAGAAGTACCGGTATAATGGCTAATAACGGATAGTTAAGTATCTCATTTAATCCTTTCCCAAACCAAACACTGCTTTCAAAAATCTTGAAATAATCCAGGATCCCAATAACAGCAATTCCTCCCACCACAGGAATTAGCGCCTTTATGTTGTCGGTAAATGTCTTTTTAATTAAGAAATTCGCGTAATTTATTGAAAGTGTAAGCCCTATCATAGCGATCATCCACGCGATAATTACTTCAGTATTAAAAGTCTGTTTATAGATATTATAAACTCCGAAGGGTATTATAATTAACAGTGGTAGAAAATTAAAGAACGAGTATAGAGATTTTAGAAGCACAAAGTCCACCACTTTACGTTTCTTGATAGGAAGGAGCATCAAAGGTTTAATATCCATGATAGGTAAATTCTGAAGCAGAAATCGATAAGCCAGCTCCAGGATCAACCAAACTAATACAAACCTGTTAACTAAAAATAATGGTTCTTCTCCAGGAAAATATTCAACGATAAGAGGGTAAAGCCCAATCCCAAAAAACAGGAATGCCGTTGTGAAATACAATCCCAAAAACCCCATTAGTATCTTTAAACCTAAGCTCCTTCCTACGCTTGCCGATCTAAAAAAGGATTTCCACTCTAGCGAGAATAAGCGCTTAAACATAGTTGTTGGGGTTTATACATTTAGAAGTGTGGAAATTTACCAAATTGTTACAAATAAAAAAGGATAGACTTTGTATTTTTGCAGCCTAATAGATTGACATGAATAAATTTTATAGCCTAAATATAAAAGAAATTATCCGCGAAACAGAAGAAGCGGTTAGTTTATCTTTTGAAATGCCCGATAATCTTAAAGACTTGTTTCAATTTAAAGCAGGGCAATATATTACGCTTAAGACAGAAATAGATGGGAAAGAGGTAAGAAGAGCATATTCTTTGTGTTCTGCCCCAGATACCAATGAATATAAGGTAACAGTAAAAGAAGTTGAAGGTGGAACATTTTCTGTTTTGGCCAATAACAAATTAAATGCCGGAGACACTCTAGAAGTTCATCCGCCAGAGGGGAAGTTTATTTTTGAACCCGGAAACTCCAAGCATAACTATGCTGCCTTTGTTGCGGGAAGTGGGATTACCCCTGTTTTATCCATTATTAAAACAGTACTTACGAAGGAAACCGACAGCCAGTTTATTTTAGTGTACGGTAATAAAACTCCAGATGACACCATTTTCTTCAAGGAGCTTTTAAAACTTCAGTTGGACTATCCCGAGCGATTATTTATTGAATTTGTTTATAGTAGAACTCAGGAAGATAACGCTCACTTCGGAAGAATTGAAACCAGTACCGTGAACTATGTTCTTAAAAACAAATTTGACGATCTGGATTTCGAAAAATTCTATTTGTGTGGGCCGGAAGTAATGATAGATAGCGTTTCTGAGATCCTTCAGGAAAATGGTGTTGAAAAAGAAAAGATCTTATTCGAGCTTTTTACCAGTTCCGATTCCGGAGAAATAGAAACAAATTTAGAGGGTGAAACGCAACTCACTATTATGGTTGATGATGAAGAAACCACTTTTTCTATGGACAAAAAGAAAACAGTTCTTGATTCGGCGCTAGATCACGATCTTGATGTTCCTTATTCCTGTCAAGGAGGAATTTGCAGTAGTTGTATAGCTAGAATTGTTGAAGGAAAAGCTGAGATGGCTAAAAATCAGATTCTAACCGACAGTGAAATTGCAGAAGGTTTAATTCTTACTTGTCAAGCTCATCCAATTACTCCTACTTTAAAAGTAGATTATGATGATGTCTAATTCCTAAAGCAATTAAGTTTCTTACGAATTAATATTCAAAACCGAATTGATCTTTGAGACCACTACCTCTGGTGCAATCGTTCGCATTACATCTTCATAACCATCCGGGACCTTATTCCCATAAATTGAAGTTGGAATTTGCGGGTATTTATTTAAATCGGGTAAAAGACAATTTTCTATAGGCTGCCCGAATGCCTTAAAACCTGCATATGGATGTGTAACTCCCCAAAGAGTGACCACAGGTACTCCATACATTGCTGCTAAATGTGCATTCCCACTATCCATAGAAAGCATTGTGTCTAAATTAGATATAAGCGCCAGTTCTTCATCAAATTTTAGTTTACCTGCAAGAGAAGTACCATGCTCATAACGTGCTGCTAATTTCTCAAGTATTTCTGCTTCCTTCTTTCCTCCACCAAAAAGCAAAATTTGTATTTTCCCGGTTCCATCTAATTGAGACAACACTTCCTCCATAAGATCCAAAGGGTACACCTTAGAATTGTGTTGCGCAAAAGGGGCTACTCCAATCCATTTTAAGGGATTCTTGCC
>JAGXIJ010000077.1 GCA_024635675.1 Gillisia sp.
TATTTAGGGCGTGCTAATAATGTATATGAAGCCCCTCGTGATCTTCTTAGGAAATTGGAAGTGGAGTTAGTAGAGATGCGAAAATGCAAATCTAATGGTCTTTGTTGTGGTGCCGGAGGTGGACAAATGTTCAAGGAACCGGAGCCAGGAAATAAAGATGTAAATATTGAACGTACCGAGCAGGCAATGGAGGTGAAACCCGAAATTATTGCGGCCGGTTGCCCATTTTGTAATACTATGATGACAGATGGTGTAAAAGGTAAAAATCAGGAAGATAAGATCGAGGTGATGGATGTAGCAGAAATGATTGCTAATGCTCATGATCTGTAAAATTCGATCTTAGAATATTATCCTTACTTTTTTAACTAATAATTTGTTGTTAACGTCAGCAATTTAGTGGTACTATATTTGAAGCTATCCCTTTAATAAAGTAGCTTTGTAAAAATATAATTCCACAATAATATGCTTGTACCTTTTAACGAATTACCAGATTCTTCCAGAGTTTGGATATATCAATCAAACAGATCTTTTTCAGATCTGGAACTTCAAGAAATTACTGCCAAATTAGAAAGCTTTATCGCTCAATGGACTGCTCACGGAGCCGATCTTAAAGCTTCTTTCGAAATAAAATACAAACGTTTTATCACCTTAGCACTCGATCATCAATTAAATGTAGCAACCGGCTGTTCTATAGATGCTTCCGTGAAATTTATTCAACAATTAGAGCAGGATTATAATGTAGATCTTCTGGACAAAATGAATGTGAGTTATAAGCAAGGGGAGTTTGTTGCATATAAAACATTAACAGATTTCAGAAAAATGGCAAAAGAGAAGGCTGTTAGCAAGAACACGATTGTATTTAATAATTTGGTGAATACTAAAGGAGAGTACTTATCAGATTGGGAAGTTCCTGCTGAAGATAGTTGGCATAACCGTTTTTTAAACTAAAAAACGAATGAAAATTCCCCAATTTTATTCAATTTTATTAATTCTATTCCTATTTTTCTCCCAGACAAGTTTCTCTCAAAATAATAATCCGCTGATCGCGGAAAATTTTGAAGGGCAAAAAGCCTGGGTAGATAGCATTTATAGTAATATGACCTTACACGAAAAGGTAGGTCAGTTATTTATGGTAGATGTGTTTTCAAATAAAAAAGGGAAGGAAATCGATAAAGTTCGGGATCTAATTTCCAATTATAACATTGGAGGAATTATATTTTCTAAAGGAGGTCCTCAGCAACAAGCAAAACTGAATAATGAATTCCAAGGCCTTTCTAAAATCCCGTTATTGATAGGGATGGATGCAGAATGGGGATTGGCCATGAGATTGGATTCTACTTTTGCTCTTCCTTGGAATATGACTCTGGGCGCTATTCAAGACCTTAAATTAATTGAAGAAGCCGGTGCAGCTATTTCTCGTAATTCTAAAAGATTAGGGGTTCATATTAATTTCGCTCCGGTAGTGGATATAAACACCAATCCTTTTAATCCAATTATAGGAAATCGTTCTTTTGGAGAAGAAAAAATAAATGTCACTCTAAAGTCAGTTTCCTTTATGAAAGGAATGCATAAAGAGGGAATTTTATCGAGTGCGAAACATTTTCCAGGTCATGGTGATACACATAGGGATTCCCATAAAACCTTACCTACAATTTCATTTTCAAGAAGCCGTCTAGATAGTATTGAATTATATCCTTTTAAAAAACTTATAGAAGAAGGAGTATCCAGTATAATGGTTGCACACCTTAATGTCCCCGGCTTGGAAACACAAGAATCAATTCCGTCCTCGCTTTCAAATGCTATTGTAAATAATCTCTTAAAGAAGGACTTAAAATTCAACGGACTTATTTTTACAGATGCCCTTAATATGAAAGGAGCCTCTAACTATAAGAATCCGGGCGAAATAGATCTGGCTGCTTTTATGGCAGGTAATGATATATTATTGATCTCTGAAGATGTGCCGAAGGCTTCAGCGAAAATTATAGAGGCCTATAACGATGGAACTATTTCTGAGGTTCGTATGGCTCACTCGGTAAGAAAGATCTTATTTGCAAAATATAAAGCAGGTCTTCATAAAAATTTACGTGTAGATACCACTAATCTGATTTCTGAACTAAATACGGTGAAAGATCTTGCTCTCTATGATAAACTTATAGAGAATGCGATCACTGTTATTAAAAATGATGTAGGGATCCTCCCAATAAAAGATCTAGACAAGAAAAAAATAGCCTATGTTAATTTTGGAGATGATAACGGAGCACCGTTTTATCATCAGTTATCTAAATATACTCAGGTAGATTGGGTAAAAGCACCAAAACTGGATGAATTATTAGAAAAATTAAAGGCATATAATCTGGTGATTATAGGGTATCATAAATCCAATGCTTCACCTTGGGCTAAATATGCTTTTTCTAAGGACGAACAAACTTGGATCCATGAGATAGCAAGGAATAATACTACTATTTTAGATGTCTTTACAAGACCCAATGCTCTTATGGATTTAAATTCCAGTAGTAATATCGAAGGAATTGTAATGAGTTATCAAAATTCTGAAGCTTCCCAACAAAAATCGGCAGAAATAATTTTTGGAGCTTTGGAGGCTAAAGGAAGGCTCCCGGTAAGTATTAGTGAGGAATTCCCGGCGGGAACAGGGTATTTTACAAAAAGCTTGAATAGAATGTCCTATGGGTATCCTGAAGCGGTTGGGATGAATTCTATTAAACTTCAGAAAATAGACTCCCTGATTAATCTGGCTATTTCAAAAGAAATGACACCGGGATTACAAGTTATTGTTGCCCGAAAAGGCAAGGTGATCTATGAAAGAAATGCTGGTTATCATACCTATGAAAAAACCATTAAAGTGACCGATTCATCAATGTATGACCTAGCTTCACTAACAAAAATACTGGCTAGTTTACCATTAATAATGGAACTAGAAGAAAAGGGCGAACTTAAATTTAATTCGAAATTGGGGGATCTCATGCCATTCTTTAAAGGTTCTAATAAAGAGAATATCAAATTGCAGGATATGCTTATGCATTATGCCAGGTTAAAACCGTGGATCCCATTTTATATTTCGACTATAGATAAGGAAACAAAAGGGCGGTCTGTAAAATATTATAGGGACGAACCTACGGGTATTTATAATACACAGGTGGCAAAAGGTATGTACATAAGAGATGATATTCGGGATTCAATTATGGGTATTATTAGGAATAGCGAGTTGGAGTCTAGACTCACTTACAAATACAGTGATTTGCCTTTTTATATCATGAAATATTTTATTGAAGATCATTATAAATCTTCCTTAAAATATTTAGTTAAAGAGCATTTCTATAATTCGTTAGGTGCTAATAATATTACCTATTTACCCTTTGAAAATGGTATAGACAGCACGAGTATTGTTCCTGCAGAATATGATAAACTTTGGAGAAAACAGAAAGTTTTGGGATATGTTCATGATCAAGGTGCCGCAATGCAAGGAGGAGTTGGAGGTCATGCCGGCTTATTTAGCAATGCCACAGATGTAGCGAAAATAATGCAGTTGTATTTAAATGAGGGTGAATATGGAGGGAAAGAATATTTTAAGCAGAAAACTTTAAATAAATTTAATACCTGCTATTATTGTGAAGAGAACGTAAGGCGCGGGGTTGGTTTCGACAAACCTCAATTAGGAACTTCAGGACCAACATGTGGCTGTGTTTCTTTGTCTAGTTTTGGTCATACAGGCTTTACCGGTACTTTAGCATGGGCAGATCCCGATAAAGAAATAGTATATGTATTTTTGTCTAATAGGACTTATCCGGATGTAAATAACCGGAAACTGATCCGGGAAAATATTCGAGAAAAGATACAAAGTATAATATATGAATCTATAGATTTTTAATTATGAGAATAGGAATTGTTTGTTATCCCACATTTGGCGGGAGTGGAGTAGTGGCAACAGAATTGGGTATGGAATTATCTAAACGTGGTCATGAAATTCATTTTATAACCTATAAACAGCCTGTTCGATTAGAACAACTTACCGGGAATATGCATTTCCACGAAGTTACCGTACCAGAATATCCTTTGTTTCATTTTCAGCCTTACGAACTAGCTTTAAGCAGTAAATTAGTGAATATGGTAAAGCTTCATAAAATTGAGGTTTTACATGTACACTACGCTATTCCTCATGCATATGCAGGATATATGGCAAAGATGATGTTGGAAGAAGAAGGCATATTTATTCCCATGGTTACTACTCTTCATGGTACAGATATCACCTTAGTTGGGAGTCATCCCTTTTATAAGCCGGCAGTAACCTTTAGTATTAATCATAGTGATGTTGTTACCTCTGTTTCTCAATCTTTAAAAGACGACACCTTGAAACTCTTTAAAATCAAAAAGGAGATTGAAGTGGTACCTAATTTTATAGATGTTGCAAAATATAAAATAGGATTCACAGAATGCCAACGGTCTTTGATGGCAGATGATGATGAGAAAATCATATCTCATGTAAGTAACTTTAGACCTGTAAAGCGAATTTTAGATATTATTAGAATATTCGACAAAATTCAGAAAACCATCAAGGCTAGATTGATAATGGTAGGTGAGGGACCAGAAAAAGAAAAGGCCGAATTTTTAGTGCAAGAATTGGGGCTGGAGGATAAAGTTGTTTTCCTTGGACAAAGTAATGAGGTTGATAAGATTCTATGTTTTTCAGACCTGTTCTTGCTACCTTCAGAAAAAGAGAGTTTTGGTTTAGCAGCACTTGAGGCTATGGTAAATGGAGTACCGGTAATATCTTCTAACAGCGGCGGACTTCCAGAAGTTAATATTGAAGGGGTTTCCGGATATTTAAGCGATGTTGGAAATATTGATGAAATGGCTGCCAACGGAATTAGTATTCTTGAAAATGAGAAGACTTTGGAGAAATTCAAGTTGAATGCACGAGAACAAGCTTCTAAATTTGATATTCACAAAATAGTGCCTCAATATGAGAAATTATATGAGCAGGCGATATTGGAAACAGTAAAGGCTGAATAGAGTTTTATTTCCTTCAGCCTTTATAAATTTTAATATTTTTTAGTTCCTAGAATTGGTATCTAAGTCCCAATGCGATATCTGGTGAGAAATTATCTATTCTATTATTATCACCGTTATGAAAACCAATTTCTGGTCTAAAATCCAATGAGATCAATAAAGGAATATCAAAATTATATTCAATACCTATATCTCCAGCAAGAAAAATAAAAGTTTCATCATAATATCTATCTCTATCTTTAGAGTCAATATTACCTATACCTCCACCAGCACCAACATACCAGTTAAAACCACCTTCAATATTCCATACCCATTGGTATAATGCAGCTAATTTGAAAGAATCATAGTGGTTTTTATCATTTCTCCATCCTAAATCGAATTCTAATCTATTGTTATCACCACCCACAGCACGTTGATACGAAACTTCTGCTCCGTAACCATTTCCACCACCAAAACGAAGTCCTAGTGCATTCTCAGAGATTGTTTGTGCATTTGTAGCAACTGTTGCTCCAAGTGCAAATAGTGTCATTAAGATTATTTTTTTCATGTTTTAAATTTTTTAAGATTGTTCAGCAAATTTAAACGTTAAATTCTTGCATAAACCACTCTAAAAGCCAATCTATTGTTAATAATCATTAAGAACATGTTAAGTAGATGAGCGATAAATTTGTAATTTTGGGGCTGCTATGAAAGATGAATTATTAAAACTAGAAGGAATCCTCGAAGGAGAACTTTTGTTTGACGACCTGCATAAAAACTTATATGCTACGGATGCTTCCGTTTATAGAGAAATTCCATTAGCCGTTTGTTACCCCAAAACCAAGGGAGATATCAAATTGTTAATTGACTTTGCAACCAAATATAATATAGGATTAATCCCAAGAACTGCAGGAACATCTTTGGCAGGTCAATGTGTTGGGAGTGGGATTGTGGTAGACGTTTCTAAACATTTCACAAAAATTCTAAAAATTGATCCTATTAACAAAATTGCTGTTGTAGAACCGGGTGTTATTCGGGATGATCTTAATAGAGCATTAGAAGAACATCAATTATTTTTTGGGCCAAATACTTCAACTTCTAATAGGTGTATGATGGGAGGAATGGTTGGGAATAATTCCAGTGGGACCACGTCTATTAAATATGGAACTTCCCGAGATAAGACTCTTAAATTAAACACAATTCTAAGCGATGGGAGTGAAGCTGAATTTAAGAACATTTCATCTAATGAAATTGATGGATTAAAATTGGGGAACTCCCTAGAATCTGAAATTTATCAGAAGCTTTATAAATTGTTAGCTCCTGCTGAAGTGCAGAGGGAAATAACAAAGGAATTTCCATTAGAAACAATACATCGAAGAAATACCGGCTACGCGATAGATTCTTTAATTTCTTCTGAAGGTTTTTCTGACAGTGATAAGCCATTAAACCTCTGCCAACTTCTTTCCGGAAGCGAAGGAACTTTGGCTTTTACCACAGAGATCACCTTGCAATTAGATGTATTACCTCCAAAATACACTGCGATGCTTGCTGCTCATTTTTCTAGCATAGAAAATTGCATGTTGGCCGTATCTCCGGCTATGGAAAGCGATCTTTATACTTGTGAGATGATGGATAAGGTAATATTGGACTGCACTATTCAGAACTTAAAATATAAAGAGAACAGATTTTTTATTCAGGGAGATCCAAAAGCGATCCTAATGTTAGAATTGAGATCTGATAGTCAGGAAGAATTGAATGACCAGATACATAAGCTATTAAACAGATTAGAAAAAACGGATCTGGCGTATGCCTTACCCATCCTTTTGGATGACCAAATAGATAAAGCTTTGGAATTACGTAAAGCAGGACTGGGTTTACTTGGTAATATTGTTGGAGATATGAAAGCAGTGGCCTGTATAGAAGATACTGCTGTTGCTGTACCAGATCTTGCAAATTACATTACTGAGTTTTCCGAGATCATGAAAAAGTATAAGCAAGAGGCTGTTTATTATGCTCATGCCGGGGCAGGGGAATTGCATTTAAGACCTATTTTGAATTTAAAGAAGGAGGAAGATGTAAAACTTTTTAGGAAAATCACAGAGGATGTTGCGGTCTTGGTTAAAAAATATCGCGGTTCTATGAGCGGGGAACATGGGGATGGTAGGCTTCGTGGCGAATTTATTGAAATGATGATCGGGCCCAAAAATTATAAACTATTGGAGGAGGTAAAAGCTATTTTCGATCCTCATAATATTTTTAATCCGGGTAAGATCACTAATACTGCACCAATGGATTCTTCCCTGCGTTATGTGCCGGAAAGAGCGGAACCTGCAATTAATACCTTAATGAATTTTTCAGATTCGGAAGGGATCTTAAGATTAGCTGAAAAATGTAATGGGAGTGGAGATTGTAGAAAATCTGTTGAAGCCGGGGGTACTATGTGTCCCAGTTATAGAGCTACCAAAAATGAAAAGGATACTACCCGAGCCAGAGCAAATGCACTCAGGGAATTTTTAACCAATTCAGAAAAGCCAAATAAATTCGCTCATGAGGAATTAAAGGAGGTTTTTGACCTTTGCATAAGCTGTAAAGGATGTAAAAGTGAATGCCCATCTAACGTAGATGTAGCGGCTTTAAAAGCAGAATTTCAATATCAGTATCAGAAAACCAATGGCAAATCTTTAAGAAGTAGAGCCTTTGCGAACAACACTAAAATGAATCATCTAGCCTCTAAGGCATCCGGAATTTCTAACTTTTTATTCTCCAATTCGATTACTTCAGGGATTGCTAAAACTATAATGGGAGTGGCTTCACAAAGAAGTCTGCCTAAACTATCCAAACAAACAGTTTGGGATTATTACTCTAAAAGTCAAGTCCAAATAGATAAACCTATTAAAACAGTTTATTTATTCAACGATGAGTTCACGAACTATCTTGATGCACAAATTGGGATAGATGCGCTAGAATTACTACAAAGATTAAATTACAAAGTATTAATTCTACAAAACCCAGAAAGTGGGCGGGGCTATATTTCTAAAGGTTTTTTAGAAGAAGCTAAGGAAGTTGCAAATAAGAATATAGAGCTGTTTTCCGATCTAATTTCTGAAGAAACACCTTTGCTAGGAATAGAACCTTCAGCCATTTTGGGCTTTAGGGATGAATATTTGCGATTAGCTAACAATTTAGAAAAAGCAAAAAACTTATCTCAAAACGGTTTTTTAATAGAAGAATTTCTAAAGAAGGAAATTGCACTTGGAAACATAAAATCTAATTCCTTTACAACTGATAAAAAAGTAATTAAGATCCATACACATTGCCATCAGAAGGCCTTGTCTAACTCATCTTACACTTTTAATATTCTTAATTTACCTGAAAACTATAAAGTAACTATTATCGCCTCCGGTTGCTGTGGGATGGCTGGTTCTTTTGGGTATGAGAAAGAGCATTATGAAATTAGTATGAACATTGGGGAACAAAGTCTTTTTCCGGCTGTTCGAAAATCTCCTGTTGAAACTATTATTGCTGCAAATGGAACCAGTTGTAGGCATCAGATCTTTGACGGGACGAAAAGAGAAGCAAAACATCCGGTAACTATCTTAAAGGAAGCTTTAGTTTAAAAGAGATAGCTATTTAGTTGGAATATTTTAATTTAAGAATATTTCACTTCAAATTTTAATATGACTTTAGATTTTTAAATCTGTAGTTAAAAAATTACATTTGTTAAAAATCGGTCTATGGCAGGAAATTCTTTCGGAAAACTATTCAAACTTACCACATTTGGGGAATCACATGGACCATCCATTGGTGGGATTATAGATGGTTGCCCGGCTGGGATCAAATTGGATTTAGATAAAATTCAAGAAGATCTCGATAAAAGAAAACCTGGTCAATCTGCAATTGTAACTCAACGTAAAGAGTCGGATACGGTCGTTTTTCTTTCGGGTATATTTGAAGGTGTTACCACTGGTACGCCTATTGGGTTTACTATCGAAAATGAAAATCAAAAATCAAACGATTACTCTCATATAAAAGATGCGTTTAGGCCGTCTCATGCAGATTATACCTATTCAGAAAAATATGGGATAAGAGATTATAGAGGTGGTGGCAGGTCTTCTGCAAGAGAAACTGCTTGTAGGGTGGTAGGTGGTGCCGTTGCTAAACAAGTAATTAAGGATGTTAAAATTGTTGCTTTTACAGCTTCCGTAGGAGAACTGAAGCTAGAAAAAGAAATTGCCGACTTAGATTTTAATCTTATAGAATCCAACCCGGTAAGATGTCCAGATCCTGAGACAGCTACTAAAATGGAAAATTATATCCGTGAGATCAGGTCTCAGGGAGACACTGTTGGCGGTACTGTAGAATGTGTCATCAAGAATGTACCTAAAGGATTGGGGGAACCTGTATTCGATAAATTGCATGCCTCCTTAGGGCAGGCAATGCTTTCTATTAATGCGGTAAAGGGTTTTGAAATTGGTAGTGGTTTTGAAGGAACTAAGTTAAAAGGAAGTGATCATAACGATCTTTTTAACCCTGATGGTTCTACCAAAACTAATTTAAGTGGAGGTATTCAAGGAGGAATTTCTAATGGAATGGATATCTATTTTAATGTAGCATTTAAGCCTGTAGCCACAATAATGCAAAAGCAGGAAACAATAAATTCTAAAGGAGAACTTGTAGAAATGCAAGGTAAAGGAAGACATGACCCTTGTGTGGTTCCCAGAGCTATTCCCATCGTCGAGGCAATGGCAGCGTTAGTGTTGGCAGATTTTTGGTTACAAAATAAGACATCTAAAATATAATTAAAGGAAGAATTACAATGAAAAAATTAGCACTGCACTGGCAAATTTTATTAGGAATGCTCCTTGGGGTACTTTTCGCCTTGATCTTAACCAATTTTAGTTGGGGACCAGAATTTGTTGCGGATTGGATAAAACCATTCGGAAACATTTTCATAAATTCCTTAAAACTTATTGCAGTTCCATTGATTCTGGCTTCGTTAATTAAAGGAATTTCAGATCTTAAGGATATTTCCAAGCTATCCCAAATGGGAACCAGAACTATTGTAACCTATATTATTACAACGGTTATCGCTGTTTCTATAGGACTAGGTTTGGTGAATCTTATAAAACCCGGAGGTGCTATAAGTGAGGAAACCAGAACAGATCTTATAGCCAGTTATGAAACCGATGCTTCTGTTAGAATAGAAGATGCGCATAGGCAAAAAGATGCAGGGCCATTAAAAGCTTTGGAGGATATTGTGCCAGACAATATTTTTGGTGCCGCCAGCGACAACGGGAATATGTTACAAGTGATATTTTTTGCTATTTTCTTCGGAATTGGACTGATCCTAATACCAGAATCGGTTGGTAAGCCGGTTAAAGACTTTTTCGACGGCTTTAATGAGATCATTTTGAAAATGATAGATCTTATAATGCTAGCAGCTCCGTATGGTGTGTTTGCATTATTGGCGGCCTTAGTAGTAGAATCCCCTAGTACTGACCTTTTTGCAGCGCTTGCTATGTATGCTGTGACAGTTATCTTAGGACTTGTTATTATGATTGGTTTTTATATTCTAATAGTATGGGTATTTACCAAGAATAAACCAGGGTTTTTCTTAAATGGGATTGCACCAGCCCAATTATTGGCGTTTTCCACAAGCTCTAGTGCTGCCACGCTTCCTGTTACTATGGAAAGAGTAGAGGAGCATCTTGGAGTACATAAAGAAGTAACAAGTTTTGTACTTCCAATAGGTGCAACTATCAATATGGATGGTACTAGTCTTTATCAGGCCGTTGCAGCAGTATTTATTGCACAAGCCTTTGGAATAGATCTAACTATAGGAGCGCAATTAGGAATTATTGTAACCGCAACTTTAGCATCTATAGGCTCTGCCGCTGTTCCTGGTGCGGGTATGGTGATGTTGGTGATTGTTCTTGCTCAGGCTGGAATTCCGGAAGCAGGATTAGCCTTGATCTTCGCAATAGACAGACCATTGGATATGTGTAGAACCACGGTAAATGTTACCGGAGATGCAGCTGTATCTATGCTAATTGCGAAATCTATAGATAAATTAGGGCCACCAAATGTTAAGGATTGGGATGATAATTATATGAAAACAGAAGAAAAGGAAATGGTTTAGGCTAAGAAGCCATTTAAATATTGAAGTTTATTCTAAAGAGATCAGGTTTATATTTTTTAGTTATCTCGTCACCCTGAATTTATTTCAGGGTCGCAATTTATTATTGATTTATAGAGTTATAAGATTCTGAAACAAGTTCAGAATGACGTGATTTTTCAATTTAGGATACTTTTACTTACAATCAATTTTGTTTCCAAATTAAAATTAAAGAAACGATCTCTTTTTTTAATCTAAAAATTTCGCTTTTAATTCTGGGGTAGGGATCATGCATGATTCTTTTTTACCAAACCAGCTATATCGATTTGATGCGACCAAATTATAAACTCCATCTCTAATAAATTTCGGAAGGTAAAGGAAATGTTTCATGAGGGAGTATCCTCCGGAAAGATCTTTTGCTATTTTTAGGGCTGCGGTAGACTTTTCGTAATACACAACTCCCGGCTCGATCAAGAAAATGGTGTCTAGAACTTCTGGATCTATTCCTCTTTCTGAAACCATTTTTTTCCCCAGATCACTTTGTAAAGATGCAAACCTAAAAACATCTTTTTTATCGTGTTCTATTATAAAATTGATGGCGTTATTGCAAAGATTGCAAACGCCATCGAAGAGTATTATTTTTTTATTTTTTGGTAAAACTGGTTCCATCTAATTATTTCTTTTTTACAGCTTGAACTAATTCTAATTGATTTAAATCGACATTTGTGGTGAACATACCATAGTTCACAAAGGCTTTTCCTTTTTCAATTTTATCTATAGACCCTACAGCACGACCATCTTCCATTCGCACTCTATCTCCAATTTTTAAAGATACTTTTGGTTTATTTGCATCTTTTTTCTGCTGAATAGCTTCTACTTTCTTTTCTTCTTTTTTGCGTTCCCTAATAACATCAATAGTTTTTTCAGCTTCCTGTAAAACCTTTTTCTCCTTAACTTTTTTAACCTTGATCTCTTTTGGGGTTTCTTTTTTTCGTTTGGAATTTTCTATTTCAACGATCTTCATGAATTCTCCAATAAGATCTTTCTTCTTTTTATTGCTGAAGTATTTCTCGCTAAGATCATTGATTTTCTGACCAAGGTAGATTATCCGCTGATTGCTATCATACAATTCCTGATAGCTCTCTAACTTCTGTTGGATCTTTAGATTGGTTTCCTCTAGTTTCTCTTTTTGCTGAGAAGCTTTCAATTCCTTAGTCTTTAAAGAATCGGTTGTTTTTTGAAGCTTGCTTCGTTCTTTCTGAAGATCGGCGATACTTTTATCGAACCTTATTTTCCCCCGTTCCACCTTCTTTTTCGAACGATTTATCAAACTGTAGGGAATACCATTTTTTTGAGCTACTTCAAAAGTAAAAGAACTTCCTGCCTCTCCAAGGTGTAATTTAAATAGTGGCTCCAGAGTTCTGGAATCGAACATCATATTGGCATTGCTCATATATGGCAATTCATTAGCCAGCATCTTTAAATTTGTATAGTGAGTGGTTAGGATCCCAAAAGACTCCCGCTCATAAAACACTTCCAAAAATGTTTCAGCTAAAGCCCCACCTAATTCAGGATCACTACCAGTTCCAAATTCATCTATAAGAAATAAGGTTTTATCATCGCATTTCTTTAAAAAATAATTCATATTCTTTAAGCGATAACTATAGGTACTTAAATGATTTTCGATAGATTGATTATCCCCGATATCGGTTAATATTTTATCGAAAAGACAAACCCGGCTGTATTCATGAACCGGAATTAAAATTCCGCTTTGAAGCATGATCTGTAGCAATCCAACCGTCTTAAGCGTAATACTCTTTCCCCCGGCATTTGGACCCGAAATAACAACTATTCGATCCTCCTTGGAAAGTTGAATATTCTGTGGATATGTTTTCGCTCCAGATTTCAGGTTATTCCTGTATAATAATGGATGATAAGCATCCTTTAAATAAAGTTGTCGGTCTTTGGATATTTTAGGAAGAATCCCATTGATTAGGCGTGCGTACTTGGCCTTTGCAGCTATAATGTCTATCTCGCTAAGAAGTTCCTGGTATTCCTTTAGCAACTCTGTAAAAGGCACTAGAAAAACAGTAAGTTCTTTTAAGATCCTATCGATCTCTTCCTTTTCTTCATATTCCAGATTATTTAATTCTCTGGTATGATTTAAAGTAGCTTCCGGCTGAATGTAAACGATACTTCCTGTTTTAGAATTACCTAATATCCCACCTTTCACTTTCTTTCGATACATAGCTTTTACGGCTAAGACCCTTATATTATCTACTACACTTTCCCTTATTTCATCTAAATATCCGTACTCGTTATATTTTGAAAGAGCAGAGGTAAAACTTGAATTTATCTTCCCTTTTACCAGATTCATGGCTCTTCTGGTAGTTAAAAGAACTGTAGAAGCATTGTCTTTTACATCACCAAATCTATCTATTATTTCATCTATCCTTTCTATAATAACCTTGGTATATTCTACTTCCTCGGTAGTTTTATATAGACTTGGATAAAGTTCTTTGAATTTATTAAAAAACCGAATTTGATCGTTTGCTGTTTGAGAAAGGCTGGAAATTTTTCTAAAACCTCCAATCTCCAGAATGGCATTTTCAATTCCTAAGAGTTTTATCTCTTTATGAATTGCATCAAAACTATGATTAGGAATTTTACTGTCCTGCATATAGGAGCTCACATATTCATTGGTCTGTGCCAGACCAAAAATAGTTGAATCATAGGTGGTGTAAGGGACAATTTCTAAAGCCTTATCTACTCCCATTTGCGTGGTACACAACTCACTAATTTGCTTTCTAACGGTAGGAAATTCAAGATCCTGAAGACTTTTCGATGCAATTTTTATCATAGTAATTTTTCCCTAATTTTGGGTTTTACAAATTTACTTAAATTATAATGAAGCTCACTATTCATAACAGTTGGAAAAAGGTATTAAAAGAGGAATTTAGGAAAGCCTATTTTGAAGATTTAGTTCAATATGTTGCAGAAGAATATAAAACCAATACCTGTTATCCAAAGCCTGATTTTATATTTGAAGCTTTCAACAAAGCAACTTTCGATAATGTAAAAGTTGTTGTGATAGGGCAGGACCCATATCATGGTGCTGGACAGGCGAATGGTTTATGTTTTTCAGTAAATAAAGGAATTTCTAATCCTCCTTCTTTAAAGAATATTTTTAAGGAAATAGAATCGGATCTTGGAGAAAAATATGATCCAAATATTGGAGATCTGGAAAAATGGGCAGATCAAGGCGTCTTGTTATTAAATGCTGTTTTAACGGTTAGGAGTGGTGAAGCCGGATCTCATCAAAATAAAGGTTGGGAAAAATTTACCGATGCTGTTATCAGAATACTTTCTGAAGAAAAAGAAAATCTTGTTTTTTTACTTTGGGGTGGGTATGCTAAAAAGAAAGGCAGAAAGATAGATGCTTCCAAACATTTGGTATTAACAAGTGGTCATCCTTCTCCCTTAAGTGCAAATAGAGGGTTTTGGTTTGGAAATAAACATTTTAGCCAAACAAACGAATATCTTTCAGCTCAAAATAAAACCCCTATAAACTGGTAGTTTAAAACCTGAAACCGAGATTCACATTAAACTGACCGACTATGGTTGGAGATTCTTCACTAAATAAATTTCTTCCTATTCCTGTACTTAGGTCCAGAAAAAAGCCTTGTTTGGAGACAAATTTCCCACCCAAACCAAAGCCCAATGCAAAGTCGGTATAATTCTTTGTGGTATTTCTACTTATATAATAATCATCTATTAGGATATCTTCATATCTGGTATATTCTCCAGAAGATAGCATTGCTAATCCATTTACATAAAATCCCCAAGCTGTTCGATCACTAAAAAAATATTTGTATTTACCTGTTATGGAATAATCCTTTGCATAAGGTTCTCCAACATTATCATTATCCTTATCTAATGCCAGAACAAACCCTTCCACAGCCCAACTGGAATTTTGGTTTATAATTCTTTCATAAGCAATATCTAAAGCGCCAAACGCTACTAAATTAAAAGCCCCGATACTTAATTCGTTTTTGGCTATTTCCCGTTTATAAACTTCTTCTGAAGAAGTCGTTTCCGTTTCTGTATTTATTCCTTGTGAGAAAGTTAAAAGTGATGCAAATAAAAAGAGGGGAAGAAGTAGTTTATTTTTCATGTATTCTTTTAGAATAAATATGATTGTAAAAGACTACAAATTATAAATTAATTTGGAAGCAGCGAGTTTTTCAGGAATTAAATTCAATATCATTAAATTACTCTGAACTTTTTCTATTTCTTCTGAAGTCAACTGAGATTCGCTCCAGGAAGTGATCTCAAGCCATTCTTTAATGTCTTCAAGTTTTTGATCGTATCTGGTTGCTAACAACTTTTCTACATCAGGGATCTCTTTAAAACTAATAGTTTTGGTATTTATCACTTTCAGCATCTCTCTAACTGCATCCCGTTGATTTTCCAAAACTTCTTCTCTTACGGCAATAACAAAACATGGCCAAGGAGTAGGACAATTACCAACCCGTCTAAAAACTCCTTTATCAACCAAGGGTTTGGTAGTAAAACGCTCCCACATGAAATATTGAGCAGAATCTTCTGAAAGTGCTTTTATGGCTCCAGTAATATCTCCTACAATTTCGAAGTCTAAGGCTTTAGTATCCCAATGATGGTTTTGTGCATTTATATAGGACATAAGATGAGAACCCGAACCCATTCTGGAAATTGCAGCTTTCGTATTCTCCAGATCTGCAATAGAATTGAATGAGGAGTTTGCATCTACATGAATTCCCCAAATTAAAGGAGAATGCACATAGGTTTGTACTATTCTAGAAGGATTCCCGGCTATGATATCCTTTATAATTCCTTCTGTTAGAATAATGGCAACATCTATTTCTTTATTCCTCAAGGCCGCGTTCATAGCTCCGGTCCCTCCGGGAAAATCCACCCATTCAATAGAGATATGATCATACTCAAAATCTCCATCTTCAATAGCAAGATGCCACGGAAGATTAAAATGTTCTGGAACCCCGCCAACTCTAAGTGTCCTCATTTTATTTGTGTTTTTCTTTTAAATACTCATAGATCTCATATTGAGAACGGATGGCTTTTTCACCCTTTTTCTTTTCAACATACCTATTGGATTCCTCTTCATCCTGAATCCTGGCCTTTACATTATCATTTAATTGAATTTGTAAAATATCTTTGAATTCTTGTGCAATATCTTTATCAAAAACAGGGGTTATCACTTCGATCCTCCTGTCTAAATTTCTGCTCATCCAATCGGCGCTACCAAAGAATATTTGCTCCTCACCACCATTTTCAAAAAGATAAATCCTTCCGTGTTCTAAGAATCGATCTATAATACTGGTGATATAAATATTCTCACTTAAGCCTTTTACTCCCGGAATAAGACTGGTAAACCCACGAATTAGCAATCGTATATTAACTCCTGCATTACTGGCTTTATACAAAAGTTCGATCATTTCTTCATCCTCCAAACTATTCATCTTAGCTACTATAGAGGCTTTTTTACCCGCTTGAGCAAATTCGATTTCATTATTTACCAGTTTAGTGAAATTTCTCCGAGTAGAGAAAGGGGAGATGAATAAGTGTTTTTCTCTTGGTACGATCAACTTGCCCTCCAAAACCTTAAAAACTCTATCTAATTCCTTTGTAACCCGTTTGTCTGCAGTGAAAAAGGCATGATCACAATATATCTTAGAAGTTTGGCTATTAAAATTCCCTGTTCCTATGTAGGCGTATCTCTTGGATTTACTTCCTTCAAGTCTTTTAATTAACATGATTTTAGAGTGTACCTTGATCTTAGGATAGCTATAAATTACATTCGCGCCTTTTTCTTCAAATTTTCTACCCCAATCTATATTATTTGCTTCATCAAATCTTGCTTTGGCTTCAACGAATATGGTAACTTTTATGCCTTTTTCAATAGCTTTAAGTAGACTGGATGTTAATTTTGATTCATCTGCAACTCTATATAATGAAATTTTAATACTCTCGACATCCGGGTCGGATGCGGCTTGCTCTAAAAATCTCTCCACATAATTAAAAGACATAAATGGGAAATGCAAGGATTGATCTTTCTCCTTAATAACATCAAAATAATTCTCTGCATTAGCCAAAACCTTGTGCTTAATAGGGGCTAGGGCTTTATAATGTAGATCAGGGTTTGTTGTTGGGTCTGGAAAAGAAAAGAAATCACTAAAATTATGATATTGTCCTCCGGGCATCATATCTATTTTTCCAAGGTTTAGAAGTTTGCGTAATTTTTTCTGAATTTCTTCAGGCATCTCTGCATCATACAATAAACGCGTTGCTTGTCCATCTGTTCTTTGAGCCAAAGATTCGTAAATCTTTTCAGCTAAGACCCCATCAAATTCATCTTCTATATATAATTCGGCATCTCGCGACATTTTTATTTCAAAGATTCCTTCAACAGATTCCTTAGGGAACAATACAGGAATAATTTTTCTTATAATATCATCTAGAAAGGTTATTGTATTATTATTGAATTCAAAAAACCTTCCACAATCCTCAGTAGGAATATTTACGACACCTAACTTATTTTCATCTGCAAAGGTTACAGCAAAATAAAGTACATTATTGGTTAAAAAAAGATCTGATTTAGAGGAAAGATCAATGATCTCGGGCTTCAAAAATTCAGCAACCTTGTTTTTATAATATTCCTTGGCAGTTTTGGTTTGTTGAGTATTAAAATCTTTGGCTTCAATAAGAAAAATACCATTTTCAGCTAGTTCAGGAATAATCTGATCGTGAAAAATCTCACCAAACTTATGTTGCTGAAGTTTTACGTCTTCAAGAATTTGCTTGGTAAATTTATTAGGACGTAGCGCAAGTTTTTTACGAATGCTTTTTTCTACTTTCTTTATTTGCCGAAGTTGTGAAACCCTAACCCTAAAATATTCATCTAGATTCGAAGAAAATATAGCCAAAAATTTTAGCCTCTCATAGAGTGGATTTATTTTGTCTTCAGATTCTTGTAATACCCGTTCATTAAAACTTAACCAATTTAGGTCACGATGTCTTATTCGGGATTCTGTAGATGCTGGCATATGGGAATATTTTTAACAAAAATACAAAGACTCCAATACCATCAACTTTAATGTTCTGTTAAATAACCTACTAAATAAAAGCAATTTTATCCAGAGCATCTAAGATTAACTTTTCTACTGTTTCCGAAGGGTTTTTACTAAACTCTCCGGTTGCTCTATTGGCAACAATCGCGTTTAAAGATAATGCTCTATGTCCAAGCAGTAGGGACAATCCGTAGATGCCGGCCGTTTCCATTTCTAGATTAGTGATTCGTTTTCCAGAATGCGAAAAACTGGCCATTCTATCATTCAAATTTGGATTGTTCAGCGGTAATCTAAGAATCCTTCCTTGAGGACCATAGAATCCACAGTTGGTAACTGTGGTTCCTTTAAAGTAGCTGGGATCATTAAAATATGATAAAAGTTCGGAATTTCCGTTCGCCACATATGGGGATCCATTCTCTTTTGGAAAGATCAAATGACTTTCTAAGGCATTCGCAAATTTCAAATCTAGGATAGCTTCACTTTTATAAAAATGTAACAAGGAGTCAAAACCAACAGCTGTTTCAGACACCAGAAAGGAATCTATTGGAATATCTGCCTGGATTGATCCAGAAGTACCTATCCTAATTATATCTAAAGAGGTGAGCTCCTTTTTAACCTTTCTGGTTTTAAAATCTATATTAACCAACGCGTCCAATTCATTGAAAACGATATCTATGTTATCGGTTCCAATTCCAGTGGAGATCACACTCATCCTTTTGCCCTTATAAGTTCCGGTTTGTGTATGAAATTCCCTTTTATGAACTATGTGTTCAACAGAATCGAAATGCTTTGTTACATGAGTTACTCTGTCTGGATCACCAACGGTAATTACTGTGGTTGCTAGTTGCTCTGGTAATAAATTTAGGTGATATATACTGCCATCTTCATTTAAGATAAATTCTGAAGGTTTTAAAATCATTCTAAAGTTTTAAAATATTATGTGATTCGGAGTCATAGAGAAAATCATACATTTTCACTCCTCCTAAAAATTCGTCGTTTTTAAGATCTCGATAAAAATTACGAGAACCTGCATGCGCTTCCTCACCTTCCTCAGTTAAAACAATCCTTTCGTTTTTAACCGTGTAAAACTGCTTTAACTTATCTAGTAATCTTTGAACTTGTCTTTCTCCATACCCAAAATATCCCTGATACTGCAGAGAATAGCCTAATAGCTGATTTAAACTGCTAATTTTATTTTCCTTGATCAATCTGAGAATATTAGCTTCTATGGTATTTAAGCCGGTTTTGGAATTAGGAAAACGTTCGATATGGGTTCTAACGCAGCTTGAAAGATATTCGAAATTAGATTTATGCTTGATCAAAGCCTTTAATTTCAACGGATTCTCTTCGTTATAATATTGCCAGATTAAATTTGCCAGTTCCAGATCTTCTCGATCTAAATGAATCCTCTGATCGAAATGATTTTTTAAGTGCTTTAGAGGTAATTGAGATAAAGGTTGAAATTCTTTTTCTCCCTTCAATTTTTTACTACACACCAAATAAACAGGTAAATCAACCTTGTTTTCTAATAGCTGACTAATTGCAGCTAACATATTTATGTGCGAGAACAGATCAAATTCGAACCAAAGAATGATCTCATCTACATTCTGAATTGTGTTGAGTTTATGAAGGTGATATAAAAATTTAACTTCGTAATCTTCCGGGTTTATCTGGTAGTATTGCTGTAAGAAACCGGTGCGCATTTCAATAAATTCGGGAGTTCCTAGCTCGTAGGTTGTAGGCCCTTCGCATAACATTTCTCGCCATATAATAATGTCTCCCTCTAATCCGAGATCCAGTATGTTTTGAGCAAGGGTATTCCCATTTGCAATATGTAATTGTCTAGGCATTTACTGAAGCTAAAAATACATTAGTACTAATAATTATCCACCAACCCGTTTAACACGGTAACCATCTTTTTTTAAAAACTCCATTACCTTATTTCTAACATCGCCTTGGATGATGATATCCCCGTCTTTTACAGATCCACCAACGCCACACTTCTTCTTTAACATTTTTCCAAGGGAATTTAGATCTTCTTCTTTTCCTTTAAAGCCTTTAATGACAGTAACTATTTTACCGCCACGACCTTTGTTGCTAAAATGTGCTTCTAGATGTTGATCTTTTGCCTCAGGTGTTTCAAAATCTGAATCGGAATTATGAGCATCTACATCAAAATCATTATCTGTAGAAAACACAAACCCACCCAGATCTTCCAAACCTAATTTTTTTTTGGACATAACCTATTTTTTAATAAGTCCTATCTCCACTAAACGCTGATGTAGAAATTCTCCAGCTGTAATATCTTCGTGTTGTTTAGGATTATTTTCATCTATACATTCTTCCAAACAATTCAATGGCATTTCGCCTCTTGGATGCATAAAAAATGGGATAGAATATCTTGGTTTACTCCATTGATCTTTTGGGGGATTTACCACTTTATGAATAGTTGACCTCAATTTATTATTGGTAAGCCTTTCTAACATATCCCCAACATTTATTACCAATTCATCTTCCTCAGGAATCGCATCTATCCATTCTCCGTCTTTTCTAAGTACTTGTAAACCTCCAGACGAAGCTCCCATTAACAAGGTGATTAAATTAATATCTCCATGGGCACCAGCGCGTTCTGCTCCTTTTGGTTCTTCTTTAATTGGCGGATAGTGAATAGGTCTTAAAATACTATTCCCATTACTTGCCCAATGGTCAAAATAATGTTCATCCAGCCCAATATATAAAGCCAAAGCACGAAGTACGTAGATACCGGTTTTTTCAATCATACGATATGCCTCCATCCCGATATGATTAAAATCTTTTAACTCTTCTACCCGAACATTAGGAGGATAAGATTCTAATAGATTAGCATCTGCAGTTGGCTCTTGTCCAAAATGCCAAAATTCTTTAAGATCTCCTTCTTTTTTTCCTTTAGCATGTTCTTTCCCAAAAGAGATATACCCTCGTTGGCCGCCTAGGCCTTCAATTTCATATTTTCTCTTTTCATCTTCAGGAAGATCAAAGAACAATTTTACTTCTTTATATAATTCCTCCACTAATTCCTCACTTAAAAAGTGATTTTTTAGAGAAACAAACCCAATCTCCTCGTAGGCTTTGCCTATTTCATCTACAAATTTTTGCTTGCGCTTTGGATCTCCGGAAAGAAAATCTGCTAAGTCTACACTTGGTATATTATTCATTGCCATTTTATGGTGTCTTTTTTATGGTTTACAAACAAAGTTAAATAAAATTAACGGAGTATATATTTTTCTTTTCAATTATAAGGAACTCATAAAATTAATTACATTTGATTAACTATAATTTTTTTATGAAACCAGCAACCACAGAGTTTTCAACAATAAAATACAGCAATACTAGCCTTCCGGATCCCACTTTATTAAAATTATATCGTGGGATGCTAAAACCCAGACTAATAGAGGATAAAATGCTCATTTTATTAAGGCAGGGCAGAGTATCCAAATGGTTTAGTGGGATAGGTCAAGAAGCGATCTCCATAGGAGTTACCATGGCAATGCAAGAAGATGAATACATCTTGCCAATGCATAGAAATTTAGGTGTTTTTACTGCTCGGGAAATTCCTCTTTATAGGTTATTCTCACAATGGCAGGGAAAAGCTAATGGGTTTACAAAAGGGCGGGACCGAAGTTTTCATTTTGGTACTCAGGAATTCAAAATTGTGGGAATGATCTCTCACTTAGGCCCTCAACTTGGGGTTGCAGATGGAATTGCGCTTGCGCATAAGCTTAAAAATGAGGAAAAGATCACTGCTGTTTTTACAGGAGAAGGAGGAACTAGTGAAGGAGATTTTCATGAAGCGCTAAATATTGCTTCTGTATGGGATCTCCCAGTACTATTTTGTATTGAAAATAATGGATATGGACTTTCCACACCTACTACAGAACAATATAGATGTAAAAACCTAATAGATCGTGGAGTTGGCTATGGGATGGAGGCGCATCAAATAGATGGTAATAATATACTCGAGGTCTATAACAAGGTATCAGAAATTGCAGAAAGTGTTCGAAAAAATCCAAGGCCAGTTTTAATAGAGTTTATCACTTTTAGAATGA
>JAGXIJ010000078.1 GCA_024635675.1 Gillisia sp.
CAATTTGTAAATAACTTTGCAATTTCTGGTAGTAAGTAAGATAAATATTGTTGTCCGTGCAAGGTGGAAGTACTTGCTAATAAGGCATTTTTCATTCACGATTTTTTGTAAATTTAAGTATTGTAAAGCTTTAACCAAAGTTTAAGTAACCCTTGTTAGATTTATTTCATCTTAAATTGTTTCTTTAAACAAAACATTTCTATGAAAACATTGGCCTACTTTTTATTTATGTTATTCGTTGCGCAGTTAGCCTATGCACAAACTAATGATAGAATAAAGATTGGCGGTTCTATTTATGTTCCAGTAGGAGAGGAACCGCAGGGGATAAGTATTTTAAATATTAATTCTCAGGAAGGAATCATTTCTAATTCTGAAGGTAAATTTGTTATTTCTGTTGCAGAAAATGACACTATTAAAGTTTTTGCAGTTCAGTTTCAGGAATTTATGGTAGTGATAGATAAGCGTGTGCTCCAAACTAAAACTTTGAATATTTATGTGAATGAGCTTGTAAATAGGCTTCCAGAAGTTGTGGTTTCTCCATATGATTTAACCGGTGACCTAGGTGTAGATGTTGAAAAATTAGAAGTTATAAAATTACCTATAAAAGTTAAAGTTGGGATTCCTGAAGGTTTGTATGCCAACGTAGAAAATGTTGTGGATTTTGGGAAAGCTCCAAAAAATAAGGCCTTAGAATTTAATCAGACAAGATTGGTAAATGGAATAAACTTCGTGAATTTATTTAAATTAGTATTGATCTCCAATAAACAAAACGATATTTCAAACCCCTATTCCAAGTCTTATAAAGAGATAGATTTAGAGCTTAGGCAGCTTTATAACGACGATTTTTTTAAAGTAAATTTTGATATTGAATTTAAGGACATACCAGATTTCATATTTTATGCAGATAGAAACGGTTTGGATGAGGAAATGCTAAGGAAAGGGAATGAACTAGATCTTATTGATTTCTTGATGGAACAGAGTAAGAAATATAAAAAGCAATTGAATAAAAATTAATCAATACTTTAATAATAGTATGAGAATAGAAACTTATCTAAATGTAATTACCCTACTATTATTTACTGTTTCTCCTTTACTTGCACAAGAAAACATCCAACTTACCGGAACTATCTCTGCACCATCTCTAGAGGGAATTTCCATCAATATTATAAACTCTACTCAAGGAACCGGGACAGTGAATTCAGATTCTGGATTGTATCAGATCTTGGTGAGAGAAAATGATGAACTTCTTTTTTCATCCATTCAGTATAAGAATATCACCGTTGTAGTGACTTCAGAAATAATTAAGAAAGGGGTATTGGAAATCACGCTAATAGAAGATCTCAATATTTTAGATGAAGTTAATATTAGTAATATAAGCTTGACCGGAAATATAGCTACAGATATCTCTAGTATGAATATAGTTAGGGATATGCCGGTAAACATCAAATTTGGAGACATAAAAAATATGACTTTTGAATCTGATATTAACGATTCGCAGGAAGCGCCCAGAAATTTAGCTCTGGAAAGCAATACTATAATGAAGCCCGGGGTTAATATGTTGGGTTTAGCAGATGTTATTACCGACGTTCTAGGAATTAAAAAAAATAAGGATTCTCATGTTTATAAAAGTCCCAGGATAAATTCTAATGAGAAATTAAGGAGTTTATTTCAGGAAGATTTTTTTACAGAAACTCTCAAGGTGAAAAAGGAATATATAAATGATTTTATTTTTTATGCAGATGATCATGGGTTGAGAAATCTTTTAGAAAAACCTAATAACCAATTAGCTATAATTGATTTTTTGATCGAACACAGTAAAGGTTACCTGGCAAGCAGATATAATTAATATTTGGATCTTAATGGGGAAATGGGAAAAGGCGGAACGATTATTGAAAGAATATAGATGAAAACATCTATTTATCTTCGAAATAAATTACTTTCGATCTTTCTATTAATACTATGAATTTTAAAATAGCCCTGCTTCTTTTTTTTATTGGCTTTTCATCATTTACAACCGACCATAAATTTTATGTGAGCGTTACCGAGGTGGAATACAATGATAAAGCTGAGAGTCTTCAAATAATTTCCCGCGTTTTTATAGACGATCTGGAAGATCTACTTCAAACCAGATATGACAAAGCATTAATGCTGGGGAAAAATCAGGAAAGCCCGGAAGTTCCTTCTTATGTAAAAGAATATTTAAATAAGAAAATTGAAGTCCAGGTGGATGGAAAGCACTTGAAGGTGAATTTTATAGGGATGGAATACGAAGACGATATGGTTTTACTATATATGGAAATTCCTAAGGTTACATCAGTACACAAAATATCAGTAAAAAATGCATTGTTAACAGATTTGTTCAGTGAACAAAAAAATCTAGTGCATGTAACCTATAAAGGGACTACAAAAAGTTTAATTCTAAATAAGGCTAAGCAAGAAGATTTGTTAATTTTTAACAATTGAATTGTAAGGCTCTAATAAATAGCTATTTTTAGCATCATTAAAATCAATAAATTAAATATGAGAACATTTAAATCTGCCATGATGGTATTTTTCTTAGTTCTTTCTACTGGAATGTATGCTCAGGAAACTGAAGCTCCAATGGAAGAAGTAAAGGAAATGGGCCACACAAATCAAAATCAATTTAGACAACTTTATGAGGAGTTTTCAACTCCCAATCAATATAGAACTGCCTCTGGAGCTCCAGGTTCAGCCTACTATCAAAACCAGGCTGATTATAAAATGGATATTGAGTTGGATGATAAGACTCAAAAACTTACAGGTGTAGAAACAATTACCTATCACAATAATTCTCCAGATGCATTAGAGTATTTATGGGTTCAGTTAGATCAGAACATTCGTACTAAAAACTCAGTTGCAGCAGAAAAGAATGGAAGCGGGATATCTGCCGTTAGTCAACCCGGAACTTTTGCAAAACAGTTTTTGGACGAACCTTTCGATGGTGGTTTCAATATAGAGTCGGTTACTCAAGATGGGAAAGCGCTATCTCACACTATTAATTTTACAATGATGCGTGTAGACCTTCCACAGCCTTTAGAAGCTGGAGAGAGTACTTCATTTTCTATTAAATGGTGGTATAATGTTAACAACCATGTAACAGATAGAGCTAGGTCCGGGTACGAGCATTTCCCTAAAGATGGAAATAATGTATATGTAATTGCCCAATTCTTTCCTAGAATGGCAGTTTATAACGATGTAGAAGGATGGCAAAACATGCAATTCTGGGGAAATGGAGAGTTTGCCCTTCCATTTGGGAATTATGAAGTTAATATTACCGTTCCTGCAGATCATATTTTAGATGGTACAGGGGAAATTCAGAATAGAAAGGAAGTTTATTCCAAAGACATGATGAACAGATATGAGCAAGCTAAAAAATCTTACGATAAGCCGGTAATAATTGTTACTCAGGCTGAAGCTGAAGCTGCGGAAAAACAATTTTCAGACAAGAAGAAAACATGGAAGCTTAAGGCTACAATGGTAAGAGATTTCGCATTCTCTACTTCAAGAAAATTTGTGGTAGATATGATGAACGTAGACGTGATGGGGAAAGATGTAATGGCAGTTTCTATGTATCCAAAAGAAGGAAATCCTTTATGGGAGGAGTATTCTACAAGAGCAATAGCTACAACTTTAACTTCTTATTCTAAGCACACTTTTCAATATCCTTATCATAAAGCAATATCTATCCACGCAAAGAATCAAGGGATGGAATATCCAATGATTTGTTGGAATTATGGACGTCCAGAAGAAGATGGTACGTATAGTGACCGAGTAAAATTTGGGATGATAAGTGTAATTATACATGAGGTTGGACACAACTTTTTCCCTATGATCGTTAACAGTGATGAGCGACAGTGGGGCTGGATGGATGAAGGTCTAGATACTTTTATGCAATATTTAGCTGAACAGGATTTTGGAAAACAATATCCTTTAGCTATTTCTCCAGAAACGGCATATCCATCTAGAAGAGGGATACCGTCTAAGATCGTTCCTTATATGAAAGGGGATCAAAAATATATTGCTCCTATAATGTCTAATCCTGAAAATGTTTTCCAATTAGGGAACAATGCTTACGGGAAACCGGCAACTGCTTTAAATATTTTGAGAGAAACAGTAATGGGGCATGAGCTTTTTGACTTTTCTTTTAAGACCTATGCGCAACGTTGGATGTTTAAACACCCAACTCCAGAGGATTTCTTTAGAACTATGGAAGATGCTTCTGGTGTAGATTTAGATTGGTTCTGGAGAGGTTGGTTCTACGGAACAGACTATGTAGATATAGGTGTTAAGAATGTGAAGAAATATTTTGTAACAGATAAAGCTACCAAAGAGGGAGCGGCAATGTTAGAGAGATATGGAGTTACAGATCCCGAAAGTATGGCGTTTATTTATGTAGTAGAAGAAGGTAGTGAAGAATTTACTGAAGATATGAAATCTAAAACGGTATTAGAAAATGCTCCTAAATTAAATGAATATTTAATGGATAACTTTTCTACTGAAGAGCGTGCTAAAATGAAGTCTCCTAAATATTTTTACGAGATCACTTTCAATAAGCCGGGTGGTTTAGTAATGCCACTAATTGTTGAATATACTTATGCAGATGGGACTACTAAAAATGTAACTTATCCTGTACAAGTTTGGAGAAAGAATGATTCTGAAGTTAGTAAAGCTATTGCAAGCGATAAAGAAATCACTAAAGTAGTAGTAGATCCTAACATGGAAACTGCAGATGTTAACCTAGATAATAACAGCTGGCCTCAAGAAGCGAAGGAGAGTAAATTTGAACAATTCAAAAAAGAAGCTGGAGAATAAATTTTCCTAAATTAAAATTAAGCCGACTTTAACGAGTCGGCTTCTTTTTTTAATATATATTGTGATTATCTTTGTTGCCTATGATAACACTTCCATTATTTATAAGTGGTGCCGAAATTGGTTTTATAATATTTATATTAATCATGGTTTTTGGTGCCGAAAAAATACCAGACATCGCCAGAGGTCTAGGTAAAGGCATGCGTACTTTGCGTAATGCATCTAACGACATTAAAAGTGAGATCACGAAAAGTGCCGAAAAACAAGGTATTAGCAAGGATATTTCTACTGATGTTAAAAATGAAATAAGTAAAGTAAAAGAAGATTTAGATGAAATCACAGGGTCTATAAAGCGTAGGTTTTAATGCTGGAACAGTTAAATGAGTGGGACAGGGAACTGTTTGTTTATTTAAATAGTCTGGGGATAGAAGAATATGATGCTTTCTGGATTTTCGCAACCAACATCAAACATTGGATTCCCCTTTACATACTTTTTTTTACTCTTTTCTTTTTTGCTTTCCACCGGAAAAAGGCCTTATTC
>JAGXIJ010000079.1 GCA_024635675.1 Gillisia sp.
ATATAAAATAATAAATCTGCTATGACATTATTAGTTCAAATTCTTACTTTTGCGCATGCAACAAAACGTACTTATTTTAGACTTTGGATCCCAGTATACTCAACTAATTGCAAGACGAGTTAGAGAGCTTAACATTTACTGTGAAATCCACCCATACAACAATCCTCCAAAAGACATTTCCAGCTTTAAAGCGACCATCCTTTCCGGGAGTCCTTTTTCAGTTAGAGCTGAAGATGCGCCGCATCCGGATCTTTCTGAGATCAGAGGAAAAATGCCTTTATTGGCTGTATGTTATGGGGCTCAATATTTAGCTCATTTTCATGGTGGGAAGGTAGAACCTTCAGAAACCCGTGAATATGGAAGAGCAAATCTATCCCTTATAAAAGATGCTGAGGTTTTATTTGAAGATATTACCGAGAATTCTCAGGTGTGGATGAGTCATAGTGATACTATTAAAGAATTACCAACCAATTCGGTTCGTCTTGCAAGTACAGCAGATGTTTTGAATGCAGCATATAGAATAGATGGGGAAGACACTTTTGCTATTCAGTTTCACCCGGAAGTTTACCATACTTCAGATGGAAAACAACTTTTAGAAAACTTCCTTGTTAAGATTGCAAGTGTAGAGCAAAATTGGACTCCTGAAGCTTTTGTAGACATGACGGTTTCAGAATTGAAAGAAAAGATTGGAGACGACAAAGTGGTTCTTGGGTTAAGTGGAGGTGTAGATTCGTCTGTAGCTGCCGTATTATTACATAAGGCCATTGGAAAGAATTTGTATTGCATATTTGTAAACAACGGGTTATTAAGGAAAAATGAATTCGAGAGCGTTCTAGACCAGTATAAGCACATGGGATTGAATGTGAAAGGAGTAGATGCTTCGGCACGTTTCTTGGATGCTTTAGCTGGAGTAAGTGATCCTGAAGAAAAAAGAAAAAAGATTGGAAATGCTTTTATTGAAGTTTTTGATGATGAAGCTCACCAAATTCAAGATGTAAAGTTTTTGGCTCAAGGAACTATCTATCCAGATGTGATAGAGTCTGTTTCAGCAACAGGTGGACCTTCAGCGACTATTAAATCGCATCATAATGTAGGTGGGTTACCAGACTTTATGAAACTTAAAATTGTGGAGCCTTTACGAGCCTTATTTAAAGACGAAGTAAGAAGGGTAGGAACAGAACTTGGAATTGCCAAGGAATTATTAGGGAGACATCCTTTTCCGGGACCGGGATTGGCAATACGAATCTTAGGAGATGTTACCGCAGAAAAAGTAAGGATCCTTCAGGAAGTAGATGCGATTTTCATAAATGGATTGAAAGAATCGAATTTGTACGATAAGGTTTGGCAAGCGGGAGCAATCCTTTTACCAGTTAGTTCTGTAGGTGTAATGGGTGATGAACGAACTTATGAAAAAGTAGTAGCTTTAAGAGCCGTTGAATCTACAGATGGAATGACGGCAGATTGGGTGAATTTACCTTATGAATTTTTGCAAAAAACATCCAATACCATAATAAATAGGGTAAAAGGCGTTAATAGAGTAGTGTACGACATAAGTTCTAAGCCACCTGCAACTATAGAGTGGGAATAAAATTTAGTTTCTAATTAAATATCAGTAAAAAAATAACAGATGAGATTTGTAATTATTATTTGCTTGTTCTTACAAGTAGTTACTACTAGCGCCTTTGGACAGGCATATACATACCATACTGTTACTGCCGGAGAAACGGTTTATAGTATCTCCAAAAAATACGATATAAGCCAAGAGATGCTTTTAAAACTAAATCCGGAAGCCAAAGATGGTTTGCAGATAAATGCAAAATTGGTGATTCCTATGTCTTTGGAACAAAGCGAAACTGCGGTAAAAAAAGCAGTGAGTTTTAATTCGCATAAAGTTCAAAAAAAGGAAACCTTATACAGCCTGTCTAAGCAATATGGAGTAAGTATAGAAGATATTAAAAAATACAATAAGCACTTATATTCCAACGAATTAAGAAACGGAGAAACTGTCCAGATTCCTGTATTTGTTATTGACAATAGCACTCCAGAAAAAGTTATAATTGCTGAAAAGAAAGAAAGACCTGCTCCCGGAAAAGTTATTATAGAAGAAAGGAATCCTGAAATAACCAAATCCAAGCCTTCTGCACAAGTTGGGAAAACAAGAGAACATATTATTCTTCCAAAGGAAACTAAATATGGTATTGCGCGAAAATATGGAATGACGGTAGCAGAGTTGGAAGATCTTAATCCGAAGGTTGGAGTTTTGCAACCTGGTATCATGATACGAGTAGGGACAAATGTTTTAGACGAACCTGTAATTATAACCGATAATGCATTTGACTTTTATGAAGTACAGCCGCAAGAAACAATATATAGTTTAACCAGACGATTTCAGGTTGCCGAGGATTCTTTGATTTCGCTAAATCCTGCTTTAAAAGATGGGTTAAAATCGGGTATGGTATTAAAAGTGCCAACAAAAGATTCTAAAGGGAATAAGCTGGAAGAAGTGGTAGGTAATGAAATGAGTTTGCCGACTTCTGAATTGTCTAAAATGGATCTTTCAAGGAGCCTTAAGAACTTTGAAACCAAAAACCTGGTTTTAATGCTCCCATATAACTTAAACAAAATTAATAAGGATTCTATTTCTAATGCCAGGGAAGTCCTAAAAATGGACCGTGTACTGCGTATCTCATTAGACTTTTATAGCGGTGCCTTGATGGCGATAGACAGAGCGAAAGAGTTGGGGATTTCTACTAATCTTCGTGTTTATGATACCCAACAATTACCTGGAATAGTTTCAAAGACAATTGCAGCTAACGATTTTAGTAATGTCGATGCAGTAATTGGTCCCTTATTACAATCTACTTCTGAACAAGCAGCGACTAGTCTATCTAATTTAGGAATACCGGTGATCTCACCAATGACCAATAGAGAGTTAAGAGCTATTCCCAATTTGTATCAGTCTCGACCAAGTGATGAAATGTTAAGAGAAGCGATGATCGTTTTTCTTCAAAATAATTCGGAAGGAAAGAATGTAATTATAGTTGCAGATGGGGCTTCTTCATCCATTAAAAATAAATTGATGAGTGCCTTACCAAATGCAAGAATTGTAAATCCAAAGGCAAATAATGTAACAGAAGCTAATCTGGCATCTGTACTAGATAAAACCCGTGAAAACTGGGTGGTATTGGAGTCAGAAAGTGTTGCTTTATTAGGAAGTGCAACTTCAGCTTTAAACAGATTATCCAGAAGCAATAAGATCACGTTGTTTACGACTTATAAAAATAGCGCTTTCGAAAGTGATGTGGTTACAAACGAACATTTAGGGGAATTGCGATTCCATTTTCCTTCAGAATACAAGGAATTTGATGAGACAGTTACCGATAGTTTTATTGAAGCTTACAAAGCTAAATACGGTTATATCCCTAATAAATATACTGTTCGAGGATACGATCTTACCTTAGATGTGTTATTGAGACTTGGAGCACTGGGGACTATAGAAGAATCTGTAAATGCCAATATTATTACAGAATACGTAGAAAATAAATTTCTGTACAAGCCTAAAACCAATGGTGGTTTTTACAATGATGCGATCTATATCATGCAATTAAATAAAGACCTTACCTTAAGCGTTGCCAAATAAGAAACTATGACCTCAAAAGTAATATATAAAGGAGATTTAAGAACCGAATGTGAGCATATTCAAAGTAGCAATACCTTTATTACAGATGCTCCTATAGACAACATGGGAAAAGGAGAAGCATTTTCTCCTACAGATACAGTTGCAACCGCTTTAGCCTCTTGTATGCTTACTACCATGGGTATTAAAGCAAATGAAAAGAACTTGGATATAAAAGGGACTTTTGCTGAGGTAACCAAGCACATGGAGGCCAATCCACGTAGGATTTCTAAAATAGATGTACTTGTAAATGTAAAAGGAGAGTTAACCGATAGAGATAAGACCGTGTTGGAGAATACTGCCAAAACATGTCCTGTAATTCAAAGTATTCATCCAGATATAGTGAAGAATATTACCTTTAAATATTAATTATTGAAGACTTATTTCTCCATATGTTTTTTGATCTTTATGGGTGTTGCACAAGCACAATCTAATGATCCAAAAATAACATGGGGGGAAGGGCGCCTATTAGTATGGGACGATTTTCGAGCACTACCTCTTGAAAAAACACTTTTTCATGCAAATACGAATACAGGACTATCTTATTCTTGGGGTCTTAAAGGAACTTCCCAAAAAATGGAGTTAACCTATAAAGTAGAGACCTTCTTTTATCCTGAGCAAAGCTGGGTACAAGAGGCTTCAAAAAATGATCATTTATTAAAACACGAGCAACTTCATTTTGATATCTCCGAATTGCATGCTCGTAAATTGAAAAAGATTTTGGCTAATGTAGATGGCTCAACGATCAATAAAGATTCAAAGGATTATCTAAACGCTTTCTATGAAAAGATTGATAAAGAACGCGGTGACATGCAAAATGCTTTCGATGCAGAATCCAATCATAGCCTAAATATTGAACAGGAACTTAAATGGCAGATTTATGTTCAGCAGGAATTAAATAAATTCGAAGATTATATAAACTAAAAGTTTGCTACCTGTTGTTTTGCCAACTCGAATTCGGTAACAATCTCTTGAATAATTTCTGCAGCTGGTTTAATTTCATGTATCAACCCGGAGATCTGACCAATTTCTAATTCCCCATCGTCCAAATCCCCTTCAAACATACCTTTTTTGGCTCTGGCTCTTCCAAGAAGGCTAATAAGCTCTTCTTTTGTGGGAGCAGTCTTATATAGGTCTTGTATTTCAGTAAAGAACTTATTCTTCATCATGCGAACAGGCGCAAGCTCTTTCAAGGTTAATTGAGTGTCACCTTCTTTAGCTTCAACAACCTTGTTTTTAAAATTTGGATGAGAAGAAGCCTCGTTACTGGCAACAAATCTAGATCCTATTTGAACGGCATCGGCTCCAAGAACCATTGCTGCAAGCATTCCTCTTCCAGTGGCAATTCCTCCGGCAGCTATAAGTGGGATTTCCAGTTGTTCCTTCACCATTGGGATCAAGGTGAAGGTTGTGGTCTCATCTCTACCGTTATGCCCACCGGCTTCAAAACCTTCAGCAACTATAGCATCAACTCCTGCTTCCTGCGACTTTAAAGCAAACTTCACACTGCTTACCACATGAACTACCGTTATACCGTTACTTTGTAAATGCTTGGTCCAAGTTTTTGGATTTCCTGCAGAAGTAAAAACAATTCGAACTCCTTCTTCTATAATGATCTCAATGATCTTATCGATATCCGGATAAAGCATTGGCACATTCACTGCGAAAGGCTTATCGGTCGCTTTTTTGCATTTCTGGATGTGTTCTCTTAGTATTTCTGGATACATTGAACCAGCACCAATTATTCCTAATCCTCCTTTATTGCTAACTGCACTTGCCAGTCTCCATCCGCTGGCCCAAATCATTCCGGCTTGAATTATTGGATATTTTATATTGAAGAGTTGGGTAATTCTATTCTGCATGTTATATGATTCAATGTTATTAAATTTCTAGGATTATCTATACCAGATTTAACTTTATTTGTATAGCCGTTTTTGTCCTACAGTTCTTTCGTCACCCTGAATTTATTTCAGGGTCTCAATCCACTCTATTGATTCTTAGTGTAATTAGATTCTGAAACAAGTTCAGAATGACGTTATTTAGCACTTTATGATACTTTACGAATACATTTCACTTTATTTAAAAGCCACGAACTCACGAATTTAATAAATTTGCATTCGTGAATTTGTGGCATTTTTTTTAACCAGTACTTATTCCTAGCTAAATTAAGAAATTACTCCTGAGCCTATAAGTTCATCATCCAAATACCAGGCTACAAACTGGCCTTCAGTTATTGCTGATTGTGGATTTATAAATAGGACATAGAGTCCATTTTCAGTTTGATGTAAGGTAGCGTCCTGTAATTCCTGTCTATATCTTATTCGGGCTTGAACTTTTAATTCAGCGTCGTTAGCAATTGCCAAATCTTGTCGGACCCAGTGTACTTCATTATTTGCTACAAATAAAGCTTTTCTAAACAAGCCGGGATGTTCCTTGCCTTGTCCTGTATAGATGATGTTTTCTTGTACATCTGTATCTATCACAAACAAGGGCTCCGGGGTACCACCTACAGCAAGACCTTTTCGTTGTCCTTTAGTAAAATAATGGGCACCCTGATGTTTTCCAACAACTTTTCCATCTGTTAATTCGTATTGAAATTTCTTGGAAAGTAGCTTTAATTCTTCCGCTTTTGAATTGAAGTGCACCGGTAAATTTTGATATTCTTCCCTTTGAGAATCTATTTCTACAATAACACCTTCTTTTGCTTTGAGTTTTTGCTGAAGAAATTCTGGTAATCGTACCTTACC
>JAGXIJ010000012.1 GCA_024635675.1 Gillisia sp.
AATAAAATCTTTAGGGAATTTTTCATCTCCTGGAAAACCTAATTCAACATTTCCACTGTCTTCAGGAATGTAGTTGGTTTTAAATATATAATCCCAAAGACTTAAACTAATTCCGAAATTCACTCCATATTTACCATCTGGTAATTCATATGCATGATGGTACAAATGCATTACTGGATTATTGATAATATATTTTAGAGGTCCCCAAGTAATCTTGATATTTGAGTGATTAAAGTGACCAATTGTAATTGCTATAAAATGAACGATATATGCTTGTTCTGGTTCAAACCCAAATAATATCATTACAGCAAAAGTTTTAAGCGGCTTATACAAGATGTTTTCCATCCAATGGTAACGTAGATGTGCTGCAAAGCCCATTTCTTTAACACTGTGGTGTACCTTATGATATTTCCAAAAGAAGGGATATTTATGTAATAACGTATGTGTGAACCATTGTACAAAATCCAGAATTATAAAAAACACAAGTAATTGAACCCACATTGGCCAACCAGACGGATCAAACAGCGACAGTGATTTTTCTGCAATACCTAGATCTTCAAAACCGAGTTGTAATAATTTATAAAACCCACTTATGGCAATAGAGAAAATAAAGAAGTTAAAAAACATATAGAAACCATCTAACCAAAAATCCTTTCTAAAAATTGATTGCTCCTTACGCCAAGGAAGGATCATTTCCAAGCTCCAAACTATCAGGGAAATAGCAATTAGCCCCCAAAAGTAATTAGTATACCATGGGACTTCAAATAATATCGATTTCCATGTCCAATCTACCGTTCCGGTAAAAGCATTAATAAATGCATCTAAATATTTATTCATCTTATTCTTTTATTCTATTATTGTTGTGATGCTATCTTGAACACTTGGTAAGTCGTTAAACTGACTCCATTCTGTCCAGGATCCATCATAATTTTTTACATTCTTATAACCTAACATTTGTGTGAGTACAAATGTTGTATGTGCAGACCGTACGCCACTATGGCAATAAGCAATAATTGTATCCTCTTTCGAAGCACCAAGCTCACTATATATTTTTTCTAAATCTTCTATAGACTTTATTTTTTTATCACCATTATAGTTTACAGCTTCCGCCCAATCTATCAAGATACTATTAGGTATTCTCCCTCCTTTGGCTGCACCTTCTTTTTGCCTTTTTCCGGAAAATTCATCGTCTGTTCTAGCATCTACTATTATTGTCTTATTAGCTACTGCTTGTATCATTTTTTCCTTAGAAATATAATACTTCATCGTAGGCGTATCGCTTAGCTTAAAGTTTTCCTTCATTACTACAGGTGTTTCCGTAGAAACATCTCCGTTTTGCGCATTCCAAGCTGAGATTCCTCCGTTTAATAATCTCACATTTGTAAAATCATAATTTTGCAATATCCACCATAATCTTGAAGAATCCACCAAAGCATTATCATCATAAATTATTACGGTATCATTGGTATTAATTCCCAAGCCACTAAACAAGGTCTCCATTTGTTCCTTTCCAGCCATCATTCCATTATACGGATAGGAGGCATCTTCAATATCTGTGCGCCAAATATTCAAAGCACCTTCTATATGTTCCTTCCCATAAAATTCAGATTTCCTAAAATCCAGAATTTTGATGTTTGGATCTTTGGCAATTTTCATCAACTCATCTGCTTCAATCAAATACTTGGATTCGGCAATTTCATTACCTTTTTCAACGCTAACTACTTTATTTTTTCCTTCGTCTTTACACCCTGCAAATGCAAGCAATAAAAACATTAAACTAATTCTCCAATTCATACCATTCTATATTTGTTAAATTTTCACGTCTACCTTTGTCTTCAAAAGGATAATTAGTGACAAGATAATTTACGATTATCTCTTGATTATCACCTAAATCCCACAGGTTTTGAGTTTCCTGCATCCATTTTATCGTCTCATTCCAACGCTCTGCGCTCATTCTATTTTGCATGACCAATTTGGCCGAATGGCAATTGGTGCAATTATTAACCACCGTCATTAAGCCTTCCGCATCAACCAGTCCAGTACGAACATGAATGCCATTCTCTATAAGGTCCTCGTCTCCCTCCTCCGGGGTAGTGACAATCGTTTCTGTATTATTTTTAAAGGCCGAAAAATTCGGGTCGTTAATATAATATATCGTTGCCCCACCTGCTATTATAAATATGCTGAAGACTAAAATCATTAAATGATATACCTTCTTAGCGTATTTTTTAAATTCCTCTTCTTTAGTCATTTATGTTACTTTGATAGCAATTCTATGACAGGCATTGTTTAAATATCCTTTTGGATTCCAACCGGGTAATATCATTGGTTGGGCTACACCTTGAGTGTCTGTTGCTTTAGCCCAAACTTCATAGTATCCTTTTTTCGGGAAATCTATGGAGGCTGAAAAATGTTGCCAAGCCAAACGATTTACCGGCGTCTCTATTGGACACTCTTTCCAGGTTGCCCCAAAATCTATTGAATATTCCATTTTTGAAACCTCTAATTCTCCGGCCCATGCGTGGCCTCTAATCTTTAAGGATGTTCCATCTTTTAAAACCGCGCCAGATTTAGGATATGTTATTAATGATTTTACAGGCATAGATTCTATAATGCACATGTCTTCATCTTTCACTTTTTCTCCCGGTGCTACAGGTTCGCAAGGCACACGGTACGCTGTGCCCATCATCTTAGTACCATCGTGAATTTTGTTTCTAATACTTATACGATTTACCCATTTTCCGGAAACAGATGCCGGCCAACCCCCTGCTACTAAACGCAACGGATAGCCGTGAGCTAAGGGGATATCCTTTCCATTCATTTTAAATGCCAATAAAGTCTCGTCTTGAAGTGACTTCACCATAGGTGCTCCTCTGGAAATTGGTTCTTTTTTGGGATCTCCACTTAAGTGCTTATCTGCTGAGTGGTATCCAATATAAACCGCATTATTTTTTATTCCTGCATCTTCTAAAACGTCACGTAAGCGTACACCGGTCCAGGTAGCACAATGCACCGCACCAACGGTCCATTGGTTTCCTTTTGCCGGGGGATTAAATTCACTCCTTCCATTTCCACCACATTCCAAGGTTAATTGATAGGTGTGTTGCTCGAATTTTGATTTCAATTCTTCCAGCGTATATGTTTTTTGGTTCACTACAGATTCTCCATCTATAGTAAGTGTCCAATTTTTTGCATCAATACCCTCCGGAATTAATCCATTATTTCTAATGAACATTGCAGTATTTGGTGTGATTTTATTGTCGAGTAAATGAGCTTGAGCTTCAATATTCCAAGGTTTATCGTTGAGTACGACCATTTCCTTATTCTTATTGAACATCTTAAATGGGTCTGGGTCTTGCAGTGCTAATGGATTATATCCTTCCAGCATATTAGATCCAAATACAATTTCAGCACCAATTAGAGTGGCCAACGAACTCAAGGTTGTTTTTTTTACAAAATCTCTTCTTTTCACACCAATAAAATTTACAACGTTCCTAATTCAAAACTTCACAATATATTATGACCAAAATTTAACTACAGTAACAAATGTTACATAGACAAAATAAGATGCTCATTTGCATGAACCAAACTAGGGAATTCTTAGATAGTAATTATATATTTCTGAAATATTGTGTTCTAATAAAGACGATCTGAGCTTAATTCAAAAATTCAGGAGATAGGGTGACATTTAATTAGCATCTCTAAGTTAAAACTCAAGAAAAAACAGATTGTGAATATCTATTATCAGGATACTCGCCAATGCTTATTTTTAAATTTATATTTGGCATCCAAAAAATAAAGATATGAGCGCAACTTGGTATGAATGTAAAGTAAAATACAGAAAAACACATGAAACCGGAGAACAAAAACTAACATCAGAGACCTATTTATTAGATGCAATTTCGTTTACAGAAGCAGAAACCAGAATAACCGAAGAAATGGCTGCTTATACTAGTGAAGAAGTTCTAATCACCAATATAAAAGTCGCCAATTTATCGGAGGTTCATCCTTTTGAAAATTCCGATAGATGGTTTAAATCTAAAGTTTCTTTAATGGCTATAGATGAAAAGAGTGGGAAAGAGAAAAAAAGCAATATGTATATGTTGGTACAGGCTAACGATGTAAAAGAGGCTTTCGAAAATACCACTCAGGCTATGGATAATACGATGGGAGACTACTCGATTCCTGCAATAACTGAATCACCAATTGTAGATGTGTTTCCATACTTCTCTGGAGAAGAAGAAAAAGTGGAAGAATTTAACAGTACAAAAACATCTGAAACTCCGGAAGAGGACGTATTAGAAGAAAAGGAACTGGTATAAGCTTCAATCCTTTTGTAGGCATAGGATATTATTTGAATCAAAAACACCTCTTAATTTTAAGAGGTGTTTTTTTGTAGTATTAAATGTAGTTGGCGATATTTATATAAAACATGATATTCCTCATTTCCGGAATTTTTTAATATCACTAGCTTTTCACCTAAATTCAAGAAGATGAAAAACATCTTGTTACTCACAGATTTTTCAGATAATTCTATGAATGCCATAGAATATGCTTTGCTATTCTTTAGAAAATGGGATTGTAAATTTTTTGTTTTACATGTTCAAAAATCATCAGAATATATTAGTGACGATCTTATGACTGCAGATCCGGGGAGTGCTGTTTATAAAGCGGTTTTAGAGGAATCCACAAATAAATTATCAGAGCTTATTAAAACACTTCAACAAAAGCATAAAGGGGCTAAATATGATTTTCAACCTCTGCTTGACTACGATAATTTTATCGATGCTATAAAACAGGCAGTAACTAATAATTCTATAGAACTTATGGTTATGGGCCGTAATGGTGCTACGGGAGCCAAGGAGGTGCTTTTTGGGAGTAACACAATGCAAGTGATACGAAATATTAATAATTGGATCCTGGTGGTTCCAGAGGCTTATAAGTTTCAGGGCATCAAATCGGTATTGCTTTCTATCCATAAGGAACAGGAATCTCGAATAGGGGACATGCGAACCTTAAAGGATATTCTTATTAAATATAAGGCAGAACTTAAAGTTTTAGATGTACTACAGGAGGAAAATGAGCAGAGGGAAGGAGCTCTCAAAGGCTACTTACAAAAGATTTTTAAGGAAATCTCATTCGAGATCAAATCTGTGATTGGTTTAAAATTTCCTGATGCCATTAGTGCCTATGAGCAACTTGAAAAAACAGATCTCCATGCATTGATCATGGAAAAGGAACAAGCACTGGACCGGATTTTTTATGGATCGGAAAATAAAACCATAAGTGAAGGAAGTCAGGTTCCATTACTGATACTACCCGAAAAGGATTTGGAGTAGCATTAATTTAATTTTTATATTTTCAATTAATGCCTACACTTATTTCAACAAACGTTTCTGCTTATTAATTTTCATGATATTTTTTATAAGCTCAAAAATTTCATTTTTAATATCCTTATACTTATTAAGGAAAATGAAAATCTCAGCATTTAGGAGATTATGCTCTTGCTTAAATAATTGTTCTTTTTTCTCTTGTTTTACCTCATCAACCAAGATCTCTAACTCATTGGAATGTATTTGAACCCGACTAGCCAACGCATTTGCTTTCTCGATACTTTTAGATAATTTAATTACAGTCGCTTTTATTTTAGCAAAAGCATCTCCAGAAATTAAGTTCAAGGTATTCTCCTTGATTAGTTCTTCTAAAAAACCTTGCTCTACTTTTACAAAGTCCAGATCTGAAAGCCATTCCACGGTATTGGAATGCATTTCTCCTGTGCTTCTCCATTCTACATAATTCACTTGATTGTATTTCGATTTCATGATTACAAATTTTATATAGATAAGAATTTAGCAAATCCTTAGGCAGTATAAAATGATATTAATCAATATTATAATTTTATTCTAAACAGTAATTTCGAATGTTTCCAAAAGGCCGGGAATGCTGCAGTCCCAATTATAGATGTCTTTAATTTTAACTCTTAAGGCGTCCAGAACCAAGGGTTCTCCATGTACTAAAAATACTTTTTCAGGAGTATTGTCTATTTCTCCAATCCATTCCAAAATCCCCTTTTGATCTGCATGGGCAGAGAGACTTTCATCGTGATAAATTTTAGCTTTTACAGGATAATATTTTCCGAAGAATTTAATTTCATGAGCCCCTTCCAAAAGCTGTCGTCCTCTTGTACCTTCTGCCTGAAATCCAACAAGTAATACCGAAGTTTCCGGCTTATCTATTAGCTGTTGTAAATAAGTGAGTACTCTTCCTCCGGTTACCATCCCACTACCGGCAATCACTATTTTAGGTTGTTTATTGTCTATAGTTTTCCAGGTGTCTCTATAGGAGATAACAATATTCATTCGTTTTTTCATGGCATTAAAATCTTCATGAGATAATTTATGCCAGGCAGGAAATTGCTGAAATACGTTTAATACACTTGCACCCATTGGGCTATCTACATATATTGGGATATTGGGAATTTTATTTTTCTCATATAATCTCCACAGTATAAACATTAAAGTTTGCAAGCGCTCTACAGCAAAAGAGGGAATAATTAAGGTGCCACGGGAATGGATGGTTTCCTTGATAAGCCTTGTGAGTTCTTCAGAAACACTAGTCTCGGGATGTAATTTATTTCCATAGGTGCTTTCCATAATAAGAAAGTCTGCCCAAACAGGTTTTTTAGGTGGATCTAATAATAGGTCTTCATTTCTTCCAATATCTCCAGAAAACACAAAGATTTTCCCGTAAAGTTTTAATTCGATAAAGGTTGCACCTATTATGTGCCCATTGTATTGAACCCTATAACTCACGTTGTTATTTAATGTTTTCCAAGTATCTAAGGGTGCATGCTGAAATAATTTTATTGTCTGATTTGCATCTTCCACAGTATAAAAGGGTAGTGGATGTTCATGTTTTGAGTATCCTTCAGACTCGGCTTTTTCGGCTTCTTCTGCTTGAATTTTTGCACTATCCAGCAGAATTATTTCGGTTATACTCAGTGTGGGAGCCGTTCCTATAATTTTTCCTTGGAAGCCTTGCTTAACTAATCGCGGTAAATAACCCGTATGGTCTAAATGACCATGAGTAAGCAAAACATAGTCTATGGTTTTAACATCAAAAGGAAAGGGAACCCAATTCTTAAGACGTAATTCTTTTACCCCTTGAAACATTCCGCAATCGATCAAGATATTACAATGCGGAGTTTCCAAAAGAAATTTGGAGCCGGTAACTGTACCTGCAGCTCCTAAAAAATGTAGCTTTATTTTAGGCATAACATTTTGGTTAAATATTGATTAACGATTTTATTTCTTTAATGATTTTATGCTTCCTAGCCTCCGAAACCCCAAGATGATCCAGGTAAAAAGTATCATTTAGTAGCTGCCTTATTAGGACCACTTCCCGACTCAATAAAAATTGCTTTTCTCTATTAGTTAGTAAGGTGGAAACTGTAATGGGATAGAGAGATAGCCTGTCTATTCGTTCTTTTAAACCATTATCGTGAGGGTAATCCCAACTTACCAAATGTAAGTGAACACAGTTCCCATAGGTTAAAGCATCTTTTGTAAACCTTGTATTTGTAACGACCCAACATTCATCTGGCGCAACATTATTAGAGGAGCTGCCTTTATAATTTTCGAGAATATCCTGATATCTGGAAGATACATATAACGGAATTTTAACATCGCAATTCCTGCCTTCTTCACTATGGAATTTACATTCTGCAAGGATCTTTTTATTATTCTTAATAGCAACCACATCAATTTCATGGTCCACACATTTCCCCTGTACTATTGTTCGAAGATTTGTTTTATATCCCGAATAGCTCAACAAGGCTCCAATAAATTTCTCAAAGGGATAGCCGGTAGGTCCCAACTCGTATATGGCTTTCTTTAATTTGTATTTAGAAGCATATACAGGCTTTTTCTTTTTAAGCATAGAAAACGCTCTATTATAGATCTCCTTTGTAGTAATTCCGGGATAGAGTTCGTCTATAACTGTTGTTAGGATATGTTGAATGGTGGAGGGATCGGCACCGCTTTTTATTAAGGAATGCTGTAATTTATTTTTCGAAAATTTGGTGGTAATCCCGGAAGATTTCACGATATTTAAATCCATTCTAGCGATGTTATAAACTAATTAGATACTATAAGATTTTATGCACTATAAAATAATTTTTTATTAATGCTATTCGTTGATTCTCTGTCATAGAATCTGCTGTTATCACATCCAAGACATTGTTGTGAATGGATGGATACCTAGTTTCTAATTCTTTCTTGAATTTTTTTGGGATTAAGGAAGGCCCATAAATTATAATATTCTGCGACTCGGAAAGCAATTGAACTACTTCTTTAAAATAAGTTTTTAATTGATGTTTTTCCCTTTCCAGATAGTTATCGTCCTGAACAACATCTTGTGCTCCACCTTTTACTTTAGGTCCTGAGCCACCATGAGGATGGTAACTTTCTATTTCAGAATTTATTTGCTTTAATACTACGGTGTCATCTTTTAAGAAGATGAGAAAAGCATTTTTTTTATCTATCCAGATTCCTACATTTTCCATGGCTCTTAATTTTTTAGATCATGCATGACTAATACCGGTACTTTAGAATCGTGCCCCAGGTTTTTTACCATTGGTTGCGAAAAAATGGTATTGAAAAAAGCATGTTTTTTATTTATAAATGCAATCATATCACTACCTCTACTTTCTACAAAGTTTTTAAGCCCCTCTAAAACATGGATGTTATCTAATTCGTGAAAGGAATATTCTATTCCTTCCAAACAATTCTCCAAAAGGGCCTTATTGTTTTTTTGATCATCGTCTAAAGAGATATCCTCTTTTACATGAAGAATACAAACACTTGCATTGGCGATCTTAGCAATTTCATACATATATTGAAGCTCTCTTTTCTTAAAAAAGGTTTTATAATTTGTTGGAAAAACAATTTCTTTGGGCTCTTTATATGCCACATCTCCAGGCACAGCTAGCACGGGACAGTTTCTCGCTTTTTCCATGACAGATATAGTAGTGCTCCCAAAGACATCAGTAGCATTATCCTGAGATCCTTTAGAGCCCATAACTATAACCTCTATATCCTTTTGATCTACTACTGCTTTTATGGCATCTAACGGATTATCGAAACATGAAAGAATCTGGTAATTGTGATTATTGTAGCGGGTTTTTAAAAGAATCCTTTCTAAAGCCTTATTTAATCCAATTTCTGCGATCTCCTTAGCCGATTCGTAAAAGTTACCACCCGAACTAGGAGCATCCATATCTCCCAAGGCTATATAAGAACTGCTAAATGCGTTCATTAGGAAGAATTCACAAGTTTCGTTTTTATACAATTCCCGAGCATACAGCGCAGCATTCCATGCGTTTCTGGAAAAATCTGTTGGTAGTAGAATGTTCTTTTTCATCTTAAAAACTTTAAAAATTGCTCTATAAAATTAAAAATCACAGAGAAATTTACCTATGATAAATATCACAAGATGAGGTCATATTTGCAGAGGTCAAGGACAAAAGTGATTTTTTGAGGGGAGTAATAAAAATGGAACTATAGTATGATATACAAATAGATTTATTGCATATTTGAATAAAAGAAGGGCGTGACTAATGGCGTGTGAATCATTATTAGAGAAATCTGTAGGAAGAAGTACACGTATCATAATTCTTTCTATTTTGAATTAATACCCGGACAGATTTTGCAATACCAGAAAAGGGATCTTTATTTGTAGTCCAATTTTTTGAACGGTAGAGGGATAAAGTAAACTTTCCAAATAAGATTTTCTTGAATTCACCATTACCAGCATATCTATCTTTTCTTTAACTATTTCTTCATTTATAACCGTAATGTGGTCTTCCCCAGAGGCGTTTAAAAATTCCAGATCGTTTTCTGCTAAAATATTTTTTAAATAATCTACATTGTCTTGTTGTCTAAAGGAAAGATCTTTAAACTTGTAGATATATAAAAACTGAATTTTAGTGGTAAAGCTTTTAGCTAGCGTGCTAACCAGTTTTAATTCTCGTTGTTTATAGGGGAGTTGGTAATTAGTGGGAAAGAGGATTTTATTTAAATTCAGCTGGTCATAGCCTTTTGGAATAGCAAGAACCGGGCACTTTACATATTTCATTACTTGAATGGTATTGCTCCCAAAATCCATAGTTCTACCATCGGTTTTACCACGGGTTCCCATAACAACAATATCAATATCTTCTTTATCTACAAAATCGTTTACCTCGTCTATAAGGCTGCCGAATTTGGAGATAACCTGGTAATTGTGTCTTGGATTTGGAGATAACTCACGAATAATAAGAAGTAATTCTTCTAATTCCTTATCGGATTTCTTTTTAATTACCTTCCTAAACTCTTCAAACAATGCTCTGGTTAGTATGGTTTGATTATCGTAAACCTCATCTGCATAGGTATGCATTATGTAAATTTCACTATGCTCATATTTAAAAAACTCCAATGCATATTTAATAGCATTTATTGCATTGCCGGAAAAATCGGTTGGAATTAATATTTTACGCATAATCTACCGTTTTTAGTATCCTCTAAGCTAAATTACAAGAAGATCAAAAAATATGATAATACTCATATAAACTTCTTTTATAATGGGGAGACTAATGAAATTTATATTGGGGTTAGGTAGGGATTTTGTGGGGAATTCTGTCTAAACTTTAAAAGAATGCTTGTTACTCTAAATTTTGTAGTTCATTTAATTTTAGGATCTTAATATTTCTACCTTCTATCTCAATAATTCCTTTCTTCTTAAAATCGGACAAGGTTCGAATAAGACTTTCTGGAGCTATCCCTGCTACACTGGCAAGATCACTCCGGGATATTTTTATTTCTCCCAATGGTCCTTTATCTAGTACTTCTGCAAATTGAAGAATGGTTTGGGCAGTCTTTTTACTAACTGAGCTGTAGGCCATTTGTAGTAAATGATCTTTAATATCCGAAAGATTATCGGTTAGGATATTCATTAGTTCCAGAGATAAATCACAGTTTTCTGATAGTAATTCTTTTAAAATTTGTTTGTTAACTCCTGCCAGATCTGTGTCTTCTAAAACCGTAGCAGATTCTTGATATGGATTATTATCTATAAAGGAAGTGAGCCCCATGAAATCATCGGGTTTTTGAATAGAAGTAATAAGCTTCTTACCATTTTGATCCATTTTATGGGTTTTAACCAGACCTTTAAGGATCAGAAATATTTTGTTAGCCCGATCTCCTTCTTGAAAGATGGTTTCCCCTTTTAAATGATGCGATAATTCTCCATAATCGTCGAAATAATTCTTGAGATCCTCAAGGTTTTTAAATTGCTCATTGGGCGGATGAATAGTTATATTATTTAAGATTTGAGATTTAGCCAGTCTGCTTTTTATGGCACTTAATAGTTCTTCTTCTTCAAAAGGTTTTGTAATATAATCGTCTGCCCCCAGGTCCATCCCTTGCCGAATTTCTTTATGTTCGGTTTTTGCCGATAAAAATATAAATGGAATATGACGTGTATGGTCATTTGAGGATAATTCCTTTAAAACGTTGAAACCATCTTTTTCTGGCATTAAGATGTCACAAATAATAATATCTGGATTGCTTTCTTTGGCGAGTCTAATTCCTTCAGTACCGTTAGCAGCTGTTATTACTACAAAATTTTCCAATGCTAATAACTTGGCTGTGTTTTCACGCAAAGCGGCATCATCTTCTACAATGAGTATTCTTTTCATAGTTTCACTAAATTAGATGCAAAAGGAATTTTTAATGTAAAACTGCTGCCAACATTTTCCTTACTTTTAAAGTATATTGTTTCCCCATTTTTACTTAAAAAACCCCCATGCTTATACCAAAATCGCGAAAAAACAAATTGTGCATTGATAAATATTATGCAGGAAGAAAATGAGTTTATATATTTAAAAAATAAGCTATTTAAGATACAAAAAATGGGTTTAATATTAAAGCTTCCATCACTATTTCACAAAAACCTTGAATTGTTGTACTATGCCAATGCCGCTATTGATGATGTGGTAAGAAAAGAAGATTTAATTTCCTAAAAAAAAACAACCTTTAGGCGAATTGGAAAGGCTTAGACATGAAGGAAATTCTGCGAGTTTATAAGCACTTTAAATTGCAGATCAATATAAAGTGGCATTCCCCTTAGATTGAAAAGATCGAATACGCTATACTTATGCTCCGCCTAAAACAATAACTGAAATGGAAGAGCGAATAAAAGATAAAAGTTGCAAGAAAGTAGATTTTTATCTGGCGAAAAAAGAATTAGAATTGCGTTAAATTAAATCAATAGAAATTATCACCTTTTAAACTCTCAGTTCACATCATAAAAAAACAGGAATATCATAAGGAGACATTCCTGTTTTCCTAGAAATATAAGTGATGAATTCTACTGAAGATCGCCATATCAGGACTCAGCCTACGCGTTGTCTCGGACTAATTCAAATAAAACTCATTTAATATCTCTATATAACTTTCACTGTTTTATCAATGAAAATTAAGCTATCAATTTAATTTCAATGAACAATACACTAATTTACCTCTTTTGCTTCAAAATAAATATGACATTAGTCAGTCGCCCAATTATTTTTTACTATTAAGTAAATTAATTCTCAAAGTTGTTTTTATTATAAAATCTCAAAACTCTTTAACGGCATCCTAGTCGAAAACCTTGCCTAAAATAGGAACAATACTACCCTACGAAGCATGTTCTTAACAACTATTCAATAAGAATGTCGTTAGAGAGTTAGTTTATGAGACCTGTATCAATGAACTTTTAATTCTTTTAAGTGGTACTAAAGTAGTATTACAGGTACTATGTAAGTATGACATTTATCATGCTTTGCTACTTACTTTTAATATTTAATTTTTAAAGCTAGGGTTTAAATGGAATTCTGCTTTATTCATCAATTGGAATCTATTTTTGAAATGGGGAATCAGGTGGTTAAGATGGAATTTCAGAAAAAAGCGAATCTCTTCGAAAATGATATTTTGAAGAATACCGGCTAATTATTACCAACCTTCTTTCGGGTGTTAGGTAATTCCCACATTATCATTTCTTTCAAAAATTCTTCAACCTTTTCAAGAATCAACTTTTCTTCCAGCTCTTCAGTCTTGGTTAAACCAAGCTCTAATATATTTTCACTAGGTTCCTTGGTTTCGATAATTCCTGCACAGTATCCCGATAAGGCTCCACTAGTTATAGAATTTCTAAAAACAGGTAGACAAACCTATTAATAAAACGTCTTACATATAGGATTAAATCCTAATATTAGGAAACAATCCTACATATCAAAAAATATTCTTATTTTTATAGCTTCAGAAAAGAAGGATGGAAAATAAATTATTTGCGGTTATAGATGTGGAAACCACCGGCGGTGGCATAAAGGGAAATAGGTTGACTGAAATTTGTATGGTACTCTTAAAAGGGGGAGAAGTTTTGGATAAATACACCACACTAATTAATCCTGAAAAACATATTCCTGCACAAATCACTGCGCTTACGGGGATCGATAATGAACTGGTGGAAAATGCTCCAAAATTTCATGAAGTAGCCAAAGAGATCGAGGATTTTATGCGAGATGCGATCTTTGTAGCGCATAATGTGAATTTCGATTATAATGTACTTCGTAATGAATTCAAACAACTGGGGTTTGAATTTAATCGAAAAAAGTTATGTACGGTCCGACTCTCCAGAAAATTAATTCCGGGCCTGTATTCCTATAGTTTAGGGAAATTATGCGATTCTATAAATATTCCACTTACAAATAGGCATAGGGCAGAAGGGGATACAGATGCTACGGTGATCTTATTTCAGCGATTACTTTCCTTGGATCCTGAGGGAGTGATATTCAATTCCTTTTTACATGCACACTCTAAACAAGCTACCCTACCACCACATCTTTCTGCAGAACAAATTCATGAGTTGCCGGAAGAACCAGGGGTTTATTTATTTAAGGATAAACAGCATAAGGTAATATATGCGGGAAAAGCAATAAACATCAAAAAACGTGTTTTATCTCATTTTTACGATAAAATGACGAAGGAATATCACCTTGGTCAAGAAACATATCATGTAGATCATGAAACCACAGGCAATGAATTGATGGCACTGCTGTTGGAAGCAGAATATATAAGAAAACATTATCCAAAATTCAACTCTGCCTTAAAACGCCCGGGTATTACCTATCAGATAATTAGTTATATAAATCAGCGAGGGATCATTCAGCTTGCTGTTGGAAAAACTAAAAGAGTTCAGGATTCTGTGGGGACATTCTATAATCGTGCTTTGGCAACCGAAAAGTTGGAACACCTTTGTGAAGTTTTTAAATTATGCCCCAGATATTGCACGCTGCAAAGTAGTATGGAAAAATGTTCTCATTATAAGCTTAAGAACTGTGAAGGTGTTTGTGATGGGACCGAAGCTGTTGAAGATTATAATCTTAAAGTAGTAAATGCTATTGATTTCCTCGGAGTTGAAAAACCTACTTATGTGATCAGGGAAAAAGGAAGGCATTTCGAAGAAGAGGCTTTTGTGATGATAAGAGAAGGAAGATATCAAGGTTATGGTTATTTGGATTCTGATGTTCCAATAGCCTCAATAGAAGATTATGAGCCTTTTTTGAAACTTCAGGAATCCACTTTTCATACCCATAAAATTTTAAATAGCTATTTGCGGAAGCATGGCGAAAAGAATGTGATTTATTTTGAAGAGGAGGTATTTGCATAAAAGAATATAACGAATGGCCAGTTTTCGTCATGCTGAACCTGCCCAACAAAACCATTCAGGCGGGCTTGTTTCAGCATCCCAGTAAAGCTGGTAGAGACCCTGAAATAAATTCAGGGTGACGAGAGGGTCAAGTGCCTTGCTAAAAAAACGGATATACATTAAAATAGCACTTCCTAAATTACTTTTGGCGAGCAGCAAATATTTTAAGGTGTAGATGTGTTGCCATTTTTCGGGCATTGTGTTTCGCTCTTTCTGCTATTTCTCCCTCAAAACATTCATCTATGGTTTGTACCCAAAGATTCAGCCAAACCCCAAAACTCTTTTCATCTATCTCATTATTGTTTTCATCATCGACCTTAATATGGGCTTTAGGAGGGTTCCCGGAATATGTGGAAACAAAGAACAATCCGCTTTCCCAGAAATTAGTGATCTTATCTATATGAGAATCCCAATCTTTAATGCTGTTATGAAAAAAGTGGCCTATCTCTTTGTCCATTTTTACTTTCTCGTAAAACTGAGATACCAGTAAATAAATATCGTCTCTATTTGTGATGTCTTTCTTCATAAGATATTGAACAGGGTAAAAATAGGGCTATTGGAACAACTTGATCCATCAGCTCAAATAAACATGTGATTTCTTAATTCCTAGTTATTTCGTTTCCACCATTCTGAAGTTGGAATTGGTTCACCAACCGTAACAACCTCCCCAATAATTGGTGTGGTTATAGTTACATTTTTCAATAAAGCTTCTGTAGTAACACGCTCTATTGGATCTGTCCAACTGTGTAAACCTAATTTAAAAGCTCCCCAGTGAATTGGTAAAAGCAATTTGGCATTTACATCTATAGTGGCCTGTACAGTTTCTTCTGGCATCATGTGGATAAGTGGCCATTGAGCGTCATATTGTCCGCATTCCATTATAGCCATATCGAGTCCGAATTTATCTCCTATTTCTTTAAAATGAGAATCGTATCCTGAGTCTCCGCTAAAATAGATATTATCTTTTTTCCCTTTTATTACCCAAGAACTCCATTGTGTGCTAAATCTATCTGTAATTCCTCGTCCGGAAAAATGTCTTGATGGGGAGGCGGTTAATTGTATTCCGCTAAAGGAAATAGATTCCCACCAATCCATTTCAGTGATCTTTTCTTCTGCAACACCCCAAGAAATAAGATGTGCCCCAACTCCCAATGGCACATAAAAATGTGTAACTCTATCTTTTAACTTTTTAATCGAACCATAATCCAGATGATCGTAGTGATCGTGTGAAATAATTACAGCATCTAGGTTTGGGATGTTTTCTATAGCTAGAGGCAGCGTGTCATTGAAACGCTTACTTCCCAATAGTGGGTGAGGGGCAGAATGCCCAAACCAAGTGATCTTTGTCACAGAATCAGCTGTGTTTGTGATTGTTTCTGAAGAAATTTTCTTTACCGGAATACTCTAATCTGGCACTTTATTTCCATTTGTAAAAAATTCACTTAAGGTTTTTGTGTAATTCATATCTCTAGACACGTCTGTATCAGATAAATTCTGAAACTTTTCATCTTTGTAATTCGCGGAAGCTTGTATTTTAACTACTCGTTTCCCTTGACTTTTAGAACCGAATACAGGAGAAGTATTAATGAAGATTACAGCAATCAGCACGATCATGCCAATGATGGAAACTAGTATACCTATTATCATTTTAAATATTTTAAAGAGAGTTTGCATGTAAATGTATTCTTGAATTTTGTTTCGTAATAAGGGAATGGGTAATTAATAATTCAAGACCTAAGCCCGTATTAGCTCCGGTAACAATTGCTATTTTTCCATTTTGATTGGGAATTCCTTCCAGGTGTAGGGTAAACATATCATTTTTACTTTAGAAGTAAGTGTTTACTTATTTAAATAAATTATATTTTTTTGCTAAATAGCTAATAGTATCTTCGAGGTCGAAATTAGGGTCGAGGAATAATCTGGTAGCTAGACCATCCAATAAGGTTAGAAGTAGTTTAGCTTCCATCTTTGGATCTTTAAATTTAAGATCTTCAAAAGCAGTTGAAAGTGCTCTTTCCAGAGGTTTTATTTTATGTGCTCCATAAATTTCTAACTCCCATTTTAGCTTATACTGGAGCTTCCAGAAATTCATATCTTCCTTTTTGGCAGTAAAGTTCTTTGCCATATTAAGGGTTTTGAGAATTATTTTCTTGGCATTAGTTTCCAGAACAATATCGGCATATAGGAATTTAAATCGTTCTTCTCCTTCCTTTATAATAGCCTCTAAAAGACCTTCTTTATTGGTAAAATGTCTAAAAATTAAACCTTCGGAAACTCCTGCCTGTTTTGCTATTTTGCTGGTTGGAGTGTTTTTAAATCCTTCTTTAGCAAATAGTTCTAATGCGGCGGTTATAATTTTTTCTTGTTTTTCAGTCATAATAGTGAGTAATTACTTGCAAATATAATCAATTTATAATTACTAGGTAGTAACTTCAACTTTTTATTTAAAACTCTAGAGTGGAGACATGTGATTTTCCCTATAAATACCTGAATTTCTTTTTTGAGAAACGGGATTGTCATTTACTGAGTTGGGAAACCCCAGACTTTTTAAGATTTATCAAGAGAAACCTCGAATGTGTATTTTATTTTGAAGTAGAAATACCACTTGGATAAAATGTAAAAGGATTATTTGATTTTTCGGATGAAAGTTAGATTTTAATCGATAATACTAACAAATGATGTATTCTAAAGAATCTATAATAATAAATGATAATGCGTAAAATTTGTTCAACATTAAGCCTCAAAATTATCAATTATTCAAAATTGTTAATAAAAGCTTAATAATAAGTTAACGGTACCCTAAAGTTTTAGAAAATAATGTGAGTAAATTTGTTCTAATTAATCTAACAGAATGTATTAATCAAATTAATCTAACCAATTTTAGCGATGAAAAATTACTCCTTATTAAAATGGCTTTTTGCTTTTCAATTCTTATTTATACTCACTTCCTGTGAAAAGGATACAGAATTTGTAAGTCCAAATGCAGAGATCACTTCTTACGATTTTACAGTTACCGCAGAAGGTAATTACTTAGAAAACTTCGAAGGAGTTTCAAAAACTAGTTATGCTGGAGCTTCAGTGGCTTTTACGGATGGGGACTGGTATTTTAATGAAGCCTTAATAGGTTCTCTTAAAGATGATCGAAAAACCGATTCGCAATCTGCAAGAATGAGAAATAGCGGAAGCCTTACAATGCAATTCGATCTTGTAGAAGGTGCCAAATCTATTTCTGTAGACTATGGCAAATTCGGAAGAGATAAAACTTCAAGCTTCGAAATGTACTATTCTACAGATGCTGGAGTTAGCTGGACTAAAACCGGAAGCGCAATTACCGTGGATAAAACAGCTTTAAAAACTGCAGTATTCAACCTTAGTGTTAGTGGGAATGTTCGATTTGAGATCCGTAAAACTGATGGTTCTTCAAATAGATTAAATATAGACAATGTATTGGTGGTGCCTAACCCGCAAGCTGCTCCTCCTGCAGAGGGAACTATAGTTGAGGATTATGAGTCGGGATCTAAAGGAAGCTACGCAGCAGGTTCTGTTACATTTCCTAGTGGAAATTGGTTGTTAAATGAAGCTTTGGTTGGGTCCTTAGCAAACGATAGAAAAACAGGGTCAAAGTCTGTTAGAGTTAGAGACTTAGGATCTTTGGAAATGGAGTTTGATGTGATTGGTGCTCAAACTATAAGTTTTAACCATGCTGTTTATGGAACAGATGGTGCAAGTACTTGGGATTTACAAGCATCTACAGATAGTGGTGCCTCATGGACCACTTTAGAAACTACTGGTACTTCAACTAGTACTACATTAACGAATGTGAGCTACACGGTAAATTATTTAGATGCAGTTCGTTTTAGAATTGTAAAGCTTACAGGAAGTGGAGATAGAATAAACATAGACGATTTCACTATTGATGGTACAGCTGTAGATACTTCTGGCGGAGGTGGTTCAGGTGGTGGAGGTGTTCCGGGAAGTGGTGCGGTGCATCTTACTATGGGAAATCCTTCTAATGCAGTTACAGATGTTGCTTTTCCAACAAACTACTTATTAGAAAAACAAGAATATACCATGTCTTATAGTAGAGACAAAGGAACTGCGAACTGGGTGAGCTGGCATCTGGATGAGGCTTGGATTGGAAGTGCTGCTAGACAAAATGATTTTAGAGCAGATAATACCCTGCCTTCCGGATGGTATCAGGTAAATCAGAATGATTATAGTTTAAGTGGATTCGATCGCGGGCACATGTGTCCTTCTGCAGACAGAACTTTTTCTGTAGATGATAACTCCAATACCTTTTTCATGACCAATATGATGCCGCAGGCACCAAATAATAATAGAATTGGTTGGGCAAATTTAGAGAGCTATTGTCGTTCTATGTTGGCTGGCGGCTATGAGATCTATATCATTTCTGGTGGATATGGAATTGGTGGAGATGGATCTAATGGGGTTGCAAGTTATATAGCTAATGGGAACGTGCAAGTTCCTTCTAATACATGGAAAGTGATTATGATTATTGGGGATGGAGATGATGATGTCAACCGTGTTACTACAAATACCCGTGTCATAGCTATAGATATGCCTAATAGCCAGTCGGTTTCTTCTGATTGGACTACTTACAAAACTACTGTAGATGACATTGAAATGAAAACCGGATACGATTTCTTTAGCTTAGTTCCAGATAATATTGAGAATGTTATCGAAGCAAATGTAGATACTACTATTTAAAAGTAATTTCAGTAATATTTAAAAGCACGCTCCTTGGAGCGTGCTTTTATTTTTTTTGAATTTATTTTAGAAAATTATCTACCTGATATAAAAAGAAACTTATTCGTCCTTTTTAAGCTCATTTGCCTTTTTAATTATCGCTTTAAGCTTCTCTTTATGTGCTTCTTGCTCTTTTTTTAATTTATTCTTCTTCCTATTCAGCAGCTTTGTGTGCTTCACCTTATTATTAGTATTCTTTTGTGCACCTTTTTTGGCCATTTCTGCTAAAAATTAAAAGGATAAATATATCCAATTATATTCTATTTTTAGAAACTAGAAACTAGAAACTAGAAACCAGCAACCTCAAACCTGAAACCGATTATATCATCCTACAACTTCCAAACTACTATACCCTTGTCCGTTTCGGGTGAGTTTTATTTGAGTTGCTATTCGTTCTTTTAAAGAATCTACATGACTTATTATTCCAATAGTCTTAGAGGATTCGGCCTGTAATCTCTCTAAAGTATCTAATGTCTGATCTAAGGTTTCAGGATCCAGGGTGCCAAATCCTTCATCTATAAATAAGCTGTTGATCTCCACATTCTTGGAAGCCAGATCACTTAGTGCTAAAGCCAGAGAAAGGCTTAAAATAAAGGTCTCTCCTCCAGATAAAGTTTTAACAGAGCGGCGTTGCCCACCCATATGAAGATCTATAGCTACCAAGCCATCATCCTCATCTGCAACTGGCTTATCTATAAGATATCGATCACTAAGATCTTTCAGGCGAATATTTGCTAAATGAAGCAATTGAGATAAGGTAAGATCTTGGGCGAAATCGTTGAATTTTTTCCCTGTTGCATCACCTATCAACTCATTAAGCAAAGTCCAACGCTTGGTCTGTTTCTCTTTTTCGGCAATTTCAAGCTGGATAGATTGCAATTTTAATAAAGACTCTTCATGATTTTTTAATACACGCTCCAATTCCTTGCTTTCGTCTTGAAGCTTTTTTAGCTGCTGTTGCATTACGTTAAGCTCTTCTTGAAGTTGATCCGAAGTTTTTGCTACATCCTTAGATCTTAATAATTGCAATTGAGCCGAGATCACTTTTAAGGTGGTTGTAGCCGATGCTATTTCTGTACGTAAGGAATCCCGTTCTGTTCTAAGATCATTAAATAGGGTGTCACTTAATAAAGCTGCTATTCCTTCAGGTATACTGGAAAAACCTTGTTCTATTAGCTCTTTTGTAAGTTTAGGCTCTAATTCTAAAACCTTATTTCTAAACTCGTTTGTTTTGGTCTCGGTTAGTTTAAAACTTTCTGCTAGGTACTCCTTTTGCTGTGTTAATTGGATCCATTTATTCTCTAATTCCCTACTATCTGCATGAATATTTGTGCCGGTATAGAGTTTATTTAGCTGCTCTTTTAATTTGCTACCATCATTTAAAATTTCCTGCATTTCCTTAAGAATCGGAATTCCTCTCTCAATCGCTTGATAATTGGAAAGTTCCTTTTCGTAGGTTTCCAAATTTTTAAGTTGATCTTCTAAAAGGAAGAGCTTATTATCCCAATCTACTTCCTCATCTACATTATAGTTTATAAAAGTGGCGGTGAAAAGCTTCTTTTTAGACTGTAATTTCTCTTCCAGCTCCTTAATCTCAGCCTCTAAACTACTTACCCTTGTTGAAGCCAGTTTCAATTCAGAATTTAATGTCGCCATCTCCTTTGTTAAAGCCATCAACCTGTTTTTAGCTGCATCAATTTGCTGTTGTAGTAAATCGTCCTCCTTTGGAAGATGTTCTGCGTAAGGATGATGTATCGCTCCACAAAGTGGGCAAGGCTCATTATCTATTAGTTTACTTCGGTAATCTTCCAGTTTAGCACGCATCAACAAATTCTCTTTTTGTAGTTCCAAGATCTGAAGATTTTTAGACTCATCTACAGTGCTAGAATTCAATAGTGCTATTCTGTTGGGCAGTTCCTTGGTAAGAGGAAGTAATTGCTCTTTTTCTTTTAACTTATCAGAATGAGAGGAAAGGAATTGCTGCAAGTCTAATTTGAAATTTTTAGCATCACGGGTTTCTTCCAACTTCTTTCTAATATGAGCTCTTTCCTTTGTGAGATCTAAAAGTTGAAAACCTTTCAGTTTAGATTTTAGACCTTCAATTATCTGGTTAGAACTTTGTCTTAATTGACCAAGTTGTTGAAGATCATCTTCCGGGGAATCTGTAATTACTAATGGAATTTCTTTCAACTCGACTTTTAATAGTTGTTGTAAGTTTTTCCATTCGATTCCTTTTTTATTGCGCTCATCAAGCAGTGTGCTCACATGAGTACTAAATTGTTCTAAGCCTTGTGTAACTTCATTAGTGGTTAGTGGCTTTTTAGTGAATTCCTGAATATTGCTTAACTGATTGGAAAGATCCTTTGTATTCTTTTCTTTTTTCTGCTGAAGCAATTCTCTTTCCTTATTTAAGGAATTTATTTCTACAGACCATGATTTCCAATTTCTTAGATCTTCTGCAACAGTAATAAGTTTTTCATGCTGAGACAATTGCAATCCTTTTGCAGTATCAAAAGATTTTAATTTTTCTGATGCCTGGTTAAGCTGAAGCTCGGTTTTTTCTACATCTGAAGATTGCAAAAGAACTTCCTTTTTCAGTTTTAGTTGCTCTTCCTTAAGTTTAACTTCTTTGATCAAGGGTTCACAAATAGTAGTATTCTCCTGAAACTCCTTTTTATATGCTTCTTGATTTTCAGGACTTAGTAATTCCTCTTCAATCCGTTTAATGTTTGAAAGGTGTTCTTTAATATCAGCATTACTGGCTCTATATTTTTCGAAAGCCTTTATTCCTAGTTTTCTATAGATCCCGGTTCCAGTTATCTTTTCTAATAATTCCCCACGTTCATCTTTTTTAGCTCTAAGGAATTGGGCAAAATCTCCCTGCGCCAAAACCACAGATTTTATAAACTGATTGTAGTTTAGCCCAATCAGTTCTTCATTTTTACCGGGAACATCAGATTTCTTTAGATCTAAAATAGCTCCATTTTCAACAGAAGAAATTTCCATTTCATACTCCCTCAGTTTTTCATTTCTATTGGTAGAAATACTCCATTGCGAGCTAAAAATTCCATATTTACATTGGTAGGTAACTCGGGCATAAGCTTCTTTCTGATTGCGGGTGAGAATCGCACCTTTATTCAAGATTTCAGATCTTGAGATCTTTCCTAATCTTGGAACCTGATTAAACAGGGCCAAAGAAATAACATCTAATAAAGTAGATTTTCCGCTTCCTGTAGGTCCTGTTATTGCAAACAGAGAACTTTCTGTAAATGGAGAATTGCTGAAGTCTATTTGATGTTCTCCTCGAAGGGAATTTATATTTTGAAATTCTATTTTTAAGATCTTCATGGCTTAAAGTTCGTTTGGAGTTTCTTGCTGTTGTAACTCTTCCATCAATTCATCGAAAGCTCCTAAAATCTCTTTGTTTATATCGGTTTCATATTCGTGATTCGCTAATAACTCTAAAAATACTTCTCTGGGTTTTAGATCCTCTAATTGAGGCGTGCCTGCATATAATTCGCTGGCACCAGATAGTTTGTTTTTAAAATTCACCCTGCTTTTTACAATTTCAAACCCCGGACTATTAAAATTTTGGATCAATTTATCGAGCTCATATAATTTTGTAGCATCATATTGTTCCTCAATCATTTCTAATTCTATCAAATTATTCAGAATAGAACCGTTTACCAGTTCGCAAAGTTTAGTCTGTAATTCATTTAAGTTTCCAGTCAGCTTCAGTAATTTTCTAAAAGTGGGAACAGAAATGCTCTCCGGAATCCATGAAATATCTGTATCTAATAGTAAAATCCTTTTTTCATCTTTCCGTTCACTAAAAGAAAGTGGAAGCGGAGAGCCGCTATAATAAGTGGGAACTAATCCATTAACTTTTTGTGGTTTATGAATATGCCCTAAGGCGATATAATTAAAAAAATCTCCAAATTGAGAAGCCTGAAAGGCCGCCTGATTTCCAATTTGTATATCTCGTTCACTTTCTGAAGTTTCTACTCCTGCAGCATATAAATGTCCCATTGCAAGTGCCGGAATATTTGGGAATTCTTTTTTGCAAATTTCAGCAGCGCCTAAAAATGTGTTTTGAATTCCCATCCTTACGGCTTCCAATCTATCCTCATAAGTGTTTCCATCGCTGGACGATCGAAGATCTGCATCCCGAAGATAGGGGAGTGCCGCAACGACCAGTTCTACCTGGCCGGATTTTCCTTTTACCGGAATAATACATTCTTCTAAATTTTCTCGCAAACTACCTACCACATGCATTTCCAGTTCTTTCAGGATTTCTCCAGGCGCGTCTAACATGGCAGGGGAGTCATGATTTCCACCGGTTAAAATGATCCTGCAATCCAGATTTCTTAGTTTTAATAATGCTTTATAATATTGTTTTCTTGCTTCAGAAGAAGGGTTTGCTAAATCGAATACATCCCCCGAGATCAATAATAATTCTATCTCTTTTTCCTGAATGCAAGTGCAAAGCCAATTAACAAAAAGGTCAAAATCTTTGGAAAGCTCGTGTTTATGTAATTTTTTACCAATATGCCAATCGGCAGTATGAAGAATTTTCATTCAGAAATAAATTTATTTTTCAGAGATAATTGGAAACTTTTTGAGTTTTGAAAATACAATAACTCATAGAGTGAAGCAACTCTGGGAGTGAATCTTTTTCCGTGATTTTATATGACTAAAACCTTGTTCTTGGGTATTGGGTGATTTGTAATCACTTCTACATGATGTGAACAACAATATGGACGGGTAAGTGTCTATTAATGAGCGATTAAAGAATTAAAAAGTGATTCATCGCGAGTTTTCTAAGCTTAATAACTATAAAAGTGGTGATTGCATCATTTTGATTAAAAGAGGGGATATAAATAGTAATTTCAGGTATGTAAAATTTTACAAATCTAATTATTACAGTTTCGCGAACTGAATTAGAATTGAATAATAACATATTAATCTTTTAAATAAATTAAATCATGAGAACTCTAATTGTTTTATTATTACTAGTTGGCTTTATTAGTACTAGCCAAGCTCAACAGATTACAGAACTTGAAGAAGCAAAAGTAAACTTTGCCCTTAATCCGATTAAAATTTCATCTAATCTAGAAGAATATACCTTCATAGTGGAAGAAAGTTTTGCTGGAGAATTCATAAAAAATCCAATAGCATTTATGAAAGAAAACTTTGATATCAAAGCCTTCATAACTTCCATTGATAATGATAAGTATGATGAATTTTTAGTGACATTTAAAAGTAGTAAAGGTTATTTAGAAGCCAACTACGACAAAGATGGAACTCTTGTAGAAACAAGTCAACGTTTTAAAGATATCGTTTTACCTCTTAATGTAAGAAGAGAACTTTATAAAAATAATATAGGCTGGACCATGGTACAAAACAAATATATGGCCAGTGGTAAAAGCGATAGAATAGATAAAGAAGTTTATAAAATTAAACTTGAGAATGGCAAAAAAAGCCTGAACGTGAAAATTGATCCTAGGGATATTGGAAATTCCGAAGTTGCGAGCCACTAGGTGCTACGTTTAAATACCCTATTATTAGCCAGAAAATCGGGAAACAGCAATTTGCATGTTTCTCGGTTTTCTTTATTATACCTATTTCTAATTGAGTTCTTTTATTATGGAAGTAGTCGTTCTCTTTTTATATTCAATTCCATCCTCATCCTCATCCTCATCCTCATCCTCATCACCATCTTCTTCTTCTTCTTCTTCTTCTTCTTCTTCTCTTTAACTCAGTTGGGCTGCCTGCTTTCTATTCATATGCGCTTCAATAGAATAAGATTCCGGATCCTAAGCTTTCAGTACTATTATTAGCAAGATCAGGAAATAATTACATGGCTCAAATCTTAAATAGGCATACAATGAACAATCAACAGTTCTTATAGAGCATGCGGAAATGATCGCTACAACGCTGGTTGTATCATACGGGAAAGATCAGGAGTAACTTCAATCTCATACTTAAACAAATAAGTAGCAGTGTTAGTGTTTAATCTTTACAATAGGGGAATTGGCTTAAATAAATGATTTAGACCATTAGATGTCCTAATATTGGAGATGAATTTAAGTGATGTAAAGTAGGATGTTTTAAACTTTGATGGGAAGTTCAATAAGAGTTTCTACACCTTTACCATCTGCTTTATTTTGCATGATGAAACTATGAGAATCCCCATACAAATTATAAAGTCGCTCTTTAAGATTGGAGAGACCTACTCCGCTATTAATTAATTCTTGAGTGTCTTTTGGTATTTGTTGCCCATTGTTTTCCACCTTTAGCAATACATGACCGTTTTTCTTAAGTACAGAGATCTTTACAGCTAAGTCTGTATGGTCATAAGAATACCCATGTTTAATAGAATTCTCTACAATAGGTTGCAGGATCATGGCAGGAATTTCAATATTCAGTAAATCTGGATCTATTTCTTTCTCGATAGTTAAATGATCTGAAAAACGGACATTTACTATGTTCAAAAAATATTCGAGTACCGTTAGTTCTTTATGCAGAGGGATAAAGGTTGCGTCACTGTTATAAAGGATCTCTCTTAGAAAATCGCTAAGATCGGCTATGGTGTCTTTAGCAAGGTTAGCATCTATTTCCACTAAACTGGAAACGCTATTTAAAGTATTGAATAAAAAATGAGGTTGTAATTGGGAAGTAAGCATTTTCATTTTTGTCTTTGATAATTGTGCTTCCAATAAGCCTCTTTTTTCTTCAGCTTCCCGAATTTGATCTATATAATAATACACATATATAATTAGAAGCATTGAAAAGTAAATAAGAAAATTTAAATCCAACACACAAAAGAAATTATTTATACTCTCATTAATATTTATATCCCTGAGAGTCATTTCTCCCATAATAACCATTAATAAA
>JAGXIJ010000080.1 GCA_024635675.1 Gillisia sp.
GTCTAACCCTTGGGATAAATATGAAACTGAATTCGCTGTAGGTACTACACATACTGCGGAAATAGCTGAAATAGTAGACAAAGGTGCAACTATAGAGTTTAATGAGGATATTACTGCATTTGTTCCTACTCGTCATCTTGAAAAAGAAGATGGTAAGAAATTGAATGCTGGTGAGTCTGCGGAGTTCCAAGTTATTGAATTCAATAAAGAATTCAAGAGAGTGGTAGCTTCTCATATGGCTATACATAAAGAAGAAGAGCAAAAAATCGTGAAGCAAGCTGCTAAAAAATCGGCCCAAAACACTGAGAAAACCACTATTGGTGATGTTAATGCAGATCTTCAAGCCTTAAAAGACAAAATGGAAGGGAAGAAATAGTCTTTCAATACCATTAGTTTTTAAGCTTAAAAGTAAAAGCCTCCTTAATTATTAAGGAGGCTTTTTTAATACCAAATTTTAAGTGTTTAAATAACCTATTTTATGCTACTCCTTTAACTAATAATTTCTTTAAGGTATCAAATGTGATAGGCTTAACTAAGTAATTCTCTACATTATCATAATTTTTAGACCTCTCAACGTCGGCAGGATCTATAGAGGACGTAATAATGTAAATGGTTATCAATTTTTCTGTTTTTATCTTGGTAAATTCATCAAGGAACTGCCATCCATCCATTATGGGCATATTAAGATCTAATAATATGATATCCGGGAGTTGGTCTCCAGAGCTAATTATCGATTTAAGGTTTGTTAAGGCTTCTTTTCCATTATGAAATATCATAAATGCAGAACAAAAATTTGCGTATTGCATTATTTTTTTTGTGCCAAAAACAAAAATAGGATCATCATCTATAATACAAGCAATATCAATTTTATTCATACTTTAAAAATATTTTAAAAATTGTTCCTATATCTACTGTGCTTTCTACTTCTACGTAACCTCCTAAAGATTCAATTTGATTTTTGGTTATAAACAACCCAATTCCGCGAGAGTCTTTATTTACATGAAAAGTTTTATACATTCCAAACAGCTTAGATTTATGCTTTTTTAAGTCGATACCAAGACCGTTATCTTCAATACTTATTATTACATATTCTCCTTCTATTTTAGAATCTAATTTCACAAAAGAATCTCTTTCTAAAGATCTATATTTAATACCATTTGTCAGGAAGTTCAAGATTATGCTGTCTAAATAAGCTGGTATGCCTAGGACCTTTAATGTGGGATTTATATTATTAATAATCTTCACATCCGCATCGTTGGCGATTCCCGCTACAGCACGAATAGATAGTTGTGTGGTTTTATATAAATTAATTGGTTTTAAGCTCTCATTTATATTTGTGTTTATTAATACCACTTCATTTAAATGGGCTATAGTTTCCTTTAAGTTCTCTGATGCGAGATTTAACATAACCATTATCTCATCATCGTTCACTTCAGGGTGGTCTTGTAAAAACAATTCTAATAACATTGCAAAATTACCTGAATGAGAGCGTAAGTTATGAGATACTATGTGGGCGAAATTCTTTAATCGATCATTTTGATCTTTTGTAACAGATAATAAAGATTTAATTTCCTTTTCTACGTTTTTGATTTCTGTAATTTCGGCAGCTACTCCCAGGTATCCAATAATAGTGTCTTTATCTTTTATTGGGGTTACAGTTAGTTGTACCGGGAATCGTACTCCATCTTTTCGAACATAGGTCCATTCTCTAGTTTCATAATTACCTCTATTAGCCAAAGCTGTGAACACATTAAAATTTCCGATTTGTTCATTAAATTCTACAGATAACTCTTTCCCTCTCTTTACGATCTCGTCCCTAAGATGAATTTTCGCTGGAGTTTGCTTCCCAATCATTTCCTCTCTGGAATAGCCCAATAAATTTTCAGCACCTTTATTAAATGTGGTTATGTTGCCTTCTAAATCAGTGCCAATAATACTTACATGAGTGCTAGAGTCTAATATACCTTCTAACTTAGCAAGGGTTTCCTTAAGCTTTTGATCGGCGATTTTACGTGGTGTAATATCAGTTATTTGAGCAATAAAATATAAAGGGTTGCCGTCTGCATTGTTAACTGCAGAAACCGACAGAATTACAAAAATTTCATGACCGTCTTTATGTATAAATCTGGAACCTTTATTTAAAACAGATTTTTTGCCGTTGATAAATTCCATCATTAATGCGGTGTCTGCTACCAAATCATCCTTATGAGTTACTTCCTGAATGCTTAATTGTAGTAACTCCTTTCTAGAATAACCGGTAATTGTACATAATTGATCGTTTACTTCTATCCATTCGCACTTATTATTTAAAATTGCCATCCCGATTGCAGCATTTTCAAAATTCCCCCTAAAAGTAGCTTCACTAATTTTAAGTTGTTGCTCGGTTTTCTTAATATTGGTTATGTCTTGCATGGCTACAACCGCACCAAATACATTCCCATCTGCTCCAATGAGTTGAGATCCGGTAGCGATAATGTTCCTATTTGGTCCATTATTGGGCGAGATAATAAATTCCTTAGTAGTAACTTCTCCTGTATATAATGCCTGAACCAATGGAATTTCTTCCGTTTTTAATGGGGTTTCACCATCCAGATGAAATAACCCATAATGCTTAGAATATTCTGATGGAGGAATAGACTCAACAGGTAGTCCGTGCCATTCTCTGGTTGCGCTGTTAAATAATGTGAGATTACCTTCTCTATCACAGGAAACCACTCCAACATCAATACTATTTAGTATTGTTTCCAGCAAGGTTTGCCTTTCTCGATTTAGTTTTTCTCCTTCTTTTCTTTTTTGAATATCCTGAAAGAGACCATATAAACGTATGCATACTCCATCTTGGAAATCTGATATTCCAATTGCTCTTACCCATTTCAAATTCCCATTTGCAGTGATAATCTCAACCTCTATATCATAATTCTTTCCTTTTACTATTGCATCGTTCACTGCCTTTTCTATGGTATCTCTATGAATACCTAATGGATAGAAATCTATAGCTTCTTCAAGCAAGGGAGAAAAATTCTCTGGAACTTCGTGTATCTCTTTGGTTACAGCACTCCATGTTGCGGTATTCTTGATAAGATCTACTTCCCAAGTACCTATCATGGCTGCCTTATTAGATCTCTCTAAAAGATCCTGATATTTTTCTAAAAGTAATTCATGCTTTTTACGTTCGGTAATATCCCGTTGACTCCCTGCCATCCACTCTGGTTTACCATCATCTGTCCAGCTAACAACCTTTCCGATGTCCTTTACCCAAATCCATGCGCCATTTTTATGCTTGAATCGAGATTCTATTATATAATATTCGGTTTTTCCATTAAAATGCTCTTCTAATAATTGGTTAGATCGCTCATGGTCTTCGGGGTATGCCAATTTTTCCCAGGTATCTAAAGTGATTGGTTGTATCTCTGCCAAGGTATAGCCTAAGATATTGGCCCATTTCTCGTTGAAAATGAGTTCTCCTGTTTTAATATTCCATTCCCAGGTTCCAATGTTGGTACCTTCTATAATATGTTCAAGCCTTTTTACTCTTTGATGCTCACCTTGAAGTGCTTGAAAACCATTTGCGCTTGTAGAATTGGAGACAAGAATAGCGGTAACAATACCTTTGGCATTTTTAATACCAATGGCTTTACTATTAAAGCAAATATCCGGTCCTGTTTGATGATGATATGAAACATTGAGGCTTACCGGAGTTGTATAATTCTCGTAATGGGTATTTACTGTGCGCAGAACCTTCTCAAGTTCTTGCGGGCTTAAAATATCATTGGAAGATAGGTGCTTTTCTGAGATATTTTCAGAATAAAGACCTAAAGTGAATAGCAGTTTAGGATCAATATAAATATCTTGGATATTTTCTAACTCTATAAACCAAAATCCATTTATTGTGGAATCCAGAATAAAATCAAAAATAACTTCATCATTTTTGATAGTATTATAAAAGGAATTTTTTAGAATTGTCATTATTGCAGGGATAATAATCTGGATTATGAATCATTAAATAAGCTATCCCATTTGAGAATACTTATTAGTAGTTAATTATATATAGTTTGGAAATTTTTCCTCAAGGATTTTTTTAATTCCTTCAGCAAATAATGGCTTATTAAGAAATCCGGAGATCTGTGGGATCTCTTTTGCTTTATCTCTTTCATCTGGATTTAGAGAAGTGGTAAGCATAACTACTATTGCTTTGCTTTTTTGATTTTTTTCCAGTTGATTATAATTTTCGAGAAATTCCCATCCATTCATCCCTGGCATGTTGATATCTAAAAAAATCAAGTCGGGTTGGGGATGTTTCTCTTTATCTTCAGATTTCAAATATTCTAAAGCCTCAGATCCACCTTGTACCGCAATGATTCTCTCGGTACAATCTATTTTTCTTATAACTCTTTCATTAATGAAATTTGTAGGTAAATCGTCATCAACTAATAAAATACAGTTTAATTTTTTCTTCATGAATTAACGTTTGAATAACTTGATCTAATCAATTTGAGGGGGCAAATGATTTGAAAGTAGGGTTATAAATTTTAATTAAGTAATTAGTTTTAGTAGCAATTTAGATAATTTAGATTGAATAAGAACTAAAACTTTTAATCATAGTTCACGTAGGATTGTTTTCTTAGTTGTATTTATTTCCTTCAAGACCTACCCAAGGCGTGCTTTTTGCAGAAGCCATTGTTCCCATATCTAGAACATCCACTTTTATATGTTATTGTGAATACTTGATATATAATCTACTAATGTTTATATATTTTTTTTCTTTCACAGTAATCTTATTAAAGATTTTAATTTTTTTCAATACTATTTCTGTACTAATTCCTGAAGCTCTAATTCATAATCATATTGTAGATCTTCATGTAACATCGAAATTCCTTTCTTTACAAGAAGTAATTGTCTGTTATACATATTTAGTAGGGTAGTGTTCCTATTTATGGAAGGTGTAAATCCAGAAAGTTGTACACAAAAAAAGAGTAAAAGTTCAACTTCAGTTTCTTTCTTCTTGGAATATCGAATATGCTTTTTTATCATATTTAGAATTTTTCGAACACTTTTCTTGATGAGATAAAAATTCTTTCTATTGATAAGGCTAAACTGAAGTTCTACTTCTTTCTTGATTTGAGCTATATATTCCTCTTCATCTGTAGCATTAAATAAAACGTAGGTAAGGAGCTCTTTATTCTCTTTTTTAAATTTTGAAAGCTGTAAACAATAAAGCAGTAATTCTTCTTTAGACCTATGGCTAAGTTCATCTTTAAGCTCCTTTAAACTGGCAACTTTCATAATTTGTTTAATTTATTTAATCAAAATTCGCATGCCAAGAAACTTCAGTTTTATCTGCTGTCATTTCCATATTCTACTCGAGGTTCATTTTTTCTTTTCTGAAATAAAGAGAGGACTCCCAATGCTGGACCGATAGCCAATATTAAATATAGAAATTTTGGGTCTATAAAATTGCTAGCAAGAGAAATGGTTTGAAGGCTTACAATGGTTACAGCAAATCCTATACTATTTACTAATGTTAATGCAGTTGCCCGATATTCTGCCGGGGAGTTTTTCGCTACTAAGGTAGAGAACAGTGGAGAATCGGCTACTACTACCATTCCCCAAATAATAAGAAAACCTATAAATAGGGTATAAGAATTTAAATAGAATAAAATTGGTGATACCAAACAACAGCAACCAGATAATAATAGGGCAGATCGTGCAACCCTTTTTTCTCCTAATTTACTGGAGAGATAACCTCCCATTACACATGCAACCCCACCAATTCCAATAATTATAAAAGAAAGGAGTGGAATGTTGAGACTTGGCTGATTGTGAAATTTAAAATAAGTAGTTAGAATGACAGGAACAAATGCCCAAAAAGTATAAAGTTCCCACATATGTCCAAAATACCCAAATGCAGCTTTTCTTAATTCCGGATTCTTAAAAATCGCCTTGCCATTCTTAAAATCTGGTTTATAATTCCTTTTTCTATAAGGTCCGTTGGGTACAAATGCCAAAATTAATAACCCTCCAATTAAGGCGATTATAGAGGTTGTGATTATAACATAGTGCCAGGAAATCTTAAAAATAATACCATTTAATAAATGCGGGAATGCGGTTCCTAATACCAAAGCTCCAACTAGAAACCCCAAGGCTTTTCCAAGCCCTTTCTCACTGTAATCGGAAGCTATTTTCATACCTACAGGATAGATTCCGGCTAGAAAAAATCCGCTAAAGAATCGTATTAATAACAGACTAGTAAAAGTATTAGCCTCCAAAACGGTTGCCAAATTAATACCTGCACCCAGTAGCGCGCATATAAAAAATACTTTGGAGGGGGAAAAACGATCTGCTATAGAAAAGAGCGCAAATAGTAAAGTTCCTAGTATAAACCCAAATTGTACTGCAGAAGTTAAATGTTCTAAGGCATTCTCTTTTAACTGAAAATTGAGGATCAACTCACTTAATACTGCATTTGTAGCAAACCAAAGAGAGGTACAACAAAACTGAGCCAATACAATTATAAAAATAGTAATGCGAATGTTTTTCATTAGAAGACTTTGCTAATCATCAAATATATAAAAGGGTTTATCACAATAGGAAAATTTAATTGTGGGAAGATACACAAACTAATTATCTGGAAATTATAGTTAATGATTAACTCAATTCTTAATTAAAAGTTAATCCGTTTTGGCTTTTAGTTAAATCCTTGATAATTAATTTAATAATTAAAACCAAAACATCTTTTCTCTCGTAGGTCTATTTGTGATCCCCCCTCACACTATTAATGATCGATTTTTTTAGAGATGCCCAATTTCTACTTTTTTTTGAATTAAGATTTCTTACTTATCGTGGTTTAACATTATTAATTTAACAATATTAATTATGAAAAAACCAATGATCAATGTCCATGCGTTACATGATGGACGAGAAGGAAAAATGAATTCTAGGAGACAATTTCTTAAAATTGGGGGACTGGCTGTTGTAGGCTCAAGTCTCTTCCTTTATTCCTGCGAGGAAGACGGTATTACCGAAGACGAGATTAACGCTTTAGATGCTAAGGGCGTAGATAACAAGAGAGTATTCAACCTCGGGAAAGGAGACCTTGGGATCCTTAATTATGCTTATGTTTTAGAACAATTAGAAGCTGCATTTTATACTGCAGTTGTTAATGGTGCCTATTTTAATTCTTTGCCAGATGATGAGCGAGGAGAAAAACAAATTTTAGAAGATATCTGGTATCATGAAGTAATTCACAGAGATTTCTTAAAGACTGCATTATCTTCTATAGCCCCTCTAGGGAAAGTAGCGCCAGAATTGGACTTTAATTTTAGTGGAGTAGATTTTAGTAGTCGGGATAATGTTCTAACGGTATCTCAAATTTTAGAAGATACAGGAGTATCTGCATACAATGGGGCAGGGAAATTATTAGAAAGCACAGACTATTTATTACTTGCAGGTAAAATAGTGTCTGTAGAGGCAAGACATGCTTCTGCAATTAGGGATCTTATTGCCCCGGGTACTTCATACTTCGCGGGAGATGATGTTTTAGTAGATCTTGGAGGATCTGGGATTGCTTATGATAAAGCGATTGCACCTCGGGATGTTTTGGCAGCGGTTGCCTCAACAGGTTTCCTTGAGACTAAAATTATAGCAAATAATTTACCTACAGCCTAACTAAATACTAATCTAAAAAACTAAAATTATGAATATTATAAAATTTTTAGAAGATATTTCTGATAAACAATTATTAGAAACTAAAGGTTCAAGAAGAGAATCATTGAATCAAATGAAAAATGTTGGCAAAAATTTTGCTTTGGCATCAATTCCATTTGCATTAGCAGCAACCAGTAAAAAAACGTCTGCAGCAACGATGTCAATGTCTTCAGCGATGTTTCAAGCATCTCCTACCGATATTTTAAATTTTGCACTTACTTTAGAATATTTGGAAAGGGATTTTTACCAAATGGGAATGGATACTACAGGACTTATTCCTGCAAAGGATCGAGAAGTCTTTGGACAAATACTTAAACATGAAATTTCTCATGTAGATTTTCTAGCTACAGCGTTGGGAGATGCTGCTATCACCAAACCTAGCTTTGATTTTTCCGGAGGTCCGGGAGGGCTAAGTTTAGACACTTTCAGTAATTATCAAACTTTCCTTGCATTATCTCAAGGGTTCGAGGATACCGGAGTGCGGGCTTATAAAGGTCAAGCAGGAGCATTAGCAGATAATGATACCTTATTGGAGTATGCATTGCAAATACATTCTGTAGAGGCAAGACATGCTTCGCAAGTGAGAAGAATGCGTGGAGAAAAAGGGTGGATAACCTTTAATGAAAACACACTTCCATCGGCTTTCAGCGGAATTTATGCAGGAGAACAAAATACTGTTCAAGGGGGAGTAAATCTTTCGGGAATGTTCAATGATTTTGGAGGGGATGCAGCAGTAACTGAGGCCTTTGACGAACCTTTAACAATGGAGGAAGTAAATAAAATAGCCGGAGTATTTATAGAAAGTTAGGGATTAATATTGTTATTGAAAAAGAAAGATCATGCTATAAGAATAATTTCTTTTAGCATGATCTTGTTTTTTTATCCCTCATCCAGATTTACCTCTCTGAGGCTTTGACTCTAATTTTTAAAGATATTTTTCAACCTCATACCTTGTTGGCTACGCCAGAGGTACTTGATAGAATAAAAACTCATTTTAAATACCAACTGAAAACCTAGAGCCTAAAGCAAAAAAAATCTTACTTTTGTTTTTCCAACTCCAGTAGTATCTATTATGAGTCAAAAAATGTTGCTTAATTCTAAAGAGATCAACATTATTCTTCGTCGTTTGGCTTGCCAGTTGGTGGAAAATCATCCTAATTTTGAAAATACCGTAATTATAGGAATTCAACCACGTGGAGTGTTTTTAGCTAACAGAATCATTCAGTTATTAGAAGAGGAATACGGATTTAAGAATATTGAATCTGGTCAGCTAGATATCACGTTTTATAGAGATGATTTTAGAAGAAGCCTAAAACCTTTAGAAGCAAATAAAACCAAGATAGATTTTATTGTTGAAGATAAACAAGTGATCTTTATTGATGATGTTCTCTATACCGGGCGTAGTATACGTTCAGCATTAACTGCAATCCAGTCTTTCGGAAGACCTAAAGAAATTGAACTGCTCACGCTTATAGATAGAAGATTCAGTAGACATTTGCCTATTCAGCCCGATTATAATGGAAGGCAGGTAGATGCAATTAACGATGAACTGGTAAAAGTTCACTGGAAAGAAATACATGGGGAAGATGCAGTATATCTTTTGCCAACTGCAAAAATAGAACAGGAAGCGATTCCACAGAAAAAAGATACTAAATGAGCGAATTAGGTGTAAATCACTTATTGGGAATTAAATATCTTAAAAAAGAAGATATAGACCTGATCTTTAAAACTGCCGATCATTTTAAGGAAGTGATCAATAGACCAATAAAAAAGGTTCCCTCTCTACGTGATATTACAATCGCGAATTTATTCTTTGAAAATAGTACCCGTACCAGATTATCATTTGAATTAGCAGAAAAAAGGCTAAGCGCAGATGTAATTAATTTCTCAGCTGCTTCTTCTTCAGTAAAAAAAGGAGAAACCCTAATAGATACCGTAAATAACATACTTGCCATGAAAGTGGATATGGTGGTCATTAGACACCCCAACCCGGGAGCAGGAATCTTCCTTTCCAAACATGTGGATGCCAGTATAATAAATGCAGGAGATGGAACTCATGAACACCCAACCCAAGCTTTATTGGATAGTTATTCTATAAGAGAGAAATTAGGAGAAGTTAAGGGAAAAAAAGTGCTCATTGTAGGCGATATTATGCACAGTAGAGTTGCGTTATCTAATATTTTTGCCTTAAAACTGCAAGGAGCAGAGGTGAAGGTATGTGGCCCGAAGACTTTAATTCCAAAGTATATAGAATCTTTAGGGGTAACTGTAGAAACGAATCTTATAAAAGCTTTAGAATGGTGCGATGTGGCAAATATGTTGAGAGTTCAAAATGAAAGAATGGAAATAAGTTATTTTCCAACCACAAGGGAATATACCCAGCAATTTGGATTAAATAAGCAGATTTTAGACTCACTTAACAAACAAATAGTGGTAATGCATCCAGGACCTATAAATAGGGGAGTGGAGATAACCAGTGATGTAGCCGATTCTAAACAAGCTATTATCTTAGACCAGGTTCAAAATGGAGTCGCCGTAAGAATGGCTGTAATTTACCTTTTAGCTTCAAAAATAAATCGATAATTTTATAGTTGATAAAAATTCGAAAATGAAAATCACACGAAAAGGAGAATTCGTTATTTTAAAGGATAATAAAAACAACTTAGTAAATTTTGCTGAGGATATAACTGAAAATTATTCAGATTACAAAAATGACAATGTTGTAATTGATCTTAAAGATCTTCATGATTTTGAATTGAAAGACGCTCTTCTTTTTCTAGAAATTTCCAATATTCATCGTGCTGAAAAAAAATCATTCGTAATTGTAAATTCAGAAATAAAGATAGATGCTGTTCCAGATGATTTAATAGTGGTTCCAAGTCTTCAAGAGGCGGGAGATATTATTAAAATGGAAGAACTGGAAAGAGAATTGGGATTTTAAATAGAATTAAATTTATGGGGCTTATTGGCTTTGTTGTGAGGCCATAATAATATGAGTATGAAATTAACAATATTAGGTTGTTATGCAGCGACCCCAAGAACATTCACCAACCCTACCTCTCAGGTACTTCAAATAAATAACCATCTATTTCTTATAGATTGTGGGGAAGGTACCCAAGTAGAATTACGAAGAAATAAAATTAAATTTTCCCGGATAAAACACATTTTTATATCTCATTTACACGGGGATCATTGTTTTGGGCTCGTAGGTCTTATTTCTACTTTTAGATTATTGAATAGAGAAACCGAGCTCCATGTTTATGGACCAAAGGGAATTAAGGAGATTATAACCCTACAATTGAAATTATCTAAATCCTGGACCAATTACCCATTATATTTTCATGAATTAGACAGTAAAGAACCTCAATTACTTTTTGAAGATGAAAAAGTAACTGTAGAAACCATTCCTTTAAACCATAGGATCTATACCAATGGGTTTTTGTTTAAAGAGAAACCAGGGCCTAGAAAGCTTTTGATCAATGAGGTTTTGAAATATAATATTGATGTTTCATTATATCAAAGCGTAAAGATGGGCAAGGATGTGGTATCCAATGATGGTGAAATAATCCCGAATCATTTGGTTACCGGTCCTCCGGAGGAGCCAATGAGTTATGCCTTTTGCAGTGACACTGCCTATTTCCCGGCAATAGTTCCTCAAATATTAAACACCACCGTATTATATCATGAAGCTACCTTTTTAGAGATCAATAAAGAATTGGCAGCCCCTACAAAACATTCTACAGCAATCGAAGCTGCCTTAATAGCTAAGGAGGCTAAGGTAAATACATTAATTCTTGGGCATTTCTCCACCAGATATTCCGGAATTCAGGAGTTTAAAGAAGAGGCACTTACCGTCTTTCCTAATGTAGAGATAGCAGATGATGGGAAAGTCTTTACTTTTTAATCTGGATTTCAATAATTCACATTCTTTTTTCTTCAATTTTTAGTAACATCCTTTCCCACATACCCATATTTATAATTTTTCCTTGAAATGATGGGATATACCTTTTTGGCAATATTTCTTTTAAAGCTATTCTTAAATCCAAAATATTAAAGGAGGTTAATTTAATAAGTCTACTAATTATTTTTACCCTTGGTGGGATTTTATATGCCATTCATCGATTATTTTGGATTTTCTGACCGTTATGAGAGTAATATTTTTTATAAATGTAGGTGTAGGATTACAAATTATGTTAAAATTATCTTAAATTTGATTAAAATATCGCTGTAATGCGCATTTAATCCGATTTATGTGTAGTTTAGCTAAGCCAAATCGTTAAACCTACTTTATTATGTCAACTTATATTAAACAATCCTGCCTTATTTTATTGTGCCTTTTCACTTTTGCATCTTGTTCTAAAGACAATGCGATTCCAGAAAATGTAGCTCAATTTAAATCTGTGGAATTAGTAAATACGATAGCCTATACTCCAATGGAAGCTGATGTTTTAATTGCAGTTAATAAGTATAGAGAAAGTATTGGCTTAAATGCATTAGCAAAAGTAGATGAAGTTACTTTTCAGGCAGACGATCATACAATGTACATGAGCAGTAACGAAATTGTAAATCACGATAATTTTAATGTTAGATA
>JAGXIJ010000013.1 GCA_024635675.1 Gillisia sp.
CTTAAAATGGAAGCTGGGGATGAACTGTATTTTTATGTAGAGGCAAGCGATCTAAAACAACCGAAACCCAATAGAACCAGAAGCGAGACTTATTTTGTTGTGATTAAAGATACCGCAACCTACGATTTTGCGGTAGAAGGTACTTTGGGAGCCGATTTGATGCCCGATTATTTTAGAAGTCAGCGGCAACTAATAATAGATACCGAAAAACTGATCAAAGAGCGTAGATCTTTTTCTAAAAAGGAATTCAATTTTAAAAGCAACGAACTGGGATTCGATCAAAAAGCACTTCGAATAAAATATGGGGAGTTTATGGGAGATGAGACCGATGCTGGTTTGGCAATTCAGCATGAGGAAACTGCCCAACATAATGAAGAAGAGGATCCTTTAGCAGAATACACTCATGACCATGATGGTGAAAACGAGCATAATCTTGTTGAAAAGAAGGAAGTTGAATCTAAAGCTCCCTTAGAAGAATATTTGCATAATCACGATGATGCAGAGAAAGCTACACTTTTTAGTAATTCCTTAAAAAGTATGTTACGGCAGGCGATGACTGAAATGTGGGACGCAGAACTTCATTTGAGATTATACGAGCCGGAGAATTCTCTTCCTTTTCAGAATAGAGCTTTAAAACTACTTCAGGAGATTAAAAATAGTGCCCGGATTTATGTTCATAGAATAGGTTTTGATCCACCCCCGATTAAAGAAGAAAAACGACTGACAGGAAAGATAGAAGAGGTTTCAAGCTTTAGAAAAAGCGAAGAAATAGGAATGGCAGAAAATTCACCTTTTATAAGAAAAAGTATCCAGAGATTGGAGGAGTTGAACATAGAGAAAAGCAAGATCACCAAAGAGGATAGACAGCTTTTTAAACAAGCTGGAAACGAATTGGCAGCTAAAGCCATTGAAGAGCCGGGGAAATATTTAAAAACACTCCAGCAATTAAAATGGTTGGCTGAAGATTATAAGGATAGGACGGTACTACTTAGTGAAATACAAGGAGGATTGATTTTAGCATTGCCTAGAACAACTCCAAATCCTGGAAAGAATAAGGGTTTAGAAAGTGAGATGAATAAATTATTTCTAAATGAACTCGAGCGGTATGATAGATAAGCTTACTTTTTTAAATAACACTTGGAGCTGGCCAATACTTATGGGTTCAGCTGTACTATTAATAGTGTTCATTTGGAAAGAATGGGCCCAGTTTGCAAGTGCCCGCTTTTATATTAAAGTTTTGGTGGCATCCATGGCCATTTTATCCTTAGCTATGATCGCCTTAAGACCAGCATTTCTTAATACTGAAAATTCCGGGGATCTCATCATATTGACTGATGGCTACAAACAAATTTCATTGGATAGTCTTAAAGAAGAACATAAGGAGATTAGGATAATAAAGTATACTCCTGATACTCCAATAATAAATGAATTAATAGGTGTGAATTCGGTTTTCATTCTAGGTGATGGAGTAGAGAGTTATGATCTATGGCAATTAGAAGGAAAAGCCCATACGTATATTGCAGGTGCTCAACTTAAGGGCATTACAAGGTTTAACTATCAACTAGAACATGTTGTTGGAGATGAGGCAGTTTTTAAGGGTTTATACTCTTTCCCAACTCAAGGAAATAGGTTAGTCCTGGAAGGAGCAGGAGGACAAATTGTGGATTCTATTATCTTAAATGAGAATACTGAACAACAGTTTAAATTGAAAACCGATTTGAAATCTGCTGGGAATTTTATTTTTAAATTAGTGGAGAAGGATTCTTTAGACACATTAATAACTTCCAATCCAATCCCATTAAACGTAATTAAAAAAGAGGATTTAAAGATCTTGATGATCAACGAATTTCCAACTTTTGAAACTAAGTATTTAAAAAACTTTCTAGCAGAAATGGACCATGAAGTGATGGTTAGAAGTCAGGTAACCAAAGGAAGGTTTAAATATGAAGCTTTCAATACAGAAAAAACGGCTATAGGAAACATTTCAGAAAAACTACTCGAAAGCTATGATCTCTTAATAATAGATTTCAACTCTTTTAGTAAACTTTCAACTTCAGAAAAAAATGCAGTAGAAGGTTCGGTTCGGGAAAATGGCTTAGGAGTTTTTATACAACCTGACGAATCCCTTTTTAGAGTGAATTCTGGTTTAGCTGCATTTAAATTCAAGCAAGATTATATTAAGGAAGCTACTTTAAATGAAAATTTACAGCTTACCAAATATCCGTTAACCTTTAAGCAAGGCTTGACACTTCAACCAATTCAAACTTCTGCCAAACAAATTCTTTCTGCATCCAAGAGAATAGGCCAGGGGAAAGTAGGCACTAGTGTTTTGCAAAACACCTTTGAATTACTTTTAGATGGACATACTAGTGCCTATCAGCAATTATGGACAAATATAATAAACGCTATTAGCAAGAGGGAAGTTTCTTTGGCTGAGTGGTCTTCAGATTCAAAAATGGGAGTCCCAAATGAGCCTTTTCAATTTCATGTTCGAACTTTGGAGGAAAATCCCATAGTTATTAATGAAGAAGGAGCCCTGATGCCGTTACGAGGAACTATTGAAATTCCAAATTTATGGACAGGCATTTCTTATCCCAAAAATACCGGGTGGCAGCAACTTAGTTTGCAACAGGACAGTACTGCGGTGTTTAAATATTATGTTTCTAATCCGGAAGATTGGAAGGCATTAAACGCTTATAACAAGATTCAAGAAAATCTACGGGTTTCCAATTCAGTAGCCGCAACAACTAAGAACACGACCAATCCAATTCCTATTAAACTTTTTTACTTCTATTTAGCATTTCTAGTAAGTATAGGATATCTATGGCTAGAGCCAAAAATGAGAAGTTATTAATGAATTTAAGATTTTGAGTAGAAAGAATTGAAAAATCTAATCTATTTTCGTTTTCTTTGATTTTTCTGAAGGGAACTATAGAAGCTTCAAAATTTAATCACCCTAAAATAAAATTATGTCTAAAACAACGCTTAAAGTAAACAATAACGGGTCTCTTAAAGTTACAGGAGATTTTGAGATAGTAGATAAAGAAGGAAATGTATATGATCTGGCTGGAAGAGATGTGATCTCCCTTTGTAGATGTGGGCTTTCACAAAACAAACCTTTTTGCGATGGGTCTCACAGAAACCATTTTGAACATGATGCAGTAGCATTCGCATTACCTCCTAAAAAATAATGTACTAATAGTATTTTATAAAAATGCAGTTCCTAATGGTGCTGCATTTTTTATATTAAGTATGATGTAACTGAATTGACTTTTGATTTTTTTTGTAATACTGTTGAATAATTATAGGAACAGAGTGACGGGTGTAATTTTAGGAGGTTAATGTTTATCGTTCTAATAACAGATAGCACCTAATATTATCAGACTTTCTTTAATTTATTTTTTATCAATTTTAAATTCTTCAACTTCTTTGGCTCACGGTTTTGCTTGCAGTAAGAGGTATGATAATGATGACTAGACATGAAATTATACTGGATCTCATTCCATTTATCCTCGCTTAAGTCTGGCTGATAATGTAACAACTCTTTATATAGTTTTTCACTCCATTCTAAAAAATCATCGGTGCCAAGATATTCTAAGTCGGCATCTGCAAGGATCGCTGCAAGATGAGAGGTAGGTTTTTGAGGGATCTCGGTAGCTTTCATCATCTCGCAGATCTGCTCTATTTCTTCCGATTTCAGTCCAAATTCCTGCAATTCTTTTGTTGCTATTATACAACTTAGCTCTTCATGATTTTCTCTATTTATAATAAATCCAATATCATGATAGAGGGCAGCAATTTTCAACAGAAATAGTTCCTTTTCACCTACCTTTTCCTTTTTAGCTATATAAATAACTTTGTCTAATACGTGTTGTGTATGTTCTAAACAATGATAATGCAACCAGGAAGGTAAATTTTGTTCCAGATTGGAAATCACTTTATTATAAATAGGAAGAAATTTGTCCATTAAATGAATCTTTTTTTTTGAATTCCAATCTTTCTATAACCAAGATATTAAATTGAAATAGTATAAACAATATGTTGTCTTTTAAAAAACCATTTGTAGGGTAAAGAAAATTTACTTATTCTGCAGAGATTAAATTTCAAATTTCCTATCAAAATATAATAAATCTACTTCTAAAGTAACCAAATTACAACTATTCTAGATTTATAATGTAATTTAATTAAAGTGCTTAGCTTCAATTTCGCAGATGTCATCCCTTCAATTATGTAATAGAATTATTTCATAAAAGACAAATTGTAAGATTTTATAGGAAGTAAATGTGTAGTTAGTAGCTTTTTGGAGCTGTTTACCGAAAATCTCTTTTTTCATATTTATAACTTCACTACCTTGATAATCAGCAAGTTTGAAAGGTTCCATAATTTTAGTAATTCCCCTTTCTAGCTGAAAATTCAAAAAGAGCTAACTAATTTATATTTAGCAAGAAGTTGAGAGTACCCATTCCCCACATTTTTAATGATTCTATGAGCGTATTTGATGCATAAAATAAACATGCTACATCTTAGAATTTAAATAGCTATTTTTTTTTAAAATGCCTAATAAGCAACCTAACTGCAGGATTCAATTTATTTGTTACAGATGAGAAGACAACAATACTTTTTGGTGCTTATAACACTTTTGTTTTGTGCTTGGCAAAGTATCGCCCAAGATCCAAGGATTTCTGACAGTTTAAAAAGTATTTATTTTTCTAAATCAGGAAATCTGGCAGATTTGGAGATGTTGTCTGAAATTGCTGATAATGAAGCAGATCCAGATAGTGTAACTAAATATTCCAGATTATTAATAGCACGAGGAAAGACAGCTGGTAATGATGAAAAAGTCCAAAGCGCTTATCATACATTAGGTTATGGATTAAGACTAAAAGGTGATCTTAAACAATCTTTAAAAGCTTATTTTAAAAGTCTTGATTATGCCCATAGAATTAATGATAAGAAGAAAATTCCCATAATCAATATAGAGATTGGCAATGTGTATTCATTAAGTGGGAATACTGCTAATGCAGATTTATATTATAATAAAGGAATAGAGGAATTGCGAAATGGGGAAGATTCCTCACAATTGGGAGGTGCACTATTTAATGCCGGGGATGAATATCTACGCATAGGAAATTTAGAGAAGGCTGAGGATTTCACCAAAGAAGCAGAGCGTATTTTTGAGAACGTAGATTATCCTTTAGGCCGTGCTTATAGCTTAGGAAATCTAGGTAGAATTAATGCGAAATTGGGCAAGGATGATTTGGCAGAAGAAAATTTAAATACAGCCATCGACTTGCTTCAAGCTTTGAATGCGCATAATGCAATTGCAGAATTTCTTGTTTCTCTTGCCGATGTATATTCTGAAAAAGGAAATCAGAAAAAAGCCCTGCAATATGCTACCAGAAGTTTAGAGCTTTCTAATAAATACGGCTTCAAGAATTACATAGCCGATGCCAATCGGAAACTTTCAGAATTGACAGAACAAGCGGGAGATAATGCAAAATCCCTACAATACTATAAAGATTATATCATTTATCGCGATAGTGTAAGGAACTTAGAGTCTGTAAGTGAAATGGCAAATTTGCGGACCAATTTTGAGGTCTCGCAAAAACAAACTGAGGTAGATTTACTTAATCAGCAGAAAAAAAATCAACAAAATGTTGTAATCGGAGTGCTCGTGGCATTATTCCTCTTAATTCTACTTGCATTCGGTTTGTACAGGCGCAACAATTTTATTAGACGTACTAATTTGATTATAGAAAAAGAAAAAAATAGGTCGGAACATTTGTTACGTAATATTCTTCCGGAGGGGACAGCGCTCGAGCTAATGGAAACCGGAAAGGTACAGGCCAAAAAGTTTGAAGAAGTAAGTGTTTTATTTACAGATTTTGAAGGATTTACTCAATATTCTGAGAGCCTATCTCCAGAAGAACTGGTTAAGAGTGTAGATTACTATTTTTCGAAATTCGATAAGATCATAGAAAAGTACGGTCTGGAAAAAATTAAAACCATTGGCGATTCTTATATGTGTGCCGCAGGGGTTCCTTTTCCTATGAAAGATCATGCAATCAACATGATGTATGCTGCTTTGGAAATTTTAGAGTTTGTAGAAGAAGCAAAAAAGGATACGCTGGGGATAGGGGCTCATTTTGAAATTAGAATAGGTATTAATAGTGGGCCTTTGATCGCAGGGGTTGTGGGGAGCAAAAAATTTGCCTACGATATTTGGGGGGATGCCGTAAATATGGCTTCCCGTATGGAATCTTGTTCCGAGAGCGGGAAGATCAATATCTCCGAAGACACTTTTCAGTTGGTGAAACATAGCTTTTCTTGTAAGGAGCGAGGTAAGATAGAAGTGAAGAACAAGGGGATGGTGCCTATGTATTTTGTAGAGAACATCAAGAACTTTGTTGGGATAAGCCCTAACGGAGTACCCACCAAAATGAGCTGATAATTTTAATAACTATTTATAAAAATAAAAACAACCAAAATTAAATATTATGAAAACAAGTACATTACTAAAAAGAGCAATTAAAACCGCCAGCTTTTTAACGATCCTCCTCGTTTTAATTTCCTTTGAAAATGAGAAACCAATTTATTTACCTAATACTACAATTCCAGGAATTCAACAAAATAAGGATACCCATATTCTATTAACGGTGGATACTAAAACCATTAATGAGAACAATATAAATTCGAAAGTAGTATTTTCAGACGATAGAAGCGATCCTACTACAAATCCGGGAAATCCGGAAACTTTTACTTCTATTGTAGATAAGAACATGAAAGTTTACTGGAGCGCGGTTCCAAAGGATGCAAATAGCACAGATACAGTAGATGTTTTATCCATCTATAGAAAACCCGAGGGTGGCGCAGAAATTTTGGAAGCTACCTTTAAAGATCCTAATAAAGATGGAATTATAATTGGAAAAATTAAGAATAAGAAAGTGAATGGACTGGAATTATATAGTGTGTTAATTAGAATTAATGGAGATACTATAAAAACTTTTTTAGTAGACCCTAAGTTACAAATGGGAGGCTAGTATAATTAATATTGAATATTTAATTGGAGCCCAATAGACTATTAGCTTCCTTCAAAATGGTCACGACACTTTGAACAAGTACCAAGGTCTAAAATAATAAGGCTTAAATCTGTTCCATAAGCCCATGAAATCTCGCTATACCTCGGGGCAGGGTGACGAGAGGCTTGGACGCAAAAAGTATATACATAACATCCAAAAAAGAAAGGGCGCTTTTAAACCCATCCTTTTTTGGACGTTGTATATTTCAGTTGATAATTTTAAAATGGAATAATAACCGCTAACTTACTTCAGGAATTGGAATCATTTTCCCTTTCTTAGATTGCCCGAGAACGGTAACCTCCTTGTTTTTACGGTATTCTTCTATTGCAAGGATAA
>JAGXIJ010000081.1 GCA_024635675.1 Gillisia sp.
ACAATTATGTAAGTGAAGATCTGAGGTTTAGATTAACAGGATCTGTTTATCACACAAACCAGACAGCAAGTGCTTATTTATATAGTGGTGACAGGGCAGGTTCCCGTTACTACAATATGTTTACTGATGTTGATGGAGGTGGAGATGGTTTTAGAGCTGGAAGGATTAACCCGGGACTAAAAAACGAAATGACCTCTATCATGATTAACCCATTCCTTAAATATGGTGGACTTGAATTCTTCGGGATCTATGAAAGAGCTTCAGGAAAAGCAGCAAGCGAAAGCGATCAAAGGGTTTGGAACCAATATGCGGGTGAACTTATTTATAGATTTGGAAATGCTGAAAACCTGTACTTAGGTGGAAGATACAGTCTTGTGGATGGTGAGCTTCAAAGTGGTGACAACGTAGATGTTAACCGTCTTCAACTAAGTGCAGGATGGTTTATGACAAAAAATATCCTCATGAAATTAGAATATGTAAACCAGGAATATAATGACTACCCGGTTACTGATATTCATAGAGATGGTAAATTCAATGGCTTGATGGTGGAAGCTGCGATTAGCTTCTAATGTCTAAAAGATAATTTTCGGGAAGAGTATTAGGTTTCTTAACTTAAATAGCTCTACCCGAATTTTTTCTAATAATCTCAAATTTCTGAATCATGAAACGACTATTATCATGTGCAGTATTATTGTTTTTCTCAATGCTAAGCAATGCTCAAAAAAATTTCGAAAAAGAGACTATTATGATCCTACCGGAGAGTGAGCTAATTATTTCCGGAAGCACTAATGTGAATAAATTTGATTGCCGGTTCAAGATTGATCTTATAACCGATCCCCAACAAATTAAATATACTCAGGAAGAAAATTTTATCTATTTCAGCGATCTGAAACTTCATTTACTTACCGAAGGTTTCGACTGCGGTAATAAAAGGATGAATTCAGATTTTCAGGATCTGCTCCTATGTGAAAAATACCCTGAAATAGTTATAGAATTAGACCGAATAGAATCAATTTCCACCGAATACATCAAAGCCTATGTTACAGTAAATCTGGCAGGAAAAAGCAATACCTACAATTTGCCTGTACTGATAAATGAAGATCATTTTAAAGGTAAATTTAAAATAAACATTCGTGATTTTGGTCTTGAACCCCCTAAAAAGGCACTCGGACTTATTGAAGTAGACGAGATTATAGAAGTGCAGTTCGATCTGAAGATTGCGCGCTAGAAAAGTTCTCTGATTTTCCTTTAATTCTTTCCTTTTGAAAATTCCGTATTATAATATAAAAACACCATGAAAAGTTTAAATATAGTATCAGCTCAAGAAGCTGTTAAAGAAGTGAAATCGAACCAAAGAGTTTTTGTTCAGGGAGCAGCAATGACACCAAATTTTTTAATAGATACTCTTTGTGAAAGATATGATGACTTACATAATATTGAGATCTTACACATGCATACAGAAGGTGAAGCCTTGTATACTAAAGAACCATATAATAGAACATTTATAACCAACTCCTGTTTTGTTGGGAGCAATGTACGGGGAGCAGTGAATTCTCATTTTGGATCCTATATTCCTATTTTTTTAAGCGAGATTCATTTACTCTTCAAAAGAAATATATTACCTCTAGATGTAGCATTTATTCAGGTTTCTCCACCAGATGTACATGGATACTGTTCGTTAGGTGTTTCAGTAGATATCACCTTGTCTGCCATTCAATCGGCCAAAAAGGTAATTGCTCAAATAAACCGGCAGGTGCCAAGGACTCACGGGGATGGTATAATCCATATAAGCCAGATAGATATTGCGATAGAGATCGACCAACCTATTTATACTTCCCAACTTCTGGCTCCTTCTGAAACTGAATTGAAAATAGGAAAATATGTAGCAGAATTAGTGGAGGACGGCGCTACTTTGCAAATGGGAATTGGAGGAATACCCAATGTTGTTTTAAACAATCTCACCAATCACAAAAGACTGGGAATCCATACCGAAATGTTTTCTGATGGGATACTTCCTTTAATTGAAAACGGAGTGATTACAGGAGAAGAAAAAAATATAAAAACGGGAAAATTGGTGACATGCTTTGCTGTAGGATCCCAAAAATTATATGATTTTATAGACGATAATCCTATTGTCCATTTTAAAGAAGCTGCCTATACTAATGATACCGCTATTATAAGGCAAAATCCAAAAGTTACAGCAATTAATTCGGCGATAGAAATAGACCTTACCGGTCAGGTGTGTGCAGATACTATTGGCAAATATCAATTTTCCGGGGTTGGAGGACAAATGGATTTTATACGTGGTGCATCCCTATCTGAAGGCGGAAAAGCGATTATAGCCATGCCATCTGTTACCAATAAAGGATTCAGTAAAATTGTACCTTATCTTAAAGAAGGAGCAGGAGTCACAACCACAAGGGCTCATGTACATTATATTGCTACAGAATATGGCGTGGTAGATCTATTCGGGAAAAATTTAAAACAGCGAGCTAAAGCCTTAATAAGCATCGCCCATCCAGATTATAGAGAAGAACTCGAAAAAACTTCCTTCGAGGTACTAAAAAAGTAAGGATCAAAGTTGTTTTTTCAATACTAAGCTGAATTTTCTTTAAAAGGAATAATTCAGCTTTTTTTTAATACAGTCTTATCTGATCACTGTCATATGTTTAAAACCGACTAAATTTTAAATTCACCTAGAATTTAAAATGCTAAAATCATGACAATTTATCAAAAACAATTATCAGAATTTAAAAGGGATTATTTTGCAGGAGCAACGACAGGAATTCTTGTTTCCAGTTGTTTGGGTTCTGTAGCTGCCATGCTTGTTTTAATGAATGGGAATACGCTTGTCGATATGATCCAGCTAGGTTTAATCGTGGTAGTTTGTATGTGGTACAACGCATCTGTGCTCGCACAATTGAAACCCAAATTTGTTTTCAATTCTTTAATTACAAGTATTCTGCTTAGTACTTCTTTTATTCTTATCAATATATTTTAGTACATGAAAGAGGATCTAAAGAACCGAGCAGATATAAATAAACTAGTTATAAACTTTTACAATAAAATCCAAAAAAATGAAGAAATAGGTTGCTTTTTTAATAACAGTATTCAAGATTGGGATAATCATCTTGAAAAGCTGATAGATTTTTGGGAAAGCAACCTTTTTTTTACCAATAGTTTTAGAGGAAACCCTGCAATTGCACATGTTAAGGTAGATGAGGAACATAATAATAGTATCACCGAATATCATTTTGGAATCTGGCTTAACCTCTGGTTCCAAAGTATAGAAGAATTTTTTGAAGGAGAAATGGCTCAGCAACTTAAGCATAATGCACGGAAAATGTCTACTCACCCTTTTTTAAGAATCTACCAAAGCAGGTAGTCTTAAATTCCTTATAATAATATTTAGTTTTTTTGCTGAAATTTCTTTGAACAATCTCCTTTTCCTTGTTCAATCGTGCAGTATGAGAATGGGTAATTTGTTACTTATTTTCGAACACAAGCCGTAACGGCTATGTAATAGCTTATCAGAAATGCTTAGATTCTTTCCAAGAATAATAATAATATCATATTTTTCCTGAATTTCCAGTAAAAAGTCTGTGTTGAAAAATGCATTTTTATTTAAAGATGTAAAGTCCATATTTTCTTCAGAATCACTTTCCCATAATTCCTGTATCATTTTTCGATTCAAAGAATAATTCTCTTTTTCGTTGACGTTTAATACCGTTAAGCTCTCACCTTTTACATAATTTCGATCTCTTAGAACCTGGAACGATTTCCTTTCTGAAAGGACAGAATAATCTATTGGCAAGATCATACGTTTAGGATTAATAAACTCAACCTTATTTGGTACTGCTAAAATATTACACTTTACTTTTTGAATTATTTCGTATGCATGATTACCAAGTAAAGGATGCTTACGTACCTTTTGACTAGCCGCACCAATAAAAATTAAATCAATTTTTTTCTCCTCAACACAACGTCTAACGGCCGTAATTAAATTATCTATTGATAGGTTAAGATGAAATTTATGTTGAGGATTTGTACTATAGGTTTTTAAATTTTCTATCGCAGTATGCATCTTTTCAGATATTAACAGCATTTTTGTGCCCAGCTTTTCGCTAGATTCTACATTCAAATTCATATCCTGAATATTAAGAAGTGAAATTGTAGATGGTGTTTCTCCTAGAAAATCTAAAGCATACCTGCCGGCATTCTCAGATACTTCTGAAAAATCTGTCAGAATTAAGACATTCATTCGTGCTAGTTCTAATTAATTAGTCCAAAATTAGAGCAAGCGTTCCCTATTAAAAATGATGAAAATCAGTTACCGGCTTATTTACCTGATTGGCGATTAATCTATATTTCTTAAAGCCTGAGAGTCGAGTAATTTAATGTTTCTACCCTCAATCTCTATTAAGCCCTCTTTTTTAAATTCAGAAAGCGTTCTTATTAAACTTTCGGCTGCCATGCCAGCTACGCTTGCAAGATCTGAGCGAGATATCCGAATAGATTGTAACGGATATTTTTCTATTTTTTCAGCAAAAAGCAAGATGGTGTTTGCTGTTTTTTTTCTAACAGAGCCATATGCCATATTCATTAACTGTTTTTTAAGGCCTACTAAGTTGTTATTTAAAATTTCTACCAGCTTTATACTTATATGTGGATTTTGAAGTAATATTTCATAAAAATCTTCACGCGAGATGGCATAAAGCTCTGTGTTTTCCATCGCAGTGGCATATTCGGAATTTGAAGCCTGAGGATCTTCGCTGGCATTTCCGAAGAAGTCGCCGGTTTTGTATAGATAGGTAATAAGTTCCTTTCCTTTATCATCATTATGGTGGGTTTTTACTACCCCACGCTTAACGAGATAGAAAAAATTGGACTGTTTTCCTTCTTCGTATATATATTCTCCTTTTTTAAAATTCAGTATTTGATAGGACTCGAATTGTTCACGTAGCTCATCGAGATTTTTTAATCTTCCTGTGTCTTCCACAGGATCTACATCTTTTTGAATTGAATTCAAAATCGCAACTTTCGCTAACCTACTCTCGATAGCACTTAAGAGATCTACTTCCTCAAATGGTTTGGTAAGATAATCATCGGCTCCCAGATCCATTCCACGACGAATATCCTTATGTTCAGTCTTAGCCGAAAGAAAAATAAATGGGATATTAGCAGTTTGATTATTCTTACTGAGTTCCTGAATCACCCCATAACCATCCATTTCCGGCATCATTATATCGCAAATAATAATATCCGGCAATTCCTTTTGCGCTTTAATAGAACCCTGACGGCCATCATTGGCGGTAATGACTTCATACTCTGAAAGCTCCAGTAGTTCTGCTGTATTTTCACGTACAGTAACATCGTCTTCTATCAGTAATATCTTTTTCATCTATGTGCTTTTTCCGGGGGTTACTATTGGGAGTTCTATTTTAAATTGGGTTCCCTTCTTTTCTTCACTTAAAAAACTTATTTGTCCACCCATATTTACTAAATGGGTTTTAGAAATATTTAAACCAATGCCGGTTCCCTGGTCCAACAACGCATTTTCTGCTCGAAAATATCTCTCAAAAATATGTTTTTGATCCTTTTTCGGAATTCCTCGTCCCTCATCTTTTATAATAAAAACTATTTTGCTTTCGGTTAAAGATACTTCAAGCTTAATAGTGGTGTTTTCCGGGGAATATTTGATGGCATTTCCTAAAATATTAAATAGAACTAACTCCAGGATTTTTTCATCCTGATATATTGTTATATCTTCAATATCTTTTGGATAATTTATTTCTTGGCCATCTTTTAAAGTAACATTAGCGTTGTAAATAACTTCGTTAATCAACCGCTTTAAACTAAAATCACCATATTTATATAGACCTTTGCCACTGTCTAGCCTTTCTATAGATAAGAAATCGTTTAGGATGTTATTAAGATAATGCACCTTATTTCGAATGGTACCCAAATGTTTCTCTCGCTTGTCTTGCTGCTCAGTTTCTGTGTATTTTTCGGTCAGGGTAGCCGAGGTAAGAATACCACTTAAAGGAGTTTTAAATTCATGCGAGACCAAGGAAAGGAATTTTGTTTTTAAGTCATTAAGCTCCTTCTCTTTTTGCAGTGCATCTTTAATTTTTTCTTCTGCAGCTTTCCTTTTCGAAATCTCAGAATGAAGATTTTTATTCAGATCTTCCAATTTATTAATGCTCTCACTAAGCTCACCCGTTCTGGTTTTTATTTTCTCCTCAAGATGCGTGTTGAGCTCATTTATTTGACGCTCGGTTTCCATTCGAACGCTAATGTCTATTATTAGGGACATTACAAATTCCTGCCCATCTTTTTTAAACGGGTTCAGGCCCGCTTCAACCGGGAATAATGAACCATCTTTTTTAATTCCATGAAGAACCCTACCATGACCCATTTGCCGTTTCTCGCTGTTTTCAATAAAAGATTCAAAATGGTGATGATGGTTAGTATGGTATTTCTTTGGAATTAATAAATTCAAAGGTTGTAGGATCAACTCTCCTTTTTGATATCCGAACATATTTTCTGCAGCCACATTTACCGCAACTATATGTTGAGTATTATCAACCACAATTATCCCTTCTGAGGCAGCCTCGAATAAGAGATTGAAAATCTCACCTTTATCCTGAAATATTTTTTGCAATTATTTAGATATTATATTTTAGAGTAAATGTAAAAATTTAAAGCAGAATTAAGATAATCCACCAGCTGTAATTTTTTCTGATTGTAAAGAAATGAAAATTATATATAGAGATGCTTTATAGAGGTAACTATTAATCTCTTTTTATGTTACTTAAAAGAAATGAATAACAGCTGTCACTTATTAATGTCCTCTAAATATTTTTAAAAGATACGTTGTAATATTTTAGAATAATCACTCTTTAGTATCTCCGGTTACCTTTTCATAGAATTCTTCAAAGCTGCTATTGGGCTTATAATCATCTGTAAGAACTTTATATGCTGTAATTAGTAATAATAGCTTCCCTAAACAAACCAAATAAAAAACAAGAGGAAAAGGAAAAGGAAAATTTAAAGCTGAAAACATTGCAACCAATATCAAAACAATACTGGTTAAGACTAAAAAGAATATACCAGGACTTTTCATTTTTGTTATTAAGCTAAGAATTCCTCTTCTATTTTCATCTTAAGGTTTCGCTAAAAAAAACATCTAAAAAATATAAATATCGCTTTCAGCTCGTGGTTTTATACTTTGTTATAAGGCCAGATAATAGGTTTGAGAGGAATAATAATACGGCTATGCTTGTTTATAATTTAAAATAACTTATTTCGCAATTCGTGAGTTTAACGAAAATTTCTCATTAATTAAATTGTAATCCAATGATAGCAACTCCAAGATGTGATGGGAATTTTTTATTCTTCGCACCTGTAGGGATTTACAAATATTATTATGCATATAGCCTAGTTATGGACAAAGTATCTAATATTAACTCCAAGAAACTTTTGACTATGTAAAGTAGGATGAGAACCGATGGAATCTAGTATTAATTAATAGACATTAAGTGCTATTTCTACCATTTCACCTAGTTTTTTTTCTCGCATCTCAGGGGAAATCTTATCCCCGTTTACAAGGGAGTCAGAAATTGTGAGAATAGATATGGCATTTACTCCATATTTTGCAGCGAGGGTATAGAGACCTGCTGTTTCCATTTCAACGCAAAGTACTCCATAGTTTGCCCATTTTTTATAGAATTCAGGATCATCATCATAAAAAATATCTGAAGACAAAACATTCCCAGCTTTAAAGGCTATTCCTTTCCCAGTAACATGCTTAACTGCTTTCATAAAAAGATTAAAACTCGCTGTTGGGGCATAATCCCCACCATTAAACCTGGACCGGTTTAAGGATGAAGTGGTAGAAGCCGACATCGCAATAACAAGATCGAGTAATTTCATATCTGGCTGAAAAGCTCCTGCACTTCCTACCCTAATAAGGTTTTTCACAGCATATTCATTTACCAGTTCATGAGCATATATCACTGCTGAAGGTATCCCCATTCCTGTACCCTGAACAGAAACGCGTTTTCCTTGGTAAAATCCAGTATAACCAAGCATCCCTCTAATATTATTATAACAGATTCTATCTTCAAGAAAGGTTTCAGCAATCCATTTTGCCCTCAATGGATCTCCCGGTAGCAATACCGTTTCAGCTATTTCTTCTTTTTTAGCTTCAATATGTAAACTCATTACTTCTAAGAATTTTAATCTATTATTTTATTTTTTAAGTACTTCAATTTCTGTTTTACTTTTACGGTATATGTTTTAACTTAATACGCCTTCTCTGGCTTTTTATGTACTTTATAATTCAAACTAAACTGTCATAGAGAATAGTTGGGTTTCCGGCTTATTTCTTTGTAATCGCCTATCAAAGGCCATACATACATTTCTTACAAATGGTTTTCCGCGTTCTGTAATTTTTAAAAAATTACTATCCAATTCTACCAATCCATCATTATGCATCTCTTCTAAGGAATGAATAACCTGTGGCAGTTCCTCAAAAAAATTATCCCTTGTAAACCAGGTTGTTTTAAAATTGCACATCAGGTTAAGGATGTGTTTTCTAATTGCCAGATCCTCCTTTGTGAGAATATGGCCTCTATATACCGGAGAAATATGATTTTCAATCAAATTCTGATATTCTTCTACACCTTTTACATTTTGAGCAAACCCATACCAGCTGTCACTTATGGCTGAAACTCCAAGTCCAATCATAACACGGGTTTTTGATGTGGTATAGCCCATGAAATTACGGCTGTCTCTTATACACATCT
>JAGXIJ010000082.1 GCA_024635675.1 Gillisia sp.
GGATTTCACATACTTCGATAAATACTTTGCAGATTTTGAACCTACAGATAGAAATGAACCAAATTTACCTAACCCATGGGAGACTCCAGACTACGGACTGTTGGATTTAGGGTTAACACATAATTTTACCTTTGGCCCATTAGATGCTTCTGTAAACGCTAATGTTTTTAATGTAGCAGATACAGAATATATTGCTGATGCTCAAGGAGGGTCTGTGTGGTATGGATTCGGAAGGACATATACTGTTGGAGCTAAAATTAAATTTTAAAAAATACTGAAAATGAAAAACACATTTTACTATTTAGCTATTTTCTTAGGTCTAGCCGTAACAGGATGTGAGCCTATGGAAGATATCCATAACGAAATTAACGATAGATTAGACAGTGAGTTAGCAGTTGGAAATATCCAATACACGCTTACTGAGGATGATTATGATGAATTAGACTTGAATTTTTCCAATTTCAACTCAGTTGATGATGCAAAGAATTTATTGCCAGAATTTTTAGCAAGTAAGTATCCATATTATGGAACTAATTCTACTGCTAATATCACTTTCGATATTTACGCACCTCGATCTACAGAAAGAAGCCTTATCGTTTATAAGGTAACTACTGAGGATTATGACTCTTATGAGGATACTGAGAAGTATGATAACTTTGATGATGAGGACCAGATCTATACTTTCTTGAATGATAAATTTCCGGATTTAGAAAACCGTACTTTAGTATCCTTGACTTACAAGTTTTACGATGGAAATGCTAAGACTCTAAATAATGGATTTCTTTATGTGAATGGTGAGTTTCAATTCATTCCGGGATTAACAGATGAGGAATACGAATTAGTTGGAGAAGGTTTTCCTAATTTCTCTTCTGAAGATGAGGCCGACGTAAAGCTCCCATTACTTTTGAAAGAGAAATATAAATATGAAATATTAGAAGCTGGTGATATTAAGCCTATTATGTATAAGCTTTACACTACAGATGTTCAAGATGTAGACGGAGATGGTAGTACTACAGATAGAACTACTTATAGCTACGTAAAGAATTTTATATATAACGGTACTGCTTTTGAACCTTACAATAATACACTTTCTCAAAGCATTCAATTTGGTAATATCAATGGGGTTTGGATTCCAGACAATACTATTCGATATACTTTAGCCGGATCAGATTATTCTGTTGTTAGTAGCGCATTTATAGATGTGTACCCTGGTCCAGCAGATAATGTTGGAAGATTTCAGAGTTTCGATGTTAGATCATCTTCTGGTAATTACTGGAGTCCATCTATGTTAGTTGAGGCAATGAATGCTGTCCTGGATAACTTAATGCCAAATGCTGAGGAAGGACAACAATACGTGGTTACTTTTGCAGTATATAATGGTTCTGTAGTTAATCAAGAACTTAGTTTAATAAAAGAAGGTGGCGAATGGGTTTTAAACCAATAAACCAACCATTAATACTTATATTAAAAACCTCTTACCCTTGCTTTAGGGTAAGAGGTTTTTTTATTGTTTGAATTATTTGATATTTGCATTGTTCTAATAAAACCTTTTAATGAAAAAGTTAATCTATTTATTTCTTGCACTTTTAATAGTTTCCTGTAGCTCCGATGATGGAGGAACAACTCCTATAAAGCCGGAACCAAATGCTACCGATAAACCGGTTGCCGTAGATGATTCCGTAGAAACAAAAGAAGACGAGGATCTAGTTATTTCAACTTTATTAAACAATGATACTGTAGTAACCGGCTCTAGAATTACAAGTATAGATATTGAAACCTCTAACGGAGGTTCTATTACAGACAATAGAAATGGAAGTTATACCTATGTTCCTAAAGCAGACTTTGTTGGAGAAGATACATTTACTTATAAATTATGTGATCAGGATTCAAACTGTTCTACGGCTACCGTTACAATTACAGTAACAGATGCCGGATCACCGGTTGCGACAGATGATGAAGCTAGTACCGTAACTTCAGTTTCTGTTACAATTACAACTTTAGCTTCGAATGATGATATTACCGATGAGGCTACAATAACTTCTGTAGATGGTTCTGCATCTTCAGGAACAGTTATTTTAAACTCTAATGGCAGTGTAACTTACACTCCCGCGAATGGTTTTAAGGGTCAGGACAGCTTCACCTATTCTCTTTGTGATGATGATGCAGAAGCCACTTGTTCTACTGCAACAGTTACTGTAAATGTGTTAGAGGCCGTAGCTTTTAATGTCCCGGAGGGAATAAAAGGCTATTATGCGGAGCTTGCAATTACAATTGATGCCGATTTGAATTTTGAATTTGTATCAAATCATACTATAAATAATCACACGACTATCCTTTCTTATGGGCAAAGACACGAATTTCTTTATATTGCCGATGCAGATCTAACTAATCAAGACAATGTTATTTTAATGTATACCGGGGAAAGTAGATTTTGGAAAGAATACACTTCGGGAACCAATTCTTATAGTCCGCAAACATTTAATACCGAACATATTTTTCCTCAGTCTAAATTAAATTCTGAAGATGCAGTTACAGATCTACATCATTTGCGTTCTACTGATGCCGACATTAATTCCCTGCGAAGTAATTATCCGTTTGTTGATGGAAGTGGTACATACAAATTGGTAGGAGATAACGAATGGTTTCCGGGAGATGAATGGAAAGGGGATGTTGCAAGAATGGTAATGTATCTTAATGTGCGTTATGGAGAAGAGTTTGTAAAAGTTGGAAGCTTGGATCTATTTTTAAAATGGAATAAAGAAGACCCGGTTTCAGCATTCGAAATGCAACGCAACAATGTGATCTATGCTGCTCAAGGGAATAGAAATATTTTCATAGATAATCCATACATTGCAACTCTAATCTGGGGCGGTGCCGCTGCAGAAAACAAATGGAATTAGTCAAATTCCATTAACTTTAATATTTTCACCTTAAAATAAAAACCATGTACGAAACAATTCAGTTCATCCACTCTTATTGGGCATATCTGGTCCTAACAGTTTTAGTTATTGCCTCAGTAAACGCTATCGTAGGATATGCATCCAATAAAGAATATGGCGCAACCAACTTTAGAATTGCTTTGTTTGCACTTATAGTTACCCATTTACAGTTGCTTATTGGGTTCGTATTATATTTTACCACTCCTTATTTCAAAATGTTTGGCGAATTAGGAATGGGTGGAGTAATGAAAGATCCAACCTTGAGATTATATAATGTAGAGCATCCACTTATTATGATCCTTGCTGTTGTTTTAATAACAATGGGATATTCTAAGCACAAAAAGAAACTTACCTCTAAGCCGAAATTCAAGATTCTGGCTATTTTTTATACCCTGGCTTTGATCTTAGTGCTTTCAAGAATTCCTTGGAGTGCCTGGTTGTAAGTAATAGTTTAATCGATTCTAAAATCCTAGTCATCCATGGATGCCGGACTTGTTCCAGAATTTCAAAGTGAAAAATGTCATTCCGACGGAGGAGGAATCCCATTCCTATGGTGAGATTCTTCACTTCATTTCATTGCGTTCAGAATGACACTAATGAATTATAATTATAAGAAATAAACAAAAAAGCCTTACTTTCTAGTAAGGCTTTTTTGTTTTATACTTTCCCGTTCCATTCAGCATAAAACTGATCTAAAAAGGATATCATATAATTATGCCGATTTTCTGCAATCGCTTTTCCAGACTCGGTATTCATGCGATCTTTCAGCAATAAGAGCTTTTCGTAAAAGTGATTGATTGTTGGGGCATTAGAAGCTTTATACTCCTCTTTAGACATCCCTAAATTCGATTTTATTTCAGGATCGTAAAGTCCTCTTCCTTTAAATCCGCCATAATTAAAAGCTCTGGCAATTCCTATGGCTCCTAAGGCATCCAGCCTATCGGCGTCTTGAACCACTGCCAGCTCTTTAGAATGAAAAGATTGGCTCGTATTTCCGCCTTTAAAGGAGATGTTTTCAATGATCTTTATTACATGCTCTATCACAGCATTCTCAACCTTCAAATTGCTTAGAAACTCTCTGGCTACTTTTGGACCAACTGTTTCATCTCCATTATGAAATTTAGAATCAGCTATATCATGAAGTAATGCTCCTAATTCTACAATTAAAAGATCAACCTCTTCTGAAGAAGCAATTAGTCTGGAATTATTGAATACTCGTTCAATATGAAACCAATCATGACCGCCTTCAGCATCTTTCAATGTTTCTTTAACAAATGAAATCGTTTCTTCTATGATCTTTTCTGAAGTCATATTAAGTTGGAATTATATAGGTGCCTAAAAAATGTCTTTTGTAATCGTACGCTCTACCTTAGCGATAATGCTATTTGCATCGTCTGAATTCGCAGGAATTGGTGCGTGAATTTTCATTTTAATATTCACTCCAATCCCTAAAGGAAAACTGCCATATTCGAATAATTTCCATGAATTATTTATGGTAATAGGTACCACTAAGGCATGTGGCATTTTCTTTATCATGATCTGTAATCCGGTTTCTGCAAATTTCTTTGGCCTCCCATCTCTGCTGCGCGTGCCTTCAGGGAAAATTACTGCAGAATGATGCGTTTCATTAAGATAATTAGCAAATTTTGAAATAGTAACAACTGCTTGTTTAGGGTTCTTCCTGTCTATTAAAGCGGAACCACCTTTTCTTAGATTATATGAAATTCCCGGAATTCCCTTGCCCAACTCTTTTTTGCTGATGAACTTAGGATAATGCTTCCTTAAATACCAAATAATGGGCGGAATATCGTAGAGCCCTTGATGATTAGATACGAAGATGCAAGGCACATCTGTTGGAATATTATGCGGATTATCTACGGTAAAAGTAGTCCCCAAAATATTTAGACATCGCATTAAGGTGAGATTAAAAACATCTACCGAAGTTTTATGAGCCTCTTTTCCAATAAAAGTAAAACAGAACCATTGGATACCGTGAAACATCAATAAGGTTAAAAAGAAAAAAAAGTATGAAATTATTGAAAGCGGGTAGGCAAGAAGTTTCTTCATTTTAGAATGTGCTTGCTGCAAAAATACATTTTTATGTGAAAAAGGATAATAAGAATTGGTTATTCTATTGCAACACATTTACCACCAATACATGAAAAATTTTCAGGGGGTAAAGGGAAACTACAATCACTCATTATTCCATTTTGTTTGTTGTAAGTATCTTCATCCTTAGAATATTTAGTCACCATCGCCTTCAGCTTATTTTCATCTATTTCCGAAGAAAACACGAGATAGCCCTGTGGTCCTCCGCAAGCCTTGGTTCCGTAGGCAATGTAGCTACATTGTGAATTTTCAGAACAGTTGCTCTGGTTCACTAATTCCTGAATGACTTCAAATTGTAATTCGAGATCTTGAAGACTTACATTTTGTACATCTTCTGTATTCTGGCAACTGGCTGCTGAAACAATTAATAAGAGTATTAAAACTAACGCCTTCATCAATTTGAAATTAGATTAAGAAAGATACTAAAAAAAGAACCTAATTAAAAAGCAAAAAAAAGCCGATTTCAGTAAAGAATCGGCTTTTAAATTATATTAAATGCTAATTAACAAAACTCGTTAAAAGCACTTGTTAAATTGTCTGCGATCATTTCTGCAGGACGTCCTTCAATATGGTGACGTTCTAACATGTGTACTAATTCTCCGTCTCTAAATAATGCCATGCAAGGAGAAGAAGGAGGGAAAGGGATCATATAACCACGAGCTTTATCTGTAGCTTCGCTATCTACACCTGCAAAAACGGTTACTAAATTATCTGGAGTTTTGCTGTTTTGTAAAGAAATACGAGCTCCCGGGCGAGCATTAGCCGCGGCACATCCACAAACTGAATTCACTACTACCAAGGTAGTTCCCTTTTTTTCCATTGCAGCATCAACATCTGCAACAGTATGTAATTCTTGAAAACCTATATTAGTAAGGTCTTCTCTCATTGGTTTAACTAAATCTGCTGGATACATATATAGAGTTTTTTATTAAAATTTATAAAGGACAAAGATACAAATTTACTTTTGCTCTGTATATCTCAATTTCCTATAAGCTAATAGGTTCAACTTATAGAAGCCATTAGTAACTTTATGTGAAACAGCCTGTTTATTACTTATTCAAAATAGTATATTTGCCACTCATCAAGCAGAATTTTATGTTTAAATGGATATTGGCCGTAATGGGCTATATGTTTTTCAGATATCCCGGGGCTATCCTTGGTTTTATAGTAGGAACAGTAATAGATAATTGGAGTCGCTCTAAAGGTGGGATCAAAAATATTTTTTCTGAAGAAGGCAGAACTGTCTCTCCAGGGGATTTTGAACTTAATTTACTTTCTCTCGCGTCCTTGGTGATCAAGGCAGATGGGCAGGTTTCTCAATCTGAATTGGATTTTGTACGAGCATATTTTGTGCAAGCCTACGGGAGGGAGCGTGCAAATGCCACATTTCGCACCTTCAATGAAGTTATAAAGGATAGGGAAATCTCGGCTCAAAGAATCGGGCTCTACCTGCAGCAGCGTACCAAATATGAAGTGCGATTGCAGATTTTGCATTTCCTATTTAGCATTGCCCAAGCAGATGGAACTATTTCAACTGCTGAAGTTTCACAATTACAATCTATTGCAGGATTTTTAGCGTTGAACAATAGAGATTTTGAAAGTATCAAGGCAATGTTCTTTAAAAGTGCCGATAATGCCTACAAGATCCTGGAGATCGAAAAGTCGGCTACAGATGCAGACGTTAAAAAAGCCTATAGAACAATGGCAAAAAAGTACCATCCAGATAAACTTCAACATATGGATAAAGCTTATCAAAAAGGAGCGCAGGACAAATTCACGAAAGTTCAGGAAGCCTACGAGCAAATTCAAAAAGAAAGAGGACTATAAAAATCGGCCAATAATACTGGCGATTTCGTACTGATATATTTTATTTTTAGCCTAGCCTAAAAAAATATTTGTTTCATCTTAAAAATAATCTCACCTTTGCCTTATGAATTTTAAGGCAGTCTATATATTTTCAGTTATTGTGTTTTTTGGATACTCGGGATATTCGCAGGAAGATCCTATTCCTCAGCTTATTACAGATAGGCCGGATGCGACAGAATCTTCAGTTTTAGTACCCAAAGGTTATTTTCAAATAGAATTGGGATCCCAATTATCAGAGGGAGATGCTCAGGAGGATTTAACTTATGGAACAGGATTATTGAGAATCGGGGTTCTAAATAACCTGGAATTTAGGCTAGGTTTGGATTATTCCAGATCAAAATTCAAAAAAATAACTCTAGAAGAGGAATTTAATTCCTTTAGCCCATTGTTGGTTGGTTTAAAAATAGGAATCGCGAAAGAGAATGGGATTCTCCCCGAAATGGCATTATTAGGACATCTTTCTCTCCCAGTTACCTCCAAATCTTATGACACTACAGGTTTAGATATAAGATTAGCATTTAGTCATACTATATCCAACAGTTCTGGAATTTCATATAATCTGGGTGCAGGTTTGGATGGACTAAGTGATGGTATTCAGTACATTTATACCGTTTCCTATGGCTATAGCATTAGTCAAAATTTAGGATGGTATGGTGAGATCTATGGCGAACTCCCTGAGAACTTAGAAGCAACTCACTATTTAGACAGTGGATTTACCTATAAATTGGCAGATAATTTTCAATTAGATGCATATATAGGAACAGCCATAAACAGCGATCCAGACCTGATTTTAGGTGCTGGATTTAGTTATAGAATTCCTAATTAATTAAAAATATGTTCAGTCTCTCTGAAGAAAATTATTTAAAAGCAATCTTTCATCTGGAAAGAGCATATCCAACAGGGGTTAGTACCAATGCCTTGGCAGAAGAGATGAGCACGAAAGCTTCCTCGGTAACAGATATGATTAAGCGCTTATCTGAAAAAAAATTAGTGGCTTATAAAAAATATCAAGGTGTCAAGCTTAGTGAATTCGGTAGGGAAACCGCAGTGGAAGTGATTAGGAAACACCGTCTTTGGGAGGTGTTTTTGGTAGATAAACTTGGTTTTGCCTGGGATGAAGTTCATGAAGTTGCAGAGCAATTGGAACATATTAAATCTGAAAAACTCATAATCGAACTAGACAAATTTTTAGGACATCCAAAAAAGGATCCACATGGAGATCCAATTCCAGACGCAAAAGGAAATTTCGTTTTTTCAGATAAGGTCTTATTGTCTGAACTGAAGCTTGGAGAATCCGGTATTTGTGTAGGTGTAAAAGACTCCTCCACAGAATTTCTTCAATATTTAGATAAGAACGATATTGCCTTAGGTAAAGAAATAAGCGTTTTAGAAAAGGAATCCTTCGATCATTCGATGCTTATAAATTTAAATGGCAGAGAACTAAAAATATCAAATATTATATCCAGTAATTTATTCATTAAAACTTCTTAAACTATGTTGAACGATATTATCGCCTATCTTGAAGGTATAGACCCGATCTTGGCAGCTTTTTATGCTACTCTTTTCACTTGGGGAGTTACAGCGCTTGGAGCTTCTCTTGTGTTTTTCTTTAAAAAAATGAACCGGGCTGTTTTCGATGGGATGCTCGGATTTACTGGAGGAGTAATGGTTGCTGCAAGTTTTTGGAGTTTATTAGCACCAGGAATAGAGATGAGCAAGGGAGAAGGATTTGAAAAAGTAATACCTGCAGGGGTTGGTTTTTTTCTGGGAGCCTTGTTTATCTTCGGATTAGACAAAATATTACCTCACCTTCATGTGAATTTTAAAATGGACGAAAAGGAAGGAATTAAAACTCCCTGGCATAAATCTGTTCTATTAACCCTGGCAATAACCTTGCATAATATTCCGGAAGGATTAGCAATTGGAGTTTTATTTGGAGGAGTAGCTGCAGGTTTCGATGGGGCAACTATTGGTGGAGCTGTAGCATTGGCAATTGGAATTGGATTACAGAATTTCCCTGAAGGTTTTGCAGTTGCAATGCCATTACGTGGACAAGGACTAAGCAGATGGAAAAGTTTTAATTACGGGCAGCTTTCTGCTGCCGTAGAACCTATGGCAGCTGTTTTAGGAGCTTGGGCAGTAATGACTTTTCAGCCAATTTTACCTTATGCCTTGGCTTTTGCTGCCGGCGCAATGATATTTGTGGTGGTGGAAGAGGTGATCCC
>JAGXIJ010000014.1 GCA_024635675.1 Gillisia sp.
AGAGTAGCTCTACTTCATGTTGAGAGCTTATTAAATTGAAGGCATAAGGGCCTGCAATAATTCCTGCAAGTAAAAAACCCAACAAAGAAGGAACCTTTATTTTCTGAAACACCAGAATGATAAAGATAGATAGGCCTAAAATAATAACAATATCCTTAAGAATTGGGATGTCCATAGCAGCTAAAAAATTGTATTAATTAAAACCTAATTTACAAAGAGGAGTTCAATTATTAAAGATTATCTACATTCAGTCTAGAAATTATTTCTTTTAGATGTTATATAGAAACTAAAAAAAAAGTGAGGCTTTTCAATAAATAATTAATTCGTTAAGATTTTTTTTACTTATTAAACAGCCTCTTTTAAATCTTATGATATGCTTTAATTTTTCAACCAAGCATTCCTTAATTTCACTCTCATATCGGTTACAGGAAGTTCCATTTCTTTAATCGTCGTCTTCTGTGTAGTAGGAACGGTGATTTTTCCTGTTAGCAATACTTCCTCATCGTCTCTCTCTAAAAGCATGGATACCTCATCTCCTTCTGTCCATGATTGCGAGCCCATGATGAGATCGTATACATTTTGAATGGTGTAAGAAGTTCCATTAATTTCTTTTATTACATCCCCATTTTGCACTCCTAATTTCTTTAGAAAAGAATTTAAAGTGATTCCTTTTCTGAAAAACAACTTCATGTTTTCTGGGTTTCCATCAATATAAGGAACTTGTCCATCTAAAAAGAAAGAGGTAGGCGCTTCTTCAGTAGCTAACGTAACACCAACCTTTTCAAAAAATTGATCATAAGGAATTGGAGTAGAGCCGGTAACATAATTATCGAAAAAAGTTTGAATTTCAGGATAGGTTAAGGATACGATGGTCGAAATTAATTGATCGTCCTTAAACGGATTATTCTTTCCATATTTCTCACTTAATTTTTTCATGAGATCTAAAATTCCTGTTTTGCCTTTACTTAATTCCCTAAGTCTAATATCTAAAGCCATTCCAATTAAAGCTCCTTTTTGATACACATTATAGTACTCATCTTTATAAGGCTCGTCCAATACATTTTTACTCATATAAGTAAATGAAAGGCTGTCATTATAATTTTTTGAACTTTCGATTTGATCTGAAACTCTTTTATAAAAATCCTGATTATCTATTAATCCTTGATTTACCTGAAAAAGGTTTGCGAAATATTCGGTAACACCTTCATACATCCATAAATGTTGAGACATTTTTGGATTGTTATAATCAAAATAATGGATCTCTTCTGCATGAACATTTAAAGGTGTGAGAATATGAAAGAATTCATGTGATACTACATCTGTCATAGCACTATTCAAAGCTTCAAGTGGCATGGTTTCCGGAAGAATTACGACTGTAGAGGTGTGGTGTTCTAAAGCACCAAATCCTTTAGCGTCTAATTTTTCAGGCTCTGCTAAATAAAGAAGTATTGAATAATTTGAGGTGTTATCAATTTTACCTAAAAACCGCTTTTGTGCTGCGATCATTTTCTGGATCTGAGGTTTGATACTCTTTGCGGTGTGTATTTTATTTGGGGAATAAACAGAAAGCAATACCTTGATCCCTTCCACATTTACATAGGTAGTATCAGGTTTTGAATACATTATAGGATTATCTACAACATCAAAATATCTTTGGGCTAGATAAACATCCTTTTTAGAATTAGGCGCTTTCTCAAAATCTACACTTTCAGAAAGCTTAAGGGAAGTGCTTCCAAATAAATCTTTTGGTCTGTTAATTATTATCTGGTAAGGTTTTTCCTTTAGATCATCAAAATATCCTACAAAGCCATGAAGGTTTAAAAGGATGTTTTTATCCTTTTCTATATTGGTTCCTGCAGGCGAGAACACCCCTTTTTCTCCATCAATATCAAAAGTGTCGTTTACTAAATAGGTGATCTTATCTAAATTAGCTGCGTTATCGATCTTCCAAGAATTAGCATCGGTCTTAACCACTAGTAATTCTGCACCCAGATAATCTATAGCTTTAAAATTATCTATTAATCTTCCGTAGTTATCTATGGAATAAGTTCCCGGAACCGTTTTTGGAATATGAAATGAAACTGTTTGGGTTGTAAATTTCTCTGGGTCTATGGTAACTTTTACCTTATCATCTTTAATATTTAACAAATCTAAATTTACAACTGTTCTATCTATTGTAGGAGTATTGATAGATTTTGGAGCTTTACATCCAATTACGGCTGTAAAAAGCGCAATGGATAATAATATTTTTTTCATTATTAATAATTTTCAATGAATTAGACTGTAAACTTAAGTGCTTGTTACAGAATTGTGTTAGTAAATACTGTGAAAATTTATATAAAAAAAATGAGCGAAATGTATTGAAATTACAATTCCAATACATTTCACTCATTTTTTAAAAGAAAGAGAATGCTATTCTCTTATATGTCCATCGCCCAACACATAATATTTGTTGGTTACCAATTGTTTTAGTCCTAGCGGTCCTCTATGGTGAAGTTTATCTGTACTAATTGCCAGTTCTGCACCAACACCCATTTGTCCACCATCGGTGAATCTCGTGGATGCATTGTGATAAACGGCAGCACTATCTACTTGCTCCATAAATTCTAAAGCTTCATTTCTATCCTTGGTGATAATCACTGCAGAGTGACCTCCGGAATATTGATTGATCTTATTCATGGCTTCATCGAGTCCTTGAACTGCTCCAACTACTATTTTCATAGCAAGAAACTCTTCGCTCCAGGTATCTTTTCCCGGAATTAAAGACTCAACTTTAAGAACTTTCTTAACTTCATCATCAACCAGAATTTCCACTTTATGCTCTTTCAGCATATTTTGCAATTCCTTTAATTTACTTTCGTATTCGGGAATATTTTTATCTACCAAAACCTTGTCCAGCGCATTGCAACCTGAAATTTTTTCGATTTTAGCATTTAGGATCACTTTTTTTGCAATATCAAAATCGGCATCTTCGGCAACATATAAAAAGTTGTTACCACGACCACTAATTAATACGGCACAAGTAGCATGCTCCTTAACAAACCCAATCAACTTTTCTCCTCCACGGGGCACTATTAAATCTAGTTTCTCTGGTGGGTTTTTCAGGAATTCCTGAGTTTCAGTACGATCCATATTTAACAGACGGATCCAATCGGTCTTCAAGTTGTTTTCTTTTAAGGCTTCATGCCAGCATTCTTCGAGAATCTTGTTGCTAAAGTTGGCTTCTTTTCCTCCTTTTAAAAGAATTTTACTATTGGCTTTAAAAGCCAAAACAGCAGCTTCTATTGTTACATCCGGTCTTGATTCATAAATGATCATGATGGTACCAAATGGGGCAGTTTTATTGGTGATATCCAACCCGCTGTCCAAGACCAAGTGTGAGATTGTTTGCCCCACAGGATCTTCCTGTTGCATCACTTCTTTTATAGACTGGATCATACCATCTACCTTTTTATCATTTACGATAAGACGGTCGTACATGGCACCTTCTTTTTCTCCAAAGGCTTCCAGATCTTTATTATTTGCATTTATAATCTCAACGCGCTTCTTATCTAGAATTTGCATCATAGATCGTAACACATTGTTTTTAGTTTCTGTTTTTATCAATTTCATTATATCTCTCTTTAAAACTTGTTAACTATTCTTTATGCTGTAAACTTGGTTCCAACAGATTTTCCGGCCAGAATATCCAATATTACATTCCTTCTTTTACCGTTCGCGATATAAGTTGGGATGTTTTTAGCGGCGGTTTCCTTTGCGATTTTTATTTTAGATTCCATTCCTCCACGGCCTTCACCTTCACCTTTTTCAGATTCCTGAACATATTGCTCTACATCCTCGTCTCCGTTAACTTTATTCAGTTTTTCTGAATCTTCAGAGTCCGGATGCCCTGTATAGAGCCCTTCGGTATCACTTAATATTATAAGGCAATCAGCCTTTATAAGTTCTGCAACCAAACTCGCCAATTCATCATTATCAGAAAACATAGACATGGTAACAGATACTGCATCATCTTCATTTGCTATTGGTATAATACCCTCAGAAAGTAAAGATTCATAACAGTTTATCATATTCTCTCTGTGCATTCCTGGGCTAAAATCTCTTTTAGTTGCCAGCACTTGTCCACAACGCATTCCATAATCGTGGAAAAGGCTATAATAGTGGCGCATCATCCTTGGTTGTCCAACGGATGAAAATACTTGTCTACGTTTGGATTCATCCTTTATGCTTATATCTCCCAAAACTTCCATTCCTGCAATTGCAGAACCGGAAGAAACTAAGACAACCATTATATCTTCTTCATATAGGGTAGCGATCTGTTTCACGAGATTTTTCAATACCGGTACTAAAATTCTGTTGTCTTTGTTGGTCATTACATTAGAACCAACTTTTACAACAATTCTCTTCTTCTCCATTTTATTGACTTTATTATTCGTGTTCTTTTATTTTTACTCATTCCCTAATTCCACTGCTCTATCGAAGGCAGCGTATGCAGCATCTTTAATAAGTTCTTTTACATTGTTATCTTCCATAGAATCTAATGCTGCTCTGGTAGTTCCTCCTTTAGAGGCAACTCTTTCCATCCATGTATTTGGGGAAAGATCCGATTGGTTGAAAAGTTCCACAGCACCTTCAAAGGTTTTGCTTACCAATATTTTCGAATCGTTTTTAGAGAAGCCCATTTTCAAGGCTGCTTCCAACATAGATTGCATAAAATAAAATACATATGCTGGCCCACTTCCAGAAATTCCGGTAGAAGCGTCAATGAAATTTTCACTTTCTACACGTATAGATTCTCCCGTTGTATCTAATAGGTTACGAACAGTAAGTAATTCTATTCTTGAAACTTCCGGAGCTTCCGTATAAGAAGTCACCCCTTTACCCACTTGTGCAGGAAGATTAGGCATAGCTCTAATAACCTTCTTAACATCCAAACTATTCTGAATAGTTTCAATAGTAACTCCAGCCATAATAGAAACAAAAATTTGTTCCTTATTAACTAGTGGTTTCATCTCTTCAAAAAGCACTTCAGAATGAAAAGGCTTAACAGCTATAAAAACAACATCTGCTTTTGGTAAACACTCCTCAATGGAATTGTATACAACAAATTGTGGTTGATCTTTTAAGGTGTCTATTAGGTCTGGGGATTTGTCATAGATCATTAATTTATGTCGATTCAGAAGAAAAGATTTTGACATCCCTTCTGCATAGGTTAATCCCATATTTCCTCCTCCAATTACTAATACTCTCATTAATTTGTTTTAAGTTAAATGATTTCGATTGTATAATATTTCAATCGTTTTTACTCGCTACTAAGCGCAAAGACCATACTAGGCTAGTGTTTATTTAGAAAAGTTTGAATAATACGCTTTATAAATGGCTACATAGAATTACGAATAGATGGTATATAGTTACTATTTGTGGTAATATTACTAATGTAAATTTAGATAATATCAATAAACGTATAGCGTGTAAACAATTGATTTATAGTTATTTAATCTTGTCGATTGAAAATTTAAATATTATCAAAAAGTTGAATTATTTTTAATAAATTAAGAGATTGAGTTATAAATATTTAAAAAATAATGTAGTTATTACTTGATAGATGAGAATTTTTTAATAAAATTAATTTTGCGCCAATATGACAAAAAAGGCAATAATGGCAGATATAAGTGAAATTAATATTAGAACTTCTAGAAGTTTTTAGTTTGCCATGCGCAATTTATTAGTGCAAAATTTGAAAAGTTCCGTTTGAAATTTATTGAAACTTGATAGAAATGTTACTAGCTGATTTTCTAGTTTTTGATGTTGGTTATAGTAAAACAATTCACAAGAAATATCTTCACATTCCATCATTCCATTAAGATCGTTCTTATGATTACTTATTGCTTGATGCAATTCTATTTTCTCCAATTTCAAGGTCGTTAAGGAATTAGAGAAAGCAAAAAGCTCTTCGAATAAATTGGGCAAGTCTTTTCGGAAAATATCTGCTGAAATGAACTGGCTTAGAAAGGGCATTTCGTCTGATGCAGTTTGGAGTTGTTTATCCCAACCTCTAATATCATCGATAAGTTCTTCTACATTTTTTTCGTTTGCAGAGCCACTGCTTTTAGTAATTGTAGCCATAATGTAAATATTAGAACATTATACTTATGTTGTATTAAAGATAAGTTTTTCAAGTTATAATGTCAAGCCAATATTTTGTTACTTTATTGTTTTACATATTTTTAAGCTAGCTAACAGTTAATTTAAGCGATTTTAATTGTCTTGTTGGTTTCGATTTTACTTCGTCAAGTTTGTGAAGTTTAAGTTTTAAAACTCCATCTTTATATTGCCCTTTTTCCTCCTTCTTATCTTCAATTTCTGCAGAGATATTTAGAATACCATTATCTATAGTAACCTTAAAATCTTCTTTAGAAAGACCAGGTGCAGTCAACTCTGTAACAAATTCATTCTCAAGATTTCTTGCATTTAAAGAAGGGGATAAAGAGAAATCTTAGTCAAAATCAGCATTCATCAATCTATCCAAATTAAATAAGTTCCTTCTGGGGTCCATCATATCCGAAAAAAATGGATCCTGAAACATTAGAGATTGGGTGAGCATTGGAATTCTTCGGCCTTTGTTTGATTTAATTGATGACGTAATTTCTAAGTTTAAAAATTAATATTTCACAATTTTCTGTACCGAATTTATTGCTTCCTTCAACTAATTAAAATGTTTAATAAATTGATTACTAGTGTTTTGAAATCATATAAAAAAGAAAGGCAGGAATATTAAATTCCTGCCTTTCAAAGAAGATATTAAGTGCGTTATTTGAACGTTTCCTGAAAACCAGTGATCTTACCTCAGTAATATATGTGTATTCAATTCAATTCCACCTTTAATATCATCCATTAGACTAAACCGATATAAAAATCAATTACCCAAAATTAATTTTAAACGTCTATTACCAATTATATTTTCAGTAATAATTAGTTCTAAATTAATTAAAATGTATTGTAATTAAAATGATAAAAATCAGGTTTCAAAAATGTAACTTTTAATAATTCTTGAGGTGATGTAAAACCGGAGCCTTATCAAATTTAAACCTCTTTATAATAATCGTTATATGTAATGTAATTTTTTAAAGTCTAGTACTTTTATATTCCTCCCTTTCACCGAGATCAAGTTGTGTTTCTTTAATATGGCTAAACTTCTAATTAAACTCTCTGTAGATATCCCCGCAATACTTGCAAGATTACTTCGGGAGAGATTGATTCCTTCAGATTGATTTTCTAAAACGTTTTCTACGCAGTGCAAGAGGGTTTTAGTTGTTTTTTGTAATACCGACGCATAAGCCAGGTCTAACATATGGGATTTTAGGCTTGAAACATTGTCTGATAGAATTTGTGCAAATTCTAAAGTGATAGTATTGTTTTTGGCCTAGATTTCCTGAAACAATTTTATTGGAAATTTAAAGATAGAAGAGTTTTTTAGCGCTTTTGCAGTTTCCGGATATATAGAAATATTGTTGAAAGAATAAAAACCTAACAATTCTTTATCCTTGTAGAGGCCCGTTATTAATTCCTTCCCATAGTCATCCATTCTCGAGGTTTTTACAAATCCCTCATCAATTAAATAAATATACGAGGCATTTTTATGTTGATTGTAGATAATCTGGTCTTTGAGGACCAAACTTTTTTCTTCAGTTTTTAAAATATACTCTTTTAATTCCCTCAAACTTGAAATGGGATGGTTCTTATAGTCATTTAGAACCTCAGTTTTATTATTATTTTCACTTAATCCGTGTTCAATAGAATTTAATAGCAGATTATAGTTGAGAGGAATTTCTAAATGATCGAAATTTTTGAAATCATTTTGCTTCACATCTCCATTTTCTGAAATTAAAATTACTGGACATTTATTAATCAATTGGTGAGATCTCAATTTTAATAGAGCATCAGACTGGTGAAGATTAGGGTTTGATAAATTATAGATTAATAGATCCATTTTTTTCTGCAGAACAATCCTATCAATTTCACCCATATTTTGAACAATGGAAACTGCATATTTTTTTTGCTTCCAAAAAGGTTCTTAAACTTTTGGAGAGTAACTCATCGGTATTATAAACAAGAATGTTTTTCATTTCTCTTCTAAATTTTGAAATACAAAATGAGGGGGATTGTTGAAATACAACGGGGATATTTAATAAATAACAGTTGGGCTGGGGGAGCAAATCGCTAAGTATCTAAAAACGCTAAACCTGGGAGGTATAATTTTGCTGAATTACCATTTGCAACCTTTCTATAAAAGAAAGGAAAACATTCAATTTAGTCGATTTACTTATCGTAAATATACGATGGATTCTTGTAAAAATCTTTCTTAATTTTTAAAGATGTATGCTTGTTAATTATTGACAGTTAAATTGTTAGGTATAAATTTTTCAAGAAGGGGATAACTAAATTTTATGATTATTTATATTGAAATTCATTTTAAATGAAGTCAGTTTTTATTAACTTGATAAGATAAATAATTATGGGTATATGAGAATTTAATGATAACAAAAAAACATGTTATGGAACATTTAACTTGCCAAAGTTGTGGATTGCCTTTTACCAAGGAATCCATGGGTGTAAATAGAAATGAGACAAAAAATGAGGAATATTGTATTGGGTGTTTCGATAAAGGAGAATTTACGGACCATTCTTTAACCATGCATAAACTGGAAGTAAAACTGGTAGAGATGGCAGAAGTCCACAATGAGATCACGCTAGAGGAAGCTCAAATAGTAATAAGGGAATTACCTTATTTAAGACGTTGGCACATGAGTATTATGTAACTATTAAACTATTAATGTTATGGAACGTATCACTACTTTATTAAACGAGATCACATCGATCACCTTGGAAATTGAAACAATATATCCTGAGATCTATAAATTTTTAGAAGAAGACACTTTAACGCTACCTTTTATGGAACACCCTACCATAAATTCGGAAATTTTATTTGATTATTTAGAGAGTCTTAAACAACTTTTGTTACATCATAAGGAAACACATCTAATTTATGGAAATTATGGTGGAAGAATTACAACTTCTTAACCTATCCATAGATTATTAATCTTATTAAGGTTTAAATTGACTGTATTTAACCGATTGAATTACAGGGAATTACTTAATTTAAATTATTATTTTCAAATTAAATTTATTTTTATTTTTGTATTCTAAAATGAATTACATTTGGTGCATAAATCAAATAATAAATTTCAAAATGAAAAAATCATTTTTTACTATTGCAGCTATGGCATTAGTGTTAAGTTTTACCTCTTGTAAGGAAGATTCAGCTGAGAAAACTGAAGAAGTAGAAGTAATGGAAACAGAAGTTGAAGCTCCTGCAGAAGTTATCGAAACTCCAACTGAGGAAAATGTAGATACTTTAAGCGAAGAAACTGTAGAAGTAGAAGGAACTATGACTGAAACTGCTGTAAACTAATTACAGTAAATTTCTAATATAAAAAACCCCGGGTTCATTGAGCCCGGGGTTTTTATTTTGTAAAGAATTAAGATTAGTTAATTCTTAATTTCATCTCCCTGATCTTTTTTTAGTTCTCCCTTTCCATCTTCCATTTCCACTTCATCTATTTTTTTAGATTCTTTAGCAGGAACTGGGAAACCTCTATCTCTCATTAAGGCATCTATAGTAGCATCTCGACCTCTAAATAGTCTATAAGCTTCCGCTGGATCCATAGAATTTCTTGGCGCAAAAAGATATTTCACCAATTTGGCCGACATTTCTTTATCGTAAAAACCTCCTGGAGATTCAGCGAATGCTTCTGCAGCATCAGCTGTTAAAACATCTGCCCATAAATAGCCGTAGTATCCGGTGGCATATCCCTCTCCAGAAAACACATGTCCAAAATGTGGAGATCGGTGACGCATCACAATCTCTTCAGGCATATTTAATTCCTTCAAGGCTTTTTTCTCAAAACTCTTAGGATTAACGTTGTCAGGATCTATAGTATGATATTTCATATCCATTAAGGCTGAAGCTAAAAATTCTGTTGTCTCAAAACCTTGATTAAAAGTAGAGGCATTTTTAATTTTTTGAACAAGCGCTGCAGGAATAGGTTCTCCTGTTTCGTGGTGCAATAAGAATTGATTTATCACTTTATCTGTAGATAGCCATCTTTCTAGTAACTGAGACTGGAATTCAGTATAATCCCGGACTCCTCCATTCAAGGTTGGATATTTCACATTAGATGATAAAAAGTGAAGTGCATGCCCAAATTCATGAAAGAAAGTGGTTGCATCATCCCAGGATATAAGTGCGGGCTCTCCGGGTGCCGGTTTTACAAAGTTTGAGTTGTTAGATGCTAAAACATTTTCTTTACCATCGTAAGTAGTGTAGCTTCTATAAGTGGTTGCCCATGCTCCCGAACGTTTACCCGGTCTTGCAAATGGATCGAGGTACCAAAGCCCTATGTTTTCTCCGGTAGTCTTATCTGTAACTTCCCACACCTTCACATCTTCCTGGAAAACTGGAACGCTACCTTCTGCAACTGGAGTAAAATTAAAATTAAATAATTCTCCTGCAGTAAAGAATAAGGCTTGTGTAAGATTATCTAATTGTAAATATTGCTTTACTTCATCAGAGTCCAGGTCATATTTATCTTTTCTAACTTTTTCTGCATAGTATCTATAATCCCAAGGTTTTATAGTGATGTCCAGATCTTCCATTTCTGCGATTGCCTGCATATCTGCTACTTCCTGTTCAACTCTCGCAAGTGCAGCAGGCCATACGGCATTCATTAATTTCATTGCATTTTCAGGGTTTTTTGCCATCCTGTTTTGCAAACGCCATTCAGCATAATTATTATAACCCATCAATTTAACTCGCTCATTTCGCAGTTTTAAGATTTGGGAAATTAGCTCATTATTATCGAATTCATCATTATTATCACCTCTGGAATAATAGGTGTCCCATACTTTCTCGCGTAATTTTCGCTCATCAGAATAAGTTAAAAAAGGATCCATAGACGAACGAGTATTTGTTATGGCATATTTCCCTTCCTTCCCTCTGTCTGCAGCTGCTTTCGCAGCCGACTTCACAAATGAATCGGGTAATCCTCCTAATTCATCTTTTTCTAAATAGGTAACATAACCTTCCTCATCGTGTAAAACATTGTTAGAAAACTTTGTGTACAGCTGGGATAACTCCATATTTATCTCGGCATAGCGTTTTTTAGATTTCTCATTTAAATTTGCACCTTCCATTGCAAAGTTCTCATAGATAAGTTGAACAACACGTTGTTGGTCATCTTCCAAAGGATTTTTTATGGAACTATCATAGACCGTTTTTACACGATCAAATAATTTTTTATTCTGGGAGATCTTAGAAGAATATTCAGAGATCTTTGGAGAAAGTTCCTTTTGAATTTCTCTGAATTCAGGAGAAGAAACATTACTACTCCAAAGCCCATAATAAGTAAAGGCTCTATCTAAAGGTTTACCAGCTCTTTCCATTGCAACTATGGTATTTTCGAATGTTGCAGGGGCAGTGCTATTGGCAATTTTTTGAATTTCCTTTAAATGCATTTCCATACCCATTTCTATGGCTGGCTGCAATTGGGAAAGTTCCATTTTATCGAACGCAGGGACACCACCGTAGGGGCCGGTCCATTTGGATAACAATGTGTTTTCTGAATTTTTAACGGTCTTAGTTTCCATTTTAGTTTTTGGCTTCTCTTGGGCATTAATTTGCATCATAGGTGCGATACCTAAGGAAGCAAGTGCTATAATTCCAAGTGATTTTTGATAATTTAAAAAGGTTTTTTTCATAATTTTTATTCAATTAATAATCTTAAAAAGAAGACAACGGGAAGATACTAATTAAAACCATTTTAATTAATCTGAAGAACAGCTTTAGGCTTGTGTTAACAAATAAAAACCAATCTGTGGTACATAGATTTAGAGTATAAAGCTTTCAACTTCATTTATTTCTCCCGGATGCATTTTCTCTAAGTATTCATTTGCAATTCGATACCTCACCAATCTTAGAGTAGGAAATCCAGCTGCTGCGGTCATTTTTTTAACTTGACGAAATTTTCCTTCGGTCAATGTAATAGAGATCCAACTAGTTGGACCATGGCGCTCATCTCTTATCTTCTTAGCTCTTTCTGGAAATTGTGGACTTTCCTCTAACAATTTAACCTTACAAGGTTTGGTTACATACTTTGATCCATTAATTCCTATTTCTACACCTTCTTGTAATGCTATTAGAGCTTGTGAAGTTATTAACCCATCTACCTGAACATAATATTCTTTTTCAATTTTTGAGCTCCTTACCTTATCGCTCATTTTTCCATCGGTAGTTAAAAACAGTAATCCTTCCGAATCCTCATCTAATCTCCCTATTGCCATAATACCCTCAGGGAATACACCTAATTCACCTAATAGTTTTTTGTTTCTTCTGGTGTTCTGATTGGAAACAAATTGACTCAGGTATCCGTAAGGCTTATAGATCTTGAAATGTTGATGAGGCATGAGGTAGTTTTACTTAAGATCAAAAGTATTAAAAAAGAAGGGAAGCGAAATTAATGAATTGGGAATGACTTTTGAATATTACTGAATTTACCTGTAAATTGAAGATCAATTTATAAGATTAACAGTTGCTAATTCAGATGATTGGAATAAATTAGCGGTATTAATTAGAAAGTTCTAAACCCATAAACAAAAAATATAAGTTACTATGAAAAAAACACTTTTAATACTTCTCGCATTACCTGTTTTATTATTCACTTCTTGTTCTGGAAGTGACGATTCTGCTCCCCCAATAGAAACTACAAGTTTATATGGAACATGGGATATGGACTATTATGTGCAGAATGGAGATGTAATAGAGAATATAGATTGTAGTAGCCAGATCTCCTTTACCTTTACTAATACTAAATCTTATACCAAGACTACCTATGCAGGGGAAGGCACAACTAATTGTGCTGTAGCAGTTATTGTGAATGGTAAATGGGAAAATTTAGGTGAAAATAAGTTTAAACTTTCTCCAAATGGTAGCAGTGCAGATCAAGACTTAACAATTAATTTTCTAGATGATTACACTAAATTTTCTATTAAGTATAGCAATAATTATACGGAAGTCTATGCTAAAAAATAGTCGTTATAGTTTATAGCTAAATAAAAAAAGCTGCTTTTTTTATCGAAAGTTTAACTTTAATAGTTTCAGTTTTATTTTATTTGCACTGTAACTTATAGTCTTATAAAAACACCTTTCTGCAGGAAGCCTTATTCATTGTATTTACCTTCCCTACGATCCTAAACAATTTAAAACATAATACATGAAATTAGTAATTCTATCTGCAAACCCAAATTTATATTCTACAAAAAGACTTGTTGAGGTTGGGGAAAAGAAGGGACATGAGATGATGGTTGTAGATCATACAAAATGTGATCTGGTTATCGAAAAGAAAAAACCCAGTGTAATTTATAAGGGGAAGGAACTTATAGATATAGACGGAGTTATTCCAAGAATTGGTGCGTCTGTCACCTTTTTTGGAACCGCTGTTGTAAGACAGTTTGAAATGATGAAGGTTTTTACCGCAACAGAATCTCAGGCTTTAGTTCGATCTCGAGATAAATTAAGAAGTTTACAAATTCTTTCCAGAGCAAGTTTAGGTCTTCCTAAAACCGTTTTCAGTAATTACTCTAAAGACGTGAGTAGTGTGATAGACAAGGTTGGTGGTGCTCCTTTGGTGATTAAATTATTAGAAGGAACTCAAGGTTTGGGAGTTGTTTTAGCAGATAATAGGAATTCGGCTGAATCTATCTTAGAGGCTTTCAATGGCTTACAGGCAAGAGTGATCGTTCAGGAATTCATAAAGGAAGCTAAAGGTGCAGATCTTCGTGCTTTTGTGGTAGATGGAGTTGTAGTGGGAGCTATGAAAAGACAAGGGAAGGAAGGGGAGTTCAGATCTAATTTACACAGAGGAGGATCTGCAGAGATCATTGAACTTACAGATGAAGAAGAAAATGCAGCTCTTAAAGCCGCAAGAGTAATGGGACTTGGTGTTGCCGGAGTAGATATGTTACAATCTGCTAGAGGTCCACTTATTCTAGAGGTGAATTCGTCTCCAGGATTAGAAGGGATAGAACGCGCAACAGGTAAAAATATCGCGCTTCAGATAATTAAATATGTTGAAAGAAATGCCGAATAGTTTTCGGGATTAATAATAGATCACCCATTTGTCTTTTTCGACCTTATGGGTAAAAGTCTTCAATAAATAGCTCAAAGAGTCATTCAATGGAGACTTTTTAGTTTCTATATAAACGAGATCCTTTTGTTTAAACTTGCTTTTGAATTTTTCTAATTCTGTAGGAACATTAATGTCTATATAATTCTTCTTGAATTCAGTATACTTTTCAAATTGAGTTTCTCTAAAGGTCTTATAATTAATAGATTTCACTGTAATTATGTCTGCATCTAAATAAAAACTAGCCGACGGAAGTAAATTGTCAAAAACGATCACACTATTTAGATCTTTTCCCTTTTCTTTTTGAATAAATAGAGCCGCATCTTTAAATGAATTGATGGTTCCAGCGTTATTTGAAGCGACTACAGTATGAACTAAAAGTAAAATGAGAACAAAGTAAAATCCTAGGTTTAACAATTCTGAGGATGCTTCTACCTTGTTGAATTTAACAAAAAACAACAAGCCTCCCAAGCTAATAAGAATAAGCAAAAGTGCTAAAAAAAGTGGAACTTCAATGTTGGTTATAAACTGGGAAGCAATCAATCCTAATATTAACAATGCGTAACACAGGTAATAAATCCTACTAAACCATTTTAGCTGTTTTTCTGAAAATCTATATATTAAATGCCCTCCTAAAATTGCGATGAAGGAGAAAATTGGGAGAATATAAAGTATCAATTTAGACGAGAACAAGGAGAATAAAATTAATAAGCTTAGTGCCACCACAATTAATATCCTACTAATAACCGATTCTTGCCATAGCTGTTTATTTTTTTTCAAGAGAAAAGAAATTATAAAAATAATCCAAGGTAACCCAAGCGCAGGGATTAGAGCCAAATAGTACCAGAATGGCTGGGTTCTATGAAATTGATCGGCATTGGTTGCTCTATTTATTATTTGTTCCTGTATAAAATAATCCCAAACCTTTGGATCATCTAGGATTATTGCCAAAAACCAAGAACCGGAAATCGCCAACATTAATATTGTTCCTAACCATATATGTACAGAAAATTTGATCTTTTCTTTGGTGTAAAATTTCCAACATCCAATAAATAAAAAAGAAGGAATTAAACCAACAGGTCCTTTTGTGAGAAATGCAAATCCTAATACTATAAAAAAGCCATATAAAAAGGCTGTCTTTTTTAGGTGTTTAAATTGTAACCAAAAGTAAATACTCCATAATATAAAAGTTGCTAAAAAAGCATCTGTTGTAAGATTTCTGGATGCTATTAAAACGATGGGCAAAGAAGTATATATGAGGGCACTTGCGTAAGCTCTCTTTTCATCTTTATATAATAAAAGTGCTATCCTATACACTAGATAAATTTGTAACAGCAGCGCAATTCCAAGAAAAAACCGAGCACCAAATTCATTTATCCCAAATATCTGATATCCCAGAGAAGTTATATAATAGGTGAGTGGTGGCTTGTGGTAATGCTTAATCCCTAATAATGTTGGGTGCAAATAATCCCCACTCTTAACCATTTCCATACTTATCTCGGCATATCTGGCCTCGCTGGTTTCGGCAAGTCCAAAACCCCCCAATCCAATATTGAATACTATAAAAAGAAGAAAAAGTATTTTAAATAATTTTGCTTGCATAGTAGTATTGTTAACATTAAAAAGTAAGTCTTTCGATCTAATCAATTAACCAGATTTAAGCTCTTTTCGCAAGATCACCATATTCCGGGCATACATGATCATACCAAATACGTGTCCAGCAAATAAAACCGGATCTAATCTAAAAATTGCATAAATTAAAATTAGTGTAGATCCTATGAGACTTAAAAGCCAGAATCCTAATGGTAATATAGATTCTTTTTGCTTTTCAGAATAGATCCATTGATAAATGAACCTTAGAGTAAACACTACTTGAGAAACGATCCCGAGAATTAATAACCAGGAAGGGATAGCATCATTTCTAAATAATCTCTCTGCATCGTAAATATTATTATTGAAACCGAGGATAACAATGATCAAAGGGAATACCCATAAAAAAACCCGTAAAAGTTTATGAAATTTAGACCACTCTCCCTGTAACTGTAAATTCCTGATGTAAATAAAATATGTAAGCGTTTGCCCGAGCATAATTGCAAAATCGCTTCTTAAGTATCCATATAAAAACATTAAAAATGAAGCTATTAAACTCATTTTCCAGAAAAAGGACGGAGTCAAGACTTTTTTGCTTTTTTCGGAAAGTATCCACTGGAAAACCGAGCGTCCGGAGAAAAGAAGCTGGGCTAAAAAGCCAACAACATAAATCACCCAATTGCTCATCCCTTTTTAGCGATATTATAATTAATGTATTTATTTTTCATCCAGACATAAGCAAAGCAGTCCATTAAGGGACCAAATAATCTATTCCATACTCCAAAATGGGCTGTTCCAGCCATTCTTGGAAAATGCTTTATTGGAACTTGTTTGATCTTCCCATGCTGGAGTAAGATCATAGCAGGTAAAAATCTATGTAATCCTCTAAACATTGGGATGCGCTTGGCATAATCTGTTCTAATGATCTTTAATGGACAACCCGTATCATCCATACCATCATTTGTAAACGTCCTTCGTATTCCATTCGCAATAGTTGAGGAAGCATTTTTAACAAAGGAATCTTTTCTATTGTTTCTATAACCGGTAATTAAGTCGTAGCCATCAAGTTGATCCAACAATAAATTGAAATCCATAGGATCTGTTTGAAGGTCTGAATCTATATACCCTGTTAATGAGGTTTCTACATGATCGAAGCCCGCTTTGATCGCGGCACTTAAGCCACAGTTCTTTTTGAAACTAATAAATTTAAAATCGGGGTTTGCATTGCAAATTTCCTCAATTATAAACTGGCTATTATCGCTAGAGCCATCATTTACAAATAAGACTTGAGTAGGAACATGTGCTATTTTAATATATTCGGAAAGTTCTTTTTCTACTCGTTTCAGGTTTTCTTCTTCGTTGAATAGGGGGACAATTACGGTAAGTGCTTCAGGCATTAAATCTAGATTGGATGGTTTTCTTAAGAATTGTGAGCAAATGTATGTAATAATTCTAAAAATAATCTAAAGAAGGATTTTTTAAAATATTTGTCCAAGATTATTCCTTCCCTTTAAATTGTCTTAAGTATTTCTTTTACTTTAGATAAGTATTAAAGCAAAATATGGGTAAAAAATTAAATCAGTTGGAGGCTACTGCTATTTGTGGTAACGATATAAGTTCTTCTTGTCTTTACGTTTCTGCCCTTGCTATATTTTATGCCGGACAATATGCTTGGATTTCCTTACTGATGGTGGCTGCCGTTTTATTTCTTTTTAGAAAAATTTACGGTGAAGTAGTAGGTGCACTACCGTTAAATGGCGGTGCCTATAATGCCTTATTAAATACAACAAAAAAATCTACGGCTTCTCTTGCCGCAGCGCTTACAGTACTATCATACATGGCTACTGCTGTGATTTCTGCAAGTGAAGCTGTGAAATATGCTTATAGTATTTGGAACCAGATTCCGATCTTACCTGTAACTATTGGGCTTTTACTTCTTTTCATGGGCTTGGTAATAATTGGAATAGGAGAGTCTTCTAAAGTAGCTATTGCAATATTCCTTTTCCATTTAGTATCTCTTACCTTGTTATGTGGGTTTTGTCTTTATTATTTTTTTAATAATGGTTTTGAAACTCTAATTGCTAATTTCCATATGCCGGTACATGGTAGTATCGTGCAGGCGCTGTTTTTCGGATTCTCCGCGGCGATGCTTGGAATTAGCGGATTTGAGAGTTCAGCCAATTTTGTTGAGGAGCAAAAACCCGGGGTGTTTCCTAAAACTTTACGAAATATGTGGATCGTAGTAAGTGTTTTCAATCCACTTATTGCATTTTTGGCCTTGGCCTTGATCCCTATAGAAGTAGTAAATAATAATCAGGAGGCCTTGTTATCTTTTCTAGGTAATATATCGGGAGGAAGCTGGTTATCTTTGATGGTTGGTATAGATGCTGCTTTGGTTTTAAGTGGTGCTGTCTTAACATCCTTTATTGGAGTAGGCGGGCTTATGGAGCGAATGGCCTTAGATAGGATTCTGCCTAGCATTTTATTGAAGAAGAATAAAAGAAAAAGTTCTTACCTTATTTACATCTTGTTCTTTGTGCTTTGTACCTCCATACTTTTTGTAACAGGAGGAGATCTGGCAAAATTGGCAGGGGTTTATACTATTGCTTTTTTATTGGTCATGGTGCTTTTTGGAATTGGAAATTTTCTTCTGAAGGTAAAAAGAGAGCGACTTCCTAGGCCAGAGCGAGCAAGTTGGCTTGCCTTAATTGTAGCAATTATAGCAGTAGTGGCTGCAATTATAGGTAATGTGGTTCTTAACCCACATTACCTGTTTATTTTTATAGAATATTTAATTCCTACCTTATTGGTGGTTTTCTTTATGCTGTATAACAGTTATATACTTAAAGGTTTCCTAATCATGGGCACCTATATTTTTCCAAATAATAATAAGTTTTTTAATAATCTAAATAAAAAAGCAAGGCGAAAACTTGCTGAAATCAGCGGGCAGCAATTTGTGTTCTTTACAAATAACGATAATGTAGAAAACTTAAATAATGTAATGCTCTACATTAAAAAAAACGAATCTACCCGAAGATTAAAAATTGTAGCAGTTTTAGATGATGGAATTAAAGTGGCTGAAAAACTGAAGAATGATATTGAAGTTTTGGATAGAGCCTATCCCGATATACATATAGAGTTCATTGAGGAGCCTGGTATTTTCGGGCCGGAAAAGATACAGGAGCTATCCAAAAGATGGAAGATCCCTACAAATTTTATGTTTATTGGTGCCCCTAGTGAGAAATTTGAATTTAAAGTTCAGGAACTTGGAGAAGTTCGCCTTATTATTTGAAGAATTCTTCAAAATTCTTGGCTCCACCATCTTTAAAAAATCTTTAGATTTTAAGTATAGATTTACATTAATAAAAATACCCTAACTGTTAGTTTACTTTTTTTAAGTCCTAAAAAAGAGGAGAGATAATTTTATGGTTATTAGGATCTCTTCTCTTTCTAGGCACAACTAATTACGTATATTTAATAAACTGAAAATTGAATACCGAAGGATATTCTGGTTTTTTAATTGATTAAATATATCAACTTAATTTCTATCATTTGAAGCAGTTCTACGTCCTTTTATTTTTAAATTTTTTTAGCTCATTTCTCAATGCTCAGCAAAAGACTGGTCTCGATTATTTTATTGAGAAAGCACAACAAAATGCCCCTGCTCTTTTAGAAAATGGAAATCTTCAGGAAATAGGAAAGTTGCAAAATGAGCTAATAAAGGCTCAAAATAATGCCTTTCAAGTAAATGCTACTTCAGAAGTGTTGGTAGCGCCTTATTTTAATATCAATGGTCGGGCAATAGCTATTACCACAACACCGACTTCAAATGCATTTGGTTATGATGTGGGGATTACCAATGGAGGACTTTATTCCTCCCAGATCAATATCACAAAAAACCTTTTTAATCAAGCTGTTTTAAACAACCTTCTTTTTCAAAATAAAATTAGCAACAATTCCTTATTGCTTTCTTCAGAAGAACTCTCGCATAATCTTATAAAAAATATTTCTGAAGCTTATATAATTGCGTACCAACTTCAACTAAAAGAAAAATTTAATCGTGAATTTTTAGAAAACTTGGATACAAGGCTAAGAGTAGTAGAATTATTGGTAAAAAAAGGAATCTTAATGGAAAGTGACTATTTGTTGCTTCAGCTGGATATTGAAGGAAAAAAGCTTGAGTTGCAGCAACTAAGAAGCGATTTTAATTCTGCTATAAATCAATTGCACACTTTAAGCGGGCTTCCCGTTGAAGCGGTTGATGAGTTGACAATACCCAATTTTGAAGAAATTAAATCTCCACGAAAAAAATTCTATGAACAACGTTTTGAAAATGATAGTCTTCAATTAGAAGCAGATCGAGCAGTTTTTGAAAATCAGTATAAGCCGCAAGTTAGTGTCTATGCTAATGGTGGACTTAATGCGGTAGAACTTAATAATATTGAGCATAAAATTGGAGCAAGCGCCGGTTTGCGTTTAACCATTCCCATTTATGATGGTAACCAGCGAAAGTTGAATTCTTTACAATCTCAATTAAAACAGGATAATTTAAATTTTTATAAGCAAAATACAGAAGTTCAGTTTACTAATAATTTAAAAAATATAGAACAGCAAATCGAGGCACTCAATAGAAATAGAATGACTTTGGAGAATCAATTAAAGCAGCAACAAAATATTTTAGAGATCTATAAAGGGAAATTAGTACAAGGACAAATATCGATTGTAGATTATTTAAATGTTATTCAAAATTATAAGCAGAATGTCTATGCGAAATTGCAAATGCAAACCAATAACTGGCTGTTACAAAGTCAGTATAATTTTATAAACTGGTAAAATATGACTGGTAAATTAATAAAGAGTATTTATATTCCTGTTTTCATCATGATTTTTTTGGCGTGCAACAATAAAGTTAAAACCACCTCAGAAAAAAAGGCAGCTATTACAGTTGAAACTACCTTGGTGCAACAAACCGATATCAAGGAATATCTCACTTTTAATGGGGTTACCAGGTATCAGAAAAAAGAGAATATACGGGCTAATGTAACGGGTTATATCTCCCACATGAATTTTAAAATTGGGGATAGAATTAACAAAGGGCAACTATTTGCGAGCGTGAGAACAAAAGAACAAGATGCCCTAAAAGATGCAGTAAAAATAGATAGTTCCCTTTCAAAATTTATTAGTCCTATAGTTATACGTAGCAATGTTACTGGAGTTATTTCTGAATTGAATATAACTTCGAACGATTATATTGCAGAGGGAGATATATTAACTTTGGTAGTGCAACCTAATTCCTTGGTAATTCAGGTAAATGTGCCCTATGAATATGAAGATTATGTGAGCATAGGAACACTTTGTGAAATTGCGCTGCAAAACGGAGAAACGATAATTGCCAAAATCACAGGTAGCCTACCATCTATAGATCCTGTGGCACAATCTCAAATATTTCTAATTGCGTTACCAGATTCAGATTTGCCTGAAAATTTGAATGTACAGGTAAAAACGGTGTATAGAGAAGCTGCAAATGCGATAAGTATTCCGAAATCTGCTTTACAAACCAATGAGTTACTCACAAAATATTGGGTAATGAAGGTGGTGCAAGACTCTTTGGCCATAAAGCAATCGGTACTTCCAATGTTAAGAAATGATTCTTTAGTACAAATAGCTCCCGGATTGTTAAAAGTGAAAGATGTTATTATTACTGAAGGCGCTTACCAGATGCAAGATTCCACCATTGTTAGTAAATCCAACTAATGAAAGATCTTCATTCTAAATATAAATTTCCGCTTTTAGCAATTGCAATCTTATTGTTAGCTGGTGGAATTTTTTCTTATTCAAACTTAAAAACAGGACTTTTTCCAGATATTACCTTTCCAAAGATCAAGGTAATTGCAGATGCCGGGCAGCAACCTGTAGATAAAATGCTAACCACTGTTACTATTCCGCTGGAAAACATTATTCGGCGAACTGAAGGTTTACAGTATATAAGAAGTACCACATCTAGAGGGAGCTGTGAAATCTCTGTGTTTTTAGATTGGAATACCGATATAAATACCGCTAAAGCCCAAATAGAATCTTTTATTAATCAGTCCCAAGGGAGCATTCTGCCTAACACGGTATTTTCAGTAGAAAAAATGAATCCTTCTATTTTACCTGTCATGGGGTATTCTTTAGAAGGAGAAAACCTTTCGCAAGTAGATCTAAAGAAGATCGCGAAATATCAAATTAAACCATACCTAGCTGCAACTCCAGGTGTGTCAGATATTGCAGTTATAGGAGGGAAGGATAAGGAATATCAAATTATTTTAAAACCAGATATTATTAAATCTTTAGGGATTTCCATTACATCTATAAAAGATGCCATTGTGAATTCCAATGTATTACAGTCTAATGGTTATATAACGGATTATAACCGGATGTACCTTACGTTAACCGATAATGCTGTAGACGATCTGGAGGATCTTCAATCTTTGGTGATTATTAATAATCCGAATAGATTAATACGGTTAAAAGACGTTGCAGATATTGAAATAAATGAGGTCAAGGAATATGTAAAAATCCTGGCTAATGGAAAGAATGTTCCCATCATTGCAGTTATAAAACAACCCAACGCAAATTTAATAGATGTAAATACGAGAATCGAACAGAAAGTAGCAGAGCTTTCTAAAACCTTACCAAAAGGGGTGGTTTTAAAACCTTATTACAAACAAGCAGATTTTGTTAATACAAGTATCAAAAGCATTCAGGACGTACTTTTAATTGGATTGGTATTGGCGTTATTGGTTGTTATATTTTTTCTGAGGTCATTTTCGGCTAGTATGGTTGTTTTGTTTACCATTCCGGTTTCACTATCTCTTACCTTAATTGTATTAGACGCGGCTAACTACACCTTTAATATCATGACACTTGGAGCAGTTGCAGCAGCAATTGGGCTCATGATAGATGATGTGGTTATAATTATCGAGCAAATCCATAAGTTACGGGAAGAACATCCAGATCAACCAATTTCTTGGGTAGCACATGAGGCCATTCAACATCTTTTCCCTGCTATGTTAGGTTCCTCCTTAAGTACATTGGTAATCTTTATTCCTTTTGTTTTAATGACTGGAGTTGCTGGGGCCTATTTCCAAGTAATGGCTTTTAGTATGATCATCGCCTTAGCTTCTTCATTTATAGTCACATGGCTTATAGTTCCTGTATTATCTATTTTATTTGCAGGTAAAAAATCTAAAGAAAGGAAGCATGAACCGAAAACAAAGTGGATTCATAAGGTTTTAGGAAGGCCCATAATTGGAATTTCTTTTCTGGTTATATGTGTTGCGATTTTAGCGATTATACCTTCAAATTTGCCCTCAGGATTTTTACCGAAAATGGATGAAGGTAGTATCGTATTGGATTATAATAGTCCGGCAGGTACTACCCTTGAAGAAACTGATAGGATGCTTCAGATATTAAATGGAATTTTAGATACCCAGCCGGAAGTAGAAGCATATTCTGCCAGACTAGGAACACAAATGGGATTTTTTATTACAGAGCCCAATAGAGGAGATTATCTTATTAAGCTAAAGGATAAAAGGAATACTACCACAGATGAGGTTTCTGATGAGATACGGAAAAGAGTAGAAGCTGCGGTACCGCAATTAACGGTAGATTTTGGTCAGGTAATTGGAGATATGTTGGGAGATCTAATGAGCTCTGTGCAACCTATAGAAGTAAAAATCTTTGGGAACGATGTAAAAAAAATAGAGGCTATTTCTATGGAGGTTGCTGCAGAGATTGAAAAAGTTTCTGGAACTGCCGATGTGTTCGATGGAATTGTGGTGGCAGGTCCTACCTTGTCTATAATTCCAAATGTCCCGGTTTTAGCTCAGTTTGGAATGACCCCGGCCGATTTTCAACTTCAACTTCAAACCCAGATAGAAGGTACTGTGGTTAGTACCATGTTAGATAAAGAACAAATTGTAGATATAAGGCTAATTTATCCGGATGCTTATAAAACATCTATAGCAGATATTAAGAATACAGCTATTCTTTTACCAAATGGTGCGAGCGTTCCAATAAATAATGTTGCAAGTATAGAAGTCGGCAAAGGGGTAGCAGAGATTAATAGGGAAAATCAAAAATCTATGGGTGTAGTAACAGCACGATTGGATAATCGCGATCTGGGATCTACCTTAAAGGAAATTCAGTCTTCACTTACCAAAAATGTGAGTTTGCCCTCTGGATATACTATAGAATATGGAGGTGCTTACCAGGAGCAACAAAAAGCTTTTAAAGAATTAATGATGATCTTAATCTCTGCAATTCTATTAGTTTTTATTGTGATCTTATTCTTATTTCGACGAATCAAAATTGCATTAGCAATTATAAGCATTGCAATTTTGGGAGTTGCAGGTTGTTTATTGAGTTTATATTTAACGGGAACTCCACTAAATGTTGGAAGTTATACTGGTATTATTATGATTGTTGGGATTATAGGTGAAAATGCCATTTTTACTTATAGACAATATCAGGATAGCGATGAATCTTTTACACATTTAGAAAAGATAGAATATTCTATAGCAGCGAGATTAAGACCCAAATTAATGACCGCATTTGCAGCTATTATGGCATTAATGCCTTTAGCACTGGGAATTGGAGCAGGAGCACAGCTGCATCAGCCTTTGGCAATTGCGGTGATTGGGGGACTGGTGTTTGCATTACCTTTACTGTTAATTGTGTTGCCTACAATATTGAAGCTTATTAAAGAATAATTTTTGAGTTAATTCAGCTGTATTTATTAAATGCAATAGGTTTAAAATAGATAAATCAATGTACTATGGTCTATCCTGAAAATAATTTCAATATAAAGGAGTTGAATTTTAAATTCTAAAATTATAAAAGACAACTTTCAAATTTTTAATTTAATTACTGAAAAAGTATAAAATGAAATTTTTAATTGCTGAAGACGAATTGGACCTACAACAATCTATAGTTACCTATTTAGAAAAAGATGCCAATATTTGTGAAGTAGCTTCAGATTTTGATGAAGCCTTGGAGAAGGTTGCACTTTACGATTACGATGTAATTATATTAGATATCAATCTAATTACGGGAAGCGGATTAGAGGTGTTAAAGGAGATCAAAAAAAACAAGAAGAGCGCAGGGGTAATCATTATTTCAGCCAATAATTCGTTAGATGACAAATTGGAAGGCTTGGATCTTGGAGCAGACGATTACCTTACCAAACCTTTTCATTTAGCCGAATTGAATTCTAGGATCAAAGCGGTATTAAGGAGAGGGAAATATGGGGGCGACGAAACTATAGAATTCAATGAGATCAAGATCAACACGAAATCTCGTACGGCGTATATAGATGAGGTGCCGCTTACATTAACTAGAAAGGAATATGATCTTTTGGTGTTTTTTGTAACCAACCAAGGTAGGGTACTTTCAAAGGAAATAATTGCAGAACATCTTTGGGGAGACGATAGCGACCTTATAGATAATTTTGATTTTATTTATGTACATATCAACAATCTGAGAAAAAAAATGACCGGAGAAACAGCTAAATATATCAAGACGGCCTATGGAAGTGGCTATAAATTTATAAACTACTAATTTGTACGGAAATCAAAAATCAATTAAACTATTAAGAAAGGCCTCTAAGACCTTTCTGTTAATAAGCAGTATTTTGATGATTGCTAGCACTATAGCTTTATATTTTTACACCAAAAATTTATTGCAAGACGAAGTGGAAGAGGAACTTTTCTCTACAGAAGCTAGGATAGTGAGTTCGCTTAAAAAAAATAATTTGCCATTTTCCTTACCTCCTGTTATCGAGGTTGTGGAAATTCAAGAATTAAAGGAAGAGATTCTAAAAGACACTTTAATCTATGATCCTTCCCAAGATGAAGATGAGATTTTTAGAGAACTTTCCACATTCAAAATTATTAATGGTAAAAAATATAGGATCACCGTAAGGAATTTGGTAGTAGAATCTAAGGATATCCTTATAGGGATAGATGTTTCGTATTTTATTATTATTCTATTAGCTTTCTTATTTCTTTATTATTTCAATGTAGCAGGTAATAGAAAATTATGGGCTCCATTCTTTAAAAATCTGGAAGCGATGAAAGTTTTTTCGGTGAAGTCGGAAAATCCTATCGTGTTGGTAGAGAGCAATATTCTAGAATTTCAGGAATTAAGTAATGAAATTTCTTTGCTCACCAATAAAGTTCGAGACGATTATCAAAACTTGAAACAATTTACAGAAGATGTTTCACATGAAATGCAAACTCCATTGGCGATTATGCAGGCTAAGATCGAGAATATTATAAATACAAATAAAATAGATGAAGATCAATACCAGTTGTTTGCCTCTTTACAAAAAGACATTCAAAGATTAAAGCAATTGAACAAGCGTTTAACCTTGCTTACTAAGATAGAGAACAATCAATTTATAAATATAGATGAGGTTGATATTGCTGAAAGTATGGGCAAAACCATTAAGAATTTTAAGGAATTGTTTAATGTTGAAATAGATTTTAAGGAGAAGAAAGCTTTATTTGTTTCTATGGATCCTTTTTTGGTAGAGGTGCTTTGTAATAATTTGATCTCTAATGCATTGAAGCATGAGCCCAATAAGCAAAGGATTTTAGTTTCTTGTCTTCAGAACTCCTTGGTGATTTCTAACTCAGGAGAAAAGGCAATTGAAAATCCAGAAAAACTATTTAATAGATTTTATAGAGAATCTAAAGGCAACCAGTCTACCGGATTGGGTTTGGCGATCGTAAAAAAGATCTGTGATCTCTATGGTTTTAAAATCACCTATAAATTTCAAGAAGCAAGGCATGTCTTCAGTATATTTTTTAAACCTACCGAGTTATAGAATTATTTTAGAATTCCTTTAATCTCTCTTTAGATTTCAGCATTACTTTTAAAAAAGATATAAATTTAAAATTAATAGTATGAAAATTATAAAAGGATTTTTAGGTGTTTTATTAAGTGTAGGCTTATTTGCTTTTGGAACCTTAACCGGTGAAAAAGTGCCTCAAAAAGTTAAAGATGCATTTCAGAAAAAATTTCCTTCAGTTTCTTCTGTAGATTGGGAAAAGGAGTCGGCAACAGAATGGGAAGCAGAATTTAAAATGAATAAAACTAAGTATTCCGCAAACTTTTTGGAAGATGGAACATGGAAAGAAACAGAGCACGAAATACATGAAAAAGACATTCCTCAGAACATCAAAAATGCATTAATGACTGAGTTTCCTGATTATGAAATTGAAGAGGCTGAAATTTCTGAAACTCAAGAAGAAGTTTTTTATGAGTTCGAAATTGAAAAAGGAAAATTGGAAATGGAAGTTGTAATAGATAAGAATGCAAAAATCATTAAAAAGATGGAAGTAGATGAAAAGGATTAGTGTTTAATAAGCTTAGGTTAGTTGTTGTTAAGCCGAGGTAGTGCTAAATACCTCGGTCTTTTATTTATAATAATTATTGTTACCATGCTATATACACAAAAAACAGTTTTTCTCAGTCTAATCTTTCTTTTGCTATGGATTTCTAATATTCAGGCACAAAATAGAACCATTGAAAAAACTGGGGATATATTTCTAATTACCGTTCCTGCAGCTGCTTTTAGCACCACTTTGATCCTGAAAGATGGGAAAGGGAGTTGGCAATTTACCAAAGCATTTTTAACAAATGCAGCTGTTACCTACGGTTTGAAACTAGCTTTAAATAAACCAAGACCTTACCATAATGGAGACAATGCTTTTCCATCTGGACATACTTCAGTAACTTTTCAAGGTGCCTCTTTCATTCATAGGAGATATGGGTTTAAATATAGTATTCCATTATATCTCGCTGCTGGATATACTGCTTTTAGTAGGATTAATGCACAAAAGCATGATGGTTGGGATATTTTAGCCGGTGCAGTTGTTGGAATTGGAAGCACCTATTTGTTTACCTTGCCCTACCAACAGGAATATATGGAATTAACAATGAGCTCTGGAAATGGTGAATATTTACTAGGGTTTATTTATAAGATGTAATTGTTATCTTATTTCGGTTATTGAACGGTTTAGAATTATTTGTTATTCTTCTTAAACCTAAAGGAAACTAAACGCGGAATATTTGTTCTATCGTCTTCATCAAACCACTCTTTTAAATCTAAAAGATCCAATTGATTGTTTTTTGCAGCATCCAGATAATCGCTTATATGATGCGTGTATACTTCTAAGTCTTGGATCTCGGAACCGTTATCAAATCTAGCTTTACTTCCCGAGTATTGTTTGAAAGGATGAAGTTCTCCTAAATAGAATTCACCATTATTCTTTAGTACTGCGCTTACTTTTTTAAATATAAGGTTGAGATCTTCAATATGTTCCAAAACTAAACTACAACTTACAAGAGCAATTGAACTTTTTGGAATATCCCATACTTCTTTAAGATCCTGTTGTTTAAAACCTACATTATTTAATTGGATCTTTTGTTTCGCCTTTGCGATCATCTCTTCAGAAAAATCCAAACCAATCAAATTATCACATTTTTTAACAAGCCATTGGGTGTTTTTACCAGTGCCACAACCAAGTTCTAAGATGGTATCAAAATAAGTGCCTTTTAACATGCTTCTGGCAGCTTTTTCTTCTAGATATCTGGTTTTATTTAGCATGTCGTCATAGCTCTCTGCCCAGGAATTATATGCTTTTTCAATACTCATTTCGCCTTATATTTTAATCCCTCATGGCGGGTTTAATCCTTCCTACCGGTGGGAAAGTTCCCTGAGGTTATTGATTTATTATCTTCTATTTCTCTCTTCGGAAAAAATTTCTTCTGAAGTATGATTATCCCTAATATAACAATTACTGAAATAGATGCTGTAGTTCCCAATGCACCTCCAAAACCTTCAAAATAAGGGCCCGTATTAATATATATTAACGAGAATATAATTCCTGAAATTCCAAGTGCCCAGTAAGTAGAAACTAGGTTTTTAGAAACCATCCCAACAAACGATGCCCCAAAAAACACAAAAGGAATATGATGGGTTAGATATTCAGAAAGTAAATTCGGAAAAAAATAAAAGAATAAAGCGATTAGTAATGACAATCCGGCTGAGGCTCTAACAGCACCCTGTTGTAATAGATTACCTGTTATAAAGGTTAAAATTACTCCTGCAATTCCGGTAAAGATCAAAACAACTATTTCCATGAATCAGCTAAGTAAGAAAGTTATAATAAAAGCAGTGGCAACTCCTCCAAAAGCAATAGTTCCCAATTTTCCGCCGATACCAATAAAGGTATTGATGGAAGCTATATATAGAATTCCAGCCACTAACCCAGCTATTAAAATGAATGAAAAACCACTTGCAACTACATTAGTTGTCATACCTACGAAGGCCCCACAATAGAGGGCTTTTGGAATCTCATTTATGAATTCTGAATGTTTCCCATTCAATATAGACGGGAGAAAGGATGAAATTGTACCCACTAATGCGGCAGCTATCACCATCCCGGTTTGGAATTCGTAATTTATATAATAGGTAATTATGGAGCCCAAGAAAACCATTAATAGTATAATTATTCCCTGTGTAGGTTTACTCGATGAGGTGTGCGAGACCTTTATAATACTAAAAAGCGCCAAAAAGCATAGTAGACTAATAAAAGAAAGGGTGGATAGTTTATTTAAATCTTCATGAAAAACGGCAATTATAAATGCAAGTTGCAAGGCAACTAGTATAAACAAGGAAGTTCTTCTTAATAATTTAATCATATCCTAGTTATCTGATGGAATGTGATTTTTTTTGTAATAATGCAAAGGTATATTTATTCTAAAAGAAAAAATAATACTTAGATAATTAGGGAATACTCTTAAGTGTGGAAGGATTTTTTAAACATTTTTTTTATAAATTATTCTATTTATTAATATAAAGTTAATGCCTATTTTGTAGGTCTAAACTTTAGCCTTATTAATTCTAGTCTAAGAGTCTAATTACCCTACATATGTCGAAATCTAAAATTAATTTACAAGAAGAATTTCACCAATTATTTAAAACCAATCCCCAAATATTTCAATGGATAAGTGAAAACATCGTAAACGGGATTTGGTATGGGAGTATAGATGATCCAAAAGACTTATGGATTAGTGATTCCTTTTGGAAATCCTTGGGTTATACAGATAAAGATAAACACACTTTTAGTCGATTTGCAGATGTTTTACAAGGTTCAGATGGGTTAAGGGATTATAACCTTTTAACAGATAGTGCCACCTCTAAAGCAAATTTTGAAGCATTTTTTAAATTTGAAAATAAACAAAAGGAAACTCTGCTTTTTGAAGGTAAAGCAAGAATCATAAACACTCCCAATGAAACTTCTCCTAGAATTTTAATTATTTATACAGAGGTTACTAAAGATGAAGTGAATATTCAAAAATTAGTACATGAAAATGAGTCTTTACATAATCTGAATGAAGTATTCGAGGAAGCTAATAAATTAACACAAACCGGAGGATGGGAGATGAATCTGGAAGAACAAACCCTCATTTGGACACAGGTAACTAAGGACATTTATGAAGTCTCCCATGATTTTGTTCCCAATTTAAATACTGCTATTAATTTTTTCAAAGAAGGTGAAAGTAGAGATAAGATCTCGAAGCTTTTTAATTTAGCAGTGGAAGAGGGAGAATCCTATGATGCAGAATTACAATTAGTCACTGCTAAAGGGAATGAAATTTGGGTTCGGGCATTTGGGAAACCGGAATTTAAAGACGGGAAATGCATTAGAGTTTATGGAGCATTTCAAGATATAAACTTAGGAAGAAAGAATGAACTTGAATTTCAATTGAACAAGGATCGCTTTCAGCAAATATTTGATAGTTCTC
>JAGXIJ010000015.1 GCA_024635675.1 Gillisia sp.
ATAACTAAAAACGCTAAAAAGCCTAAGTATTGATCAAATTCAAACATATCTTCTGGAGATTTTTATATAGGGACAAAGATAGTAAGTCTAATAGTGTTCTGCCAAATAAAAATTGATTTTTTACTTCAAAGTTTAAATTTTCAATAAATCGCTCCTTAAGTCTGGATTCCTTTGAAAAACTTTAAAAATTTGTATAAAAATTACAGAAATAAAAATCTTGAAAATGTAAATTTGTATCCTAATCTAAAATAACTATGGACTACAGAATAGAGAAAGATACGATGGGAGAGGTTAAAGTGCCTTCAGATAAGTTATGGGGAGCACAAACTGAGCGTTCTAAAAATAACTTTAAAATTGGCGCACCGGGAAGCATGCCGTTAGAAATAATATATGGTTTTGCATATCTTAAAAAAGCAGCTGCCTTTACCAATTGTGAACTTGGAGCTTTACCTGTAGAAAAAAGAGATTATATAGCACAAGTATGTGATGAGATCCTGGCAGGAAAACATGACGATCAGTTTCCTTTAGTTATTTGGCAAACAGGAAGTGGGACTCAAAGTAATATGAATTTAAATGAGGTTATTGCAAACCGTGCACATCAATTAGCAGGAAAAATTATTGGGGAAGGTGAAAAAACCCTTCAACCAAACGACGATGTAAATAAATCTCAATCTTCTAATGATACTTTCCCAACCGGAATGCATATTGCGGCCTACAAAAAGGTTCATGAGGTAACATTACCGGGAATTAAAAAATTAAGAAACACTCTTAAAAAGAAGTCTGAGGATTTCAAGGATGTAGTTAAAATAGGACGCACCCATTTTATGGACGCCACTCCCCTAACCCTGGGACAGGAATTTAGTGGATATGTTGCTCAATTGGATTATGGGATCAAAGCACTAGAAAACACTCTTCCTCATTTAGCAGAACTTGCTTTAGGTGGAACTGCAGTAGGAACCGGATTGAATACCCCAAAAGGATATTCTAAAAGAGTATCTGAATTTATAGCAAAGTTCACCGGGCTTCCCTTTGTGTCTGCACCAAATAAGTTTGAGGCTTTGGCATCGCACGATGCTTTCGTGGAATCGCATGGAGCTTTAAAACAGCTTGCTGTTTCTTTGAATAAAATTGGAAACGATATTAGGATGCTTTCTTCTGGTCCAAGAAGTGGAATTGGCGAAATAAGTATTCCTGCCAATGAGCCAGGTTCTTCTATTATGCCTGGAAAAGTGAATCCTACCCAGTGTGAAGCTTTAACAATGGTTTGCGCACAGGTAATGGGGAACGATGTGGCAATTAGCGTAGGTGGAATGCAAGGTCAGTTTGAACTGAATGTATTTAAGCCTGTTATGGCGGCGAACTTTTTACAAAGTGCACAGTTAATTGGAGATGCTTGTACTTCTTTCGATGAACATTGTGCAAAAGGAATAGAGCCGAATAAGAAAAGGATCAAAGAACTATTGGATAATTCTTTAATGCTAGTGACAGCATTAAACACCAAGATTGGTTATTACAAGTCGGCTGAAATAGCAAATACCGCTCATGCCAATGGAACTACCTTAAAACAGGAAGCTGTGAATTTAGGGTATGTAACAGAGGAAGAATTTGATGAGTGGGTAAAACCAAAAGATATGGTTGGAGGATTGAAATAATTTAAGATTCATACTATAAAACAGAAAGCTGCCTCGAAAGAGGTAGCTTTTTTTAATTAAAATCTAAATTGTCAGGCTCAGTGTGACAAAGCAATTTCACTTCGTTGTCATTCCGACGAAGGAGGAATCTAAAAAATGGATATCATATTTCAAACATGAGATTCTTCAATCCGCTTTGCTCCTCTCAGAATGACAGCAATAAAAAATGTCAGGTTGAGCCTGTCGAAGCCTTCTTGGATATGAAAATCACACTTCGACAGGCTCAGTGTGACAATCCCGCTAGCTATCGGGACAGTGTGACAAATCAAAAAAAAGCCTGCTTCTATTAGAAGCAGGCTTTTTTTATGTTAATCTTTTAAAAACTACTTAGCGTAATACTTTTTATATTTCCAGTAAGAAACTGAACCTAATAGCGCTACTCCAGCTAAGGTGTAATATATAAATGTTGGCGTTATCACTTTATCTCCACTAGCATAAGAATGTAATCCTGCCAGATAGAAATTCACTCCAAAGTATGTCATCATAATACTTGCAAAAGCTACAATTGCCATTAAATTGAAGAACCATCTGCTTCGTAATCCCGGCACCAATCGCATATGAATAACAAATGCATACACCATAATACTTACCAAAGCCCAGGTCTCTTTTGGATCCCATCCCCAGTATCTACCCCAACTTTCGTTGGCCCATTGTCCTCCTAAGAAGTTTCCAATGGTTAGCATTACCAATCCAACTGTTAAAGCCATTTCGGTAATAATGGTGATCTCTTTAATATTCAATTCCATTTTTTCCTTATTCTTATCGGTAGTAAGGATCATAAGTATTAAAGAAACTGCTCCTAAGATCATTCCTAGAGTAAAGGGTCCATAACTACCAACAATAACCGACACATGGATCATTAACCAATAAGAATCTAATACAGGTTGTAAATTAGCTATAGCAGGGTCCATCCAGTTCCAGTGAGCGATCATTAAGATCATAGAAGCTACAAAGGATGTGGAAGCGATAGTTAAAAAACTTTTTCTTCCGAAGGCAAGACCAAAGAACATGGTTGCCCAAGCAACATAGATCATAGATTCATACGCATCACTCCAAGGTGCATGGCCAGATATGTACCATCTTGCAGCCAGTCCTAGCGTATGTAATATAAATAAGAACAAGATCACAAAAGCACTTGTTTTAATCAAGCCTCTCATAATTTTAGAATCCCTAAAGATCTGAGCAACAACAAGAATCAGCATAATTAACCCGGCAAACATGTACCCCATGAATAAACTGCGGAAAATATCATACTTATTATAAAGTACTTCTGCATTAATTTTTTCTTCTGAAAGCATTACATCAGCCCCAAATTTTTTCTGATACCCAGTGATACTTCCAAGCAATTCATTGGGTGTTGTATAATTTCCGGTAGCTTTAGATTCACGTAGGGCATTCATATATATTGGAAGGATCTGTTTGGCATAAACCGAATCCATTCCAGTCAATTTAGATTCATCTACTTCAGGAAAAGAGATCCATTTATTATTTACATCTCCAGGAACCGGAAAAATCCTTAAAACTTTTCCTTGTAGTGCGTTATAAAGTAAATTTACCTTTCTATCTGTTTCTATAAAATCTTTCTGAAATTGATTAGGTACACTAGCCTGATAGGCACTTTCCAAATAAGGCGACAATTTATAAGATCCAGTTTTATCGAAGAAATTGGTTAGTGCAATATACTTTTCGTCTTCCCCTACTCCTGCAATATGCCTGATACTATCATTATTCGATTTCACATATATTAAAGGAACATTATACCATAGCGCAGGATTTTCGGTCATGGAGATCAGGATTTGATCGGCATTTAATCCTTCATAAGTGTCTTTTTTACTAAGCTTTCGCAATAATTCAGAAGCAAAAGTATTAGCAGGCTTCATCCTACCACCAGCATCCTGAATCACCAATTTCCCAAACTTAGCTGCATGCTCTGCTTTCACCGCAGAACTTTGGATCATAGAATCTACTCTGGCTTTGTTAGAAGCTACATGGGCATGTTCTTCCTCTGGAGATTCATTCTGGGCAAACCCGGAACTTAAACTCAAAAATAATGCAGCTACTAAAGTAAGCGCTGCTTTCTTTTCCTTTACTTTATCTAACATAACCTTCAGCTTACCGAATCTACTCCCTTTATCAAATAAGATTAACATAAGTCCTAAATACAGTAGAAAATACCCAATGTAAGTGATCCAGGTTCCCCAGAAATCGTGATTTACAGATAGAACAGTTCCCTTTTCATCAGGATCAAATGAGGCTTGGAAAAATCGATACCCCTTTTTATCCAAAACGTGATTCATAAAGATCTCATAAGGTACAGATCCTTTATCGTCTATAACTTCTACCTTACTTTTAAATGCCGCGTAACTGGGATTGGGATTATTCTCGGTTCCTGGATATTTATCGGCAATAAAATCGTTTAGCTTGATAGAAAATGGTAATTCCATTTCCTTGGACCCATAATTAAGGTAAATATCTAATCCGCCAACTTTTAAATTCTTTGGAGGATTTACAACACCTTTTCCTCCTAGAATACTAATACTCTTTGATTCTCCTCCAGTTGTAACTTTAAGTGCTACCGCATCTAGTTGATTTTTCGCCTTTTCTTCAGTAGGAATAATATCATAATTCCCTTTGGCAATTGGTTCAGGAATTACAAATTGCATTCCCCCCACATTATATAAGGATCTCAACATTAAGGTTTGTGTGCTATCTGCAACTACGTTACCCTTGAACTGGTCTGCCATTCTCATAAAATCTCCTTCGAATGGGGAATTTAATTGATAGGTTCCTTCCTCTTGATTTATTGCTATATTAATAGCACCGTCTGTAGGTTTATTGAGTGCGAAGAGCACATTATGAATATTTGCAATTTCCCCCTCTTTCAAAAAGTGCTCATGACGACTACCGTCTCCAGCTTCAACAATTTTTAAATAATTATCGCCATTTTCTGAAAGGATTAATCCTTCTTTTGCACCATGAATGAAGTTGATCACTTCAATTTCTACTTTTTGTCCATTAAAATCGGTGTTAATGGAAATGTCATTTTCTGTTTCCGGGGCCAAAAGGACCCCTTCTTCTACTACTCTTCTACGTGGTTCCCCATCTATTTCACCATCTAAAAAGAAGGTTAAATAGGTGCTTCCAGAAAGAAAAGTATTTGTTGTCTCCCCTTCGCGAATTGGCATAATCCCTTCGTAACTGATATATCTGGTTACAAAAGCACCAATTAAAATAACCACAAAGGATAAGTGGATTAATAGAGAAGACCATTTTTCCCGCTTATGTAAGCTATAGCGAACAATATTTCCAGAAAAATTGATCACAAAGAACACCATTATTCCTTCAAACCACCAGGTATTATAAATTAATACTCGAGCAGTTTCTATGGTGTACCAACTCTCAATGAATGTTCCTAATGCCATGGAAATGGCGAAGACAATGAACAAGACTGCCATTATTCGGGTAGAGAATATGACAGATGCTATTTTTTTTTGCATTTAGACTACTTTAAAACGCTGCAAATTTAACTAAATTTAAACAGTTAGCTGTCTTTAAAATCAAGCAATTCCTAACCTCAAATGTTAATTTTAAACCCAGAAATTTTGGTATTTTAGCCGAATGAAGCGCATTGTACTTTTTGGAACCGGAAATGTAGCCACTCATTTATTTGAGGCATATAAAAATTCAGAAGATTTTGAGATCATTCAGGTATATAATCATGCTTCAAAAAGTCTTCAACCATTCAAAGATAAAGTAGCAATTACAACAGATCTTAATAAGATTTCTCCTGCCGATATTTATATTCTGGCATTAAAGGATGATACCCTGGCTGAAGTATGTTTTAGAATGAAAGACACTGATGTTTTAGTGCTCCACACTTCTGGGGCAGTACCTTTGAAGGTGCTAAATAAGTTTAAACATCATGGGGTGTTTTATCCCCTTCAAACTTTTTCTAAAAACAAGAAAGTTGATTTTAGCAAGATTCCAATTTGCATTGAAACTAATAATCAGGAAGACAATCAATTAATTCATGATCTAGCTTCAGGTATTTCTGAGAAAGTTTTTGATATTTCTTCTGAACAAAGAAAATCTCTGCATGTTGCAGCTGTATTTGTTAGCAATTTCGTGAACTTTTTATATACAGAAGGAGAAAGCATATGCAAAGAGAATAAAGTGCCTTTTGAGATCTTACATCCTTTAATTCTGGAAACCGCAACCAAAGCACTAAATATTAGTCCGAAAGATGCTCAAACTGGACCAGCCATACGAAAAGACCAAGATGTTATTAGTTCTCATTTAGAATTACTGAACAAAGAACAACAAGAATTATATTCACTATTAACTCAATCTATCCAAAACCTTCATGGAAAAGAATTATAAAGAATATTTGAATCACATAAACACCTTTATTTTTGATGTAGATGGGGTGCTTACAGATGGTAGCATCCAGATTAATACTGCCGGAGAACTGTTGCGCACCATGAATATTAAGGATGGATATGCTTTAAAAACAGCTGAATTGGCAGGATATAATGTCTGTGTAATTTCGGGAGGTAAAAATGAAGGAGTAAGAAAACGCCTGCGAGATCTTGGAATAACCAACATTTTTCTTGGAGTATCCGATAAGGTAGAACAGCTTAAAGAATTTATGGACATTTATGAGCTCAACCCGGAACACATTTTATACATGGGCGATGATATTCCAGATCTACACGTGATGAAACTGGTGGGAATGCCATGTTGCCCTCAAGATGCAGCTGCAGAAATCAAGGATGTTAGCCGCTATATATCTCATAAAAAGGGCGGGAAAGGATGCGTTCGCGATGTGATCGAGCAGGTTTTGAAAGTTCAGGGAAAATGGCTTAAAAATCTTGATGCATTTAAAAGCTAGGTTCTACTCACATCTGGTTAAAATCGGTTTAAACTAAAACATTCTATGCTAACAGCATTTTTGAAATTGGTGAGATATCAAAATTTAATAATGATAATTCTTACCCAAGCGCTTATTAAATATGGGCTTTTTAATGTTTTTGGTATATCTATCACACTTAGTGGACTAGGGTTTATATTATTATGTTTTGCTACTATTTGTATTGCGGCAGCAGGAAATATTATAAACGATATCTACGACCTTGAAAGTGACAAGATCAATAAACCCGAAAAAATCTTATTAGGGACTAAAATTTCAATAAAAACAGCAAATACGCTTTATATTATTCTAAGTATTTTAGGAGTGGGATCAGGATTCTATCTTTCTAATCTTATAGGGAAACCGGGATTTGCGGCGATATTTATAATTATCTCTGCCCTACTTTATCTTTATGCTACCTATCTAAAGCATATAATGGTAATTGGTAACCTTGTGATTAGTTTTTTAGTAGCTTTTAGTATAATAATAGTTGGCCTATACGACTTAATGCCTGCGATTACTCCAGAAAACAGACAAACCCAGTCCGTAATATTTTCCATCGTTTTAGATTATGCTCTCTTTGCCTTTTTACTAAATTGGCTAAGGGAAATGGTAAAAGATCAGGAAGACATTAAGGGAGATTATAATGCCGGTCGGAACACATTACCTATAGCATTAGGAACAAAACGAACCAACCTGATATTGTTTATTGTTGGTTTAATTCCTCTTGTAGCTATTATCTATTATCTATATCAATATCTTTTTGAAAATTTATGGGCAGTTTTATACACTTTAGTTCTTGTTGTAGCTCCCCTGCTTTACTTCTTAATTCATGTATGGACTGCAAAATCTAAACAGGATTACACCAAACTAAGTACCTTATTAAAAATAATTATGCTCTTTGGGATTCTATCCCTTGGGCTATATCAACTCATATTATTATAAATTATGTTGGAGGAAAAATTAAAAAATCATCGAATCATTTTGGCATCAGGATCTCCCCGAAGACATCAGTTTTTGAAGGATCTTAAAATTCCTTTTATAATTGATGTTAAAAAGATAAAAGAGATTTATCCGGACCATTTAAAATCCTCACAAATAACCAATTACCTATCTGAACTTAAAGCAGAGGTTTTTAAGCATACCTTAAAAAAAGAGGACATTTTAATTACCAGTGACACCATAGTATGGCATGAAAATGTAGCCTTAGGAAAACCCGAAACTACGACTGAGGCTTCTAAAATGCTTCAATCAATGTCTGGAAAAACTCATGAGGTAATAACCTCTGTCACCTTTACTACTTCTGAAATTCAAAAAACAATAAACGCATCTACGCTAGTTACCTTTAAGGAACTAACTAAAGACGAAATTGATTATTATATTTTAAATTACCACCCTTTAGATAAAGCAGGGGCATATGGTATCCAGGAATGGATCGGTTTAATTGGGATAACAAAAATAGAAGGAAGTTATTTTAACGTTGTTGGGCTTCCCACACATGTGGTATACGAAACCCTACTAGAAATAGCTTCACTTTAATTTTTTCGTAATTTTAGATAAACGTAATTTATGAGGACTACTTTGTTTCATTTTTTCACATGTACATTCCTTTTAATTCTTTTAACAGGATGCAATGCTGCTCCTGAAAATGAATTTTCACTCCCTGAACGAAAGCTTTCAGAAGAATTCAAATCTTATTGGTTTAATGGAGAGGCTGAGATCACTTCTTATAAACTAGATCAGTCCAGATATGGGGAATCCAGAGAAGGCACAGCTATATTAGTATATGTCACAGAGGAATTCCTTCCTACAGCTCAGGTTAAAGCCAATGCAAAAAGCGATAAAACAATTCCTGTTCTAAAATTAAACGCTACTAAGAAATTCAATACCGGCATATACCCTTATTCAATAATGCAAAGTACATTTTATCCTTTAGAAGGTAGATCCAGTGCTTTAAAGGTTTCCGCTTCCATTCAGGAATGGTGTGGTCATGTATATATTCAGCTAAATAATAAAGATGGATTTAAATTAGAGTCGCATTCCTATTTTGAAGGTGAGGCAGATAAGAAACTGAGATTACCCCAAACTAATTTGGAGAATGAAGTATGGACTCAGTTAAGAATTGATCCTAATCTATTACCCACCGGGGAAATTAGCATGATCCCATCTTTTGAGTATCTACGATTAGAGCATCAGGAAATCAAGTCGTACACTGCAATGGCAGAATTTTATCAGGATGGAGAATGGAGTGTATATAAAATTAGCTATCCAGATCTAAAAAGAGAGCTGAAAATTTATTATTCCAATGTCGCACCTTTCAAAATTCAAAAATGGTTAGAAGAAACAG
>JAGXIJ010000083.1 GCA_024635675.1 Gillisia sp.
GATCTAGAGAGACCAGAATGTATTTATTATGGGTTGCATTAAAATACGATTCCAAAGATGGCGTAGCAGATCCCATTAGCACCTTAGCTCCATGCATATTTGCGAGAACTACAGAAGCATCCCTTGCATTATACCGTGGCGCAGGATCAAACTGCTTGAAAGTGGTCTCATGCTCTTCATCTACCACGATAAGCCCTAAATCTTTAAATGGAAGAAAGATCGCAGAGCGAGCCCCTAAAATGATCCTAGCTTTTTTATTAGCATTTAAAACATGGTTATACACTTCCATGCGTTCATTTACAGAATACTTACTATGATAAACCAACACTTGTTCTCCAAAAAATGACTGTAATCTGGATACAAGTTGTGCTGTCAAAGCTATTTCCGGTAAAAGATACAATACCTGTTTTCCTTCCTTGATCGCTTGTTCTATAAGTTTAATGTAAATTTCAGTCTTTCCAGAGGAGGTTATTCCGTGTAATAAACATACATCATTCTCCAGATACCCTTCATTTATTTCATTAAATGCAGCCTGCTGCCATTCATTTAGAACCATCTTCTGATCTACTTCATCCAAATCAAACTGAATTCTGTCTTTTTGTAAATGGTATGCTGTTAATATATTCTTATCTATTAAACTCTTGATTACCGAGGTAGAAGTTTCGCTCGCCTTGGCAAGTGATTTTATTTCTAATGGTTTCTTAGATTGTGCCTGAAGCTGAAAAAGAGTTAGTATAACCGCTCGTTGTTTCGGAGCTTTAGTAAGTTCTTCCAACAAAAGATTCATCTCCTCTTCCAGAAGGTACTTTTCATTGAGTTTTACATAGCGTATCAACTTGGGTTTATACTGCTCAAAAAGTTCCTGATTTAGAGCCACCACCCCTTTAGAGGCTAATCTATTAATTACCGGCAAAACCGATTTTTTATCCAATAGCTGAATTATCTCCTGGATCTTTAAAGAAGATTGCCGTTGTAATGCTTCATAAATAAGAAATTCCTGATCGTCTAGCTGGGCTTCTTCAACAATTTGAGATGGTATTAGCTGAACTAAACTTTCGCTTTCCAACAAGAATCCGCCGGGTAATGCGGCCTTTAGCACCTCCCCTTCTGCACACATATAATAGGTAGAGATCCAATGCCAAAATTTCAGCTGATTTTCAGTAACAACTGCCGCATCATCAAGGATTTGTTCTATTTCCTTTGCTTCATATTTCTCTGGTGCAGCATTATGAATTGAGGCTACAATACCCGTATATATTTTTGATTTCCCAAAAGGCACAGCAACCCTCATACCGGGTGTTAACAGCTCAGATTCGGGTTGGGAAACTTCATAGGTAAATTGCATTTCTAATGGTAGCGGTAGAATTACATTTATATAAAAACCCATGCAGTATCTTTAAGTTGATGAACAAATTTAAACTTCTTTTTAAACCAAATAAAAAATCCACCCTTAAATGGATGGATTTTTTTAACAATTCTATTATATGGAACTTCACTCTGCCCGTATCCATGTTTGTGTACGATAGAAAATAGAAATATAACCTCTTACTTTTAATATTTTTGGATTATCCTCATCCAGCCAGATCTTACATCTATAAACTTTTCCAGATTTAGGATCTGTTACCGTTCCTCCCTCATATTCACCATCAGATTTTTCCAGGCCAGTCATTACTACTAAGCCTTCAATAGGTTTGTTTTTCATTTCACCTTCACATTTTGTACTAAGCCTATCGCGATCTTCTTCGTTTAAGATCCTAACTACTTTCCCATTCAATTCATCGCCAACCTTATAGATCTCTATAATAGAGGTAGATAAACCGGTTTCTTCATTAACCGTCTGCCATTTCCCCAGAACCGATTGTGCCTGGGTACTAATACCAACGCAAAGAATCAACAAGTAAAATATGTAGGGCTTATGCTTTTTCATAATTCTAGTAAGACTATATTTTAAATTAGATTTCTTAGCTTTTACCTAACATCGCTTGCTTAAGATCTTTATCGGCAGGTTTGTTAGATAACCAAATTCCAAATAACGCTCTCTTAAAATCCATGCCTTGAATAGTTCCTAGCAAGTTTGTATTCTTATACACCATCACTCCTGCTTTAGGTAAATACACTATATCGAAAATATCCTCTTTGTTGATCTCTGCAGAAAAATAACTTTTAAATTGAGCTATTTCTTTGGAAATACCTGAAGTTTTCCCTTTTGTTGCATTTTCAAATCCATCATTTACTGCATCTATCATTTTCTCACTAGTGATCAATTTAGAAACAATATGCAATTTAATTGCCATTGGCTGATTTGCACTTATAATCCCATTAGCATCAGCATTCTTTTTATCTAAATACAAAGCGCCGGCATACATATCCATCCAGAACTTTTCTCGTACTCCTGCTCCATTCAGCGTTAATTTTTCACCTTCAAACGTTACTGAATTAGGTAAAGATACACCAGCCACCTTAGTTTGTGCAGGTGCAGAGGCAATAGTTACCATTGCAAACAATAACAACAAAACATTTTTCATAATAAATTGGGTTAGATTAATAAAATTTAGATCTTTTTTTCATTTTAATTAATGAGGCATTCAATTCGAAACCGAGTAATAATATATTTGCATTTATCCATATATATATCATAAGTACTAAAAGCGCTCCAATGGAGCCATATAATTCGTTATATCTACCAAAATTCTCGATATACAATCCAAACAAATAGGTGGTTAGTAATATCCAAAATGTGGTAAAAAAAGCACCCACCGAAAAAAATCGGGCTTGCCTTCCTTCTCTGGTACCCGAATAATAAAGGGTAGCTACAGCAATATAAATTAATAAAATGAACGCTGTATATTTCACTAATTTGGGGGAAATACTTCTTTCTGCAAGAATACTTAACTGGCTTATATCATCTACCACGTAGGTTAGGTAAACTGCTAGTATTACAGTAATTAACAACAACAGTGCCATAATTAAGGAAACCCCTAGTGCTACAAAATATTGCCTAACTATAGATCTATTCGTGTTTGTATGATAAGAATATTCAAAACCGGTAAATATAGAATTCACACCATTGGTCATTAAAATTATAGAAAGTATAAAAGTAATGGATAGCAATCCCCCCCTAGGAGTGCTCGCAATATCGTAAAAAACATCATTAAAAAAATCGGAAGTTGTAGGTGGTAAAAGCGAATCCATAAACACCAAAAACTGCAACTGAAAATCATCTATAATATTGATGTAAGGAATAAGATTAAGAATGAAAAGCAAGAAAGGAAACAAGGCCATAAAAAAACTAAAAGCAATTGCACTTGCCCTTGTAGAAAAGGTACCATGAATTATTCCTCGGGTATAAATTATCCAAAGATCATGCAGTGTTAAACCACCCAGACCCGGAAGAACGATGCTACTCGTTACCCTCGCCCAGGAAATAGATATTCTCGTTAATAATGATCTGGAATGTCTTTTAGTTCGCATGCATTACACTGCTTTTAAACTGAGATCCATATTGTAGACCGAATGAGTTAGTGCGCCACTGGATACATAATCTACGCCACATTCAGCATATTTCCTAACAGACTCCAGGGTAATACCACCACTAGATTCTGTTAAACATTTTTTATTTATTAGTTGTACAGCCTTTTTGGTCTCTTCGAAATTAAAATTATCGATAAGAATTCTATAGATTCCATCACTTTTTAATATTTCTTGGATCTCCTCTAAATCCCTTGCTTCTACAATTATCTTTAGATCAAGATTGTTCTCTTCTAGATACGTCTTAGTTTTATTAATTGCTTGGGTTATTCCACCTGCGAAATCTATATGATTATCCTTCAGCATAATCATATCGTAAAGAGCGAATCGATGATTTTCACCACCTCCTATTTTAACAGCCCATTTCTCTAGTGCCCGAATTCCAGGAGTTGTCTTTCTGGTATCTAAAATTTTAGTTTCGGTTCCTTCCAATTTTTGTACAAATTCGCTGGTTTTTGTCGCAATCGCACTCATTCGTTGCATTGCGTTAAGCACCAAGCGTTCTGCCTTTAAAATGGATTGTGAGGAGCCTTCTACATAAAACACAACATCTCTTTTTTGAACTTTTTCACCATCATTAATTAAAGTTTCAACCTTAAGATCTGGATCTATATAATTAAAAACCTGCTTTGCGAATGCTACTCCAGCAATAACCCCATCATCTTTCACAAGTAACTTCGCTCTCCCTTTTGCTTCTTTAGGAATACAGGCTAAAGAACTGTGGTCTCCTTCGCCCACATCTTCTCTAACAGCATTCGAAATAATTAAATCAATTTCCTTTTGAAATTGTGCCTGTGAAATCATTGCAATAGTTATTTTTGTAAATGTAGCAAAGTCTTAGTAAAATGACCATAAAATTACTTGGTATAGGTAAAACAGATGATAAAACTCTTCAAAATTTAACGGATGTTTACGTTAAAAGGCTTCAGTTTTATAACAAGTTTGAAATTGAACTAATCCCGGATCTTAAAAAAGTTAAAAATCTGGATGAGAATCAGCAGAAACAAAAGGAAGGGGAACTTATTTTGAATAAATTAACCGCCTCAGATTTTGTAGTGCTATTAGATGAGAACGGTAAACAGTTGAGCTCAATAGGTTTTTCTGAATTTATTCAGAAGCGATTCAACAGCGGATTAAAACAAGTCATCTTCGTAATTGGAGGGCCATATGGGTTTTCTGAGGACGTATACTCTAGAGCAGACACAAAAATATCTCTCTCAAAAATGACCTTTTCTCACCAGATGGTTCGCCTGTTTTTCACAGAACAATTATACAGAGCATTTACTATTTTGAAGAACGAACCCTACCACCACCGCTAAATAAATTATATGAAACTTGTATTTGCCACTCACAATAAAAATAAGTTAATAGAGGTTCAAGCCCTATTCCCTAAGAATATTACACTCCTATCATTAGATGATATTGGTTGTTTTGAGGAAATCCCTGAAACTGCAGATACCATAGACGGGAATGCCATTTTAAAGGCTGAATATATAAGGGAGCATTATAACTTAGATTGTTTTGCAGATGACACGGGACTGGAAGTGAAATCACTAAATGGAGAGCCGGGAGTTTTTTCAGCAAGATATGCAGGAGAGGATAAGGATTCAGATGCGAATATAGATAAGTTGCTTGCTAACCTTGAAAATAGGGAAAATCGAGAGGCTCGATTTAAAACGGTGATCGCATTAAATATGAACGATCATGAATTATTGTTCACCGGAATCTGTGAAGGGACTATTTTAAAAGAGAAAAAAGGAGATCAGGGTTTTGGGTACGATCCTGTTTTTCAACCTAATAATTCAGATAAATCATTTGCTGAAATGGATTTAAGTGAAAAATCTAAGCTCAGTCATCGCGGAAAAGCACTCCAATATCTTATAGCATACTTAGCTAAATAGTTGTTAGTGATTCATTTACGAATTTTGCTGTAAGCTGTAAAGGAAATCGTACCTTTGCAACTTATTAAAATTTTATATGAATAAATTTGAACAATTAGGATTAAATCCTGCCATACTTAAAGCTGTTGAGGAAATGGGCTTTACAGAGCCGAGTGAGGTACAGGAAAAA
>JAGXIJ010000084.1 GCA_024635675.1 Gillisia sp.
GTGTCAAATCTACCATATCACCAAAGCCATTCTGAACCTTACCATTTACAAATATTTTAAGAACTTCGCGATTTACCCCTTTATTTACTAATTTATCGAAAAGATTATTGAATTCTATAATATTCCGTAATGTTGGTATGATTTGCTTACCTCGAATAACCTTACCACTTTTTTCCATCTGAACAGATAATCCCTCTACCCCTTCATTAAGCAAATATTCGAGTAAAGCAGCTTCATCTTTCAGATAGAGTTCTTTTTTACCGCGCTTGGCCTTATATAGCGGAGGTTGTGCGATATAAAGATGGCCGCGCTCGATAAGTTCATGCATTTGTCTGAAAAAGAAAGTAAGCAATAGGGTACGAATATGAGAACCATCAACGTCGGCGTCTGTCATTATAATTACACGATGATATCGTAATTTACTTATATCAAAATCATCTCTGCCTATACTTGTGCCCATAGCAGTTATAAGTGTTCGTATCTCGTTAGAAGTGAGCATTTTATCAAAACGTGCTTTTTCGACGTTTAGAATTTTTCCCTTCAGCGGCAGAATGGCTTGATAACGGCGATCCCTCCCTTGTTTGGCACTGCCTCCCGCCGAATCACCCTCGACCAGATAAATTTCGCACTGAGCCGGATCTTTTTCCTGGCAATCAGCCAGTTTCCCCGGAAGTGAGAGTCCATCCAAAGCCCCCTTACGCCGAGTTAAATCACGAGCCTTGCGGGCTGCTTCCCGAGCACGGGCCGCCTCAATTCCCTTTTCCAGAATTTTGCGTGCAACGGACGGATTTTCCTCAAGATATACAGCAAGCTTCTCGTTCATAAGAGTCTCTACATGACCTTTTATTTCCGAGTTGCCAAGTTTTGTTTTGGTCTGGCCTTCAAACTGAGGTTCAGGAACTTTAACTGAGATGACCGCAGCCATTCCTTCACGAAGATCATCACCCGAAATAGAAGTTTTGATATTTTTCAGAAGATTATTGGTGGTCGCATAAGTATTCATTGTGCGGGTTAATGCCGCCTTGAAACCTATTAAATGAGTTCCACCTTCATGAGTATTTATATTATTTGCAAAACTGAATATTTTTTCGTCGTAACCATCATTGTATTGGATGGCTACTTCTATTTCGATGCCTTCTCTGGTACCAATAAAAAAAATTGGCTTAGGGTGAATAGGGGTTTTGGCGCGATTTAGATATTCAACAAAAGAAGCTATACCTCCTTCATAATGGAAATCATGACTTTTATCGCTACGCTCATCTTTAATGTGAATACGGACTCCGCCATTAAGAAAAGCAAGCTCACGCAAACGTTGTGAAAGAATTTCGAATGAAAATTCTGTTGTCTCGAATATTTCACCATCAGGCCAAAAGGTTATTTTTGTACCTCGTTTGGTTGTTTCTCCATCAATAGCAAGTGGGGCTTGGGGAACACCACGTTCATAAGTTTGTCGATATACTCTATTATTACGGCGAATTTCTAGTTCGAGCTTAGCTGAAAGAGCATTTACAACCGATATTCCAACACCATGAAGACCACCAGAAACTTTGTATGAATCACTGTCAAATTTACCGCCTGCATGTAGTACAGTAAGAACTACCTCCGCTGCAGATTTCTTTTGAGTAGAATGCATGTCAACCGGTATACCACGACCATTATCTTCAACTGTAACCGAACCATCAACGTGTATAGCTACAAATACCTCATTACAGTGTCCTGCCAAAGCTTCGTCAATAGAATTATCAACAACTTCATACACCAAATGATGCAAACCCATCGGTCCTGTCGAGCCGATGTACATAGCTGGACGTTTACGTACAGCGGAAAGTCCTTCAAGAACTTTTATACTATCAGCTTCATATGCCTTAACATTATTTTCTGTCATTGTAATTCCTCGTTAGCAACGATTTCCTCAATATCACCTTGATCAATCCTGAAAAACCGTCCGTTTTTTATACCACCTTTAAGGAGAGCTTGAATGTCAGTAGTAGTTATAAAAACTTGTCCTTTTTGTTTCTTAAGAAAATCGAAAAAAAATTTTTGTCTATAAATGTCAAGTTCACCTGCCATATCATCTAAAAGAAGAACGGGTGGTTCACCTAATATACTTTCAAGGTCCATAATTTGAGCTGTTTTAAAAGCTAAAATAAAAGATCGTTGTTGTCCCTGTGAACCATATTGACGAACTGAGCGGCCATTAATTTGAAAAGTAAAATCATCTCGATGAGGCCCAGCTAGAGTTTGTCCAAACATAATTTCTTTTTCAGCTAAACGAAATAACTCTTGATGAAACTGCTCTTTTAACACACTTTCTGATTCATGTGTTAATGGATATAAAATATCTGCTGTTTCGGCACCATCGGTAATTTGACTGAAAACTTCTTTAAAGAGTGGAAGTATCCTATTTAGATATTTTTTCCGTTCCAAACGCAAACGTGTACCTGCTGTGACAAGTCCTTCTGTCCAGGGGTCATTGTCTATTTTTTTAATTCCACTTTTTAAAAATTTATTACGTTGTTTAAGATACCTATTATATTCCAATACCTTACTTATAAAAAAAGGAGAAGAATGAAAAACCGCTCGATCTATTAGTGACCTTCTTCCAGTTGGAGACCCTTTTACCAATAAAACTTCTTCTGGTGAAAATAAAACTGGCCTTAAATATCCAAAAAAATCGCTAGCTGACACGGGTTTTTTATTATCAACTTTAACTATTTTTACCTGTTTACTTATTTCTATAGAAATATTTCTACTTACTTTGTTGGATAAAATAAAACCATTCAATAAACATGTATTTTCTTCATGCTTTATAAATTCTTCGTTTTTTGAAGATCTGAATCCCTTTAAATTTGCCAGGATGTATATAGATTCTAAAATGTTAGTTTTACCTTGAGCATTTTTACCGTAAAGGATATTGAAATTATTATCCGGTATAAAATCTATATTCTTTAAATTTCTAAAGTTATTGAAAATAAGTTTTTCTATTAACATTTTTAAAGGCGCATAGGCATTATTACAGCTAAGTAGTCACTATCATCTACTGCTTTCAATATCCCTGGTGAAAGATTATCCTTTATATGTAATTCTATTTTTTCTGAATCTTGATTTTGTAAAACATCCATTATATATCGAGCGTTATATCCAATAGATAAGTCTGGGCCTGAATAATTTATTTCTAGTTCTTCTCTTGCATCACCGAATTCTGGATTAGATGAAGATATTTCTAAATAATTATTTTTAATGGATATTTTAATGCCCTTAGACTTTTCATTTGAGAGGATGGACATCCTTCTTAACGAATGTAAAAAATCGTTTCTGTCTATTTGGGCTATGTATTCATTTTGTTTAGGAATTACCCTGTTGTAATCGGGGAATTCTCCATCGACAAGCCGCATTATAACTATAGTTTTATCTTTTTTTATAACTGCATTATTATCCATGAATCCAATTTTTATGTCTGATTCATCTTCATCAGACATTTTTTTAAGTTCGTATATACCTTTTCTTGGAAAAATAATTCCTTTGTTCAATTCATTATCATTTGATAAATCTATTTTTTTACTAATCATTGAAAGTCTATGACCATCAGTTGCAATTAATATAAGTTTTGATTCTTCACCTATTTTTTCATATTTGAAATAAATACCGTTTAAATTATATTTTGTTTCATCTGTCGATATAGAAAAATAAGTTTTGTCAATCATCTCTTTAATTATGTTACTTTTTATTGTTAAAAAATTATCTTTTTCTGGATATGGAAAATATGGAAACTCGTCTGCCGATAGGCCCACTATATTGAAAATAGCTTTTCCACATTTTATTTCAACCCAGCAATTTTCTTTTGCTTTAAATGAAATTTCTTTTTCTGGTAATTCTTTTGTTATTTCATATAATTTTTTTGCTGAAACGGTTATTTTTCCTATTTTATCGACCTTGGCTGGATAAAATGCTTTCATCCCAACTTCAAGATCTGTGGCTGTAATACTTATCCCTTTTTCATCTGCTTCTATAAGCACGTTTGCTAGAATGGGAATTGTGTTCCTTTTTTCAACTATTCCTTGGACTCTCGAAAGTGCTTTAAGAAAATTCTCTTTCTCGACAGTGAAGTGCATGGCGCCTCCTGTAAACATGTATATGGTTCTATTGTTTTTTAAGTTCTTATAGTCGATAGTAGTAGGTGCTGTGGATTACTCTTAATATTATTTTTCTTCTTTATTTCTACTTGTTTAGATTGTTTGTAAACATGTTGACATGTTTCGTGTCAAATTAGCTTTTTTGTGGATAAGCCTGATTTGCTGTTTTGTCCACAGTTTTATGCATAGTATCTCAACATGTTAATTAGTTAGGGCATTCTTAAGATTTTCGATGGTTATTTTCAACTGGTAATCGGTTTCAATTTGTTTCTCTATTTTTTTTATAGCGTGGATGATTGTTGAGTGATCTTTACCACCGAATCGCTCTCCAATTTCCGGATAGGATGAAGCAGTTAGTTGTCGTGAAATATACATTGCAATTTGCCTTGGTATTACCAATACTTTTAATCTTTTTGGTGACTTAAGGTCTGACACTTTTACATTAAAGTGGGCTGCTACCCCTTTTTGTATTTCTTCTATGGTAATTTCACGGTTTTTTTCAATGAGGATATCTTTTAAAACTTCTTTTGCCATGTTAAGTGATATGGGGGTTGAAGTGAGACTGGCATAAGCACCAACTCGGATTAGATAACCTTCCAATTCTCTGACGTTGCTGCTAACTGAGTTGGCTAAAAAAAGTGCAACATCTTGTGGAATTATTATTCCATTCTGGTCGGCTTTCATTTTCAATATAGCCTGTTTAGTCTCAACGTCTGGTGGTTGTATGTCTGCAATCAATCCCCATTCGAAACGTGATCTTAATCTTTCTTCTAATCCAGGTATATCTTTAGGAAATTTATCTGATGTAACTACTATCTGTTTATGGGATTCATATAAGGCATTAAACGTGTGAAAAAATTCCTCCTGTGTTCTTTCTTTTCCTGCTATAAATTGAACGTCATCTATTAACAGTACATCCATTGATCTGAACTTTTTTCTAAATTCATCCATTTTTGCATATCTGAGAGAATTTATTAGTTCATTCATGAATTTTTCAGAAGAATAATAACATACCTTTAACTCTGGATCCTTTTTTGTTACAGCATTACCTATTGCATTTATTATATGAGTTTTTCCGAGACCAACACCTCCATAGATAAATAGAGGGTTATATGTTGTAGCTGGATTATTGGCGACGGCCATGGCAGCAGCATAAGCAAATTGATTTGATGATCCTGATACGAATTCTTCGAAAGTATATTTTTCGTTTAAATTTAAATTTGTTTTATTTATTTCTTGTTTTATTACTTTGTTTATTTCTGTTTTTTCTTCTGTCTTTATTTTTGATTTTTTTTCATCTTTATTTTCATTACTAACTGATTTTATAGAATATTTAATATTGTAGGACACAGCCCCTATTTGTGAAATTGTTTCTTGGATAAGTAAACTATAATTTTCCCTTACCCAGTCAAGGATGAATCTATTGGGCACTTCAAGGTTTATTATATCTTTATTTAAACCTGTACACTCAATGGGTTTAATCCAAGTATTAAAATTTTGAACACTTAGTGTTTTTTCTAAATGAGACAGGGTTTCCTGCCAGAGTCTATTGTTAGCCATAATTAAAGTAGTCTTTTTGGGGAAATCTGGAATATCCACAGCCTTATTCACATGTGTGGATAAAAAGTTTTTCAATAAGAAGAGGGGTTTACTCTCTTTATAAGATTATAAACCAATGTAAAAAACTAGCAGAGCGGGTGTTATTATGCAAGTCATTTTTGAGGGACCTTTTTATTCTATTTTTATTACATTTTAAAACTAACTAAGGGGCTAATCTCTCGTAGCTTGCTGAGCTAATAACGAAAAAGTATGCTTTTGATGCCTGATAGCTTTTTGTATATGGACGGCCATTTTATATAATTTTTCGTTTTAGAAAATATAAAAATATTGACTTTTATTTTTTATTATGTTTAATAGACTCCTTTGTGAAAAACCGGAATAAAACATAAAGACAGGGAGTTAGATTGAAATGAAACGTACATATCAACCCAGCCGTGTTAAAAGAAAACGTACCCATGGTTTCCGTAAGCGGATGCAGACACCTAATGGCCGATTAGTCATCAAGCGCCGCCGCGCTAAGGGTCGTAAAAGTTTGGTCGTATCCATTCCTACTAAGTAGTTTGGTGGTAGCTGGAAATTTAAACATATTTCCCTCTGATCATCGTCTGCGTGCCCGATCTGAATTTCTTCGGGCTTGGGACAAAGGTCGGAGATATCACACAAACCACTTTATAGTCGTGGTTATGCAAAAAAAGAGTGGCCCCACTCGGCTTGGCGTAACAGCAAGTAAAAAAGTCGGTGGGGCTGTTCAGCGTAACAGGGTAAAACGTTTAGTAAGAGAATATTTTAGATGTAATTACTCTAAATTAGACCAGCTGGTAGATATATCCATTATAGCAAAAAAAGGCGCATCTGATTTATTTTACGATGCTCTTAGTGATGAATTAAGCTTACTGCTGACTGGCTGAATTTTCGGACAAGCCATGGTATCAAATCTGTTAATCATACCCATCGTGTTTTACCAGCGGTGTATCTCTCCCCTTAA
>JAGXIJ010000016.1 GCA_024635675.1 Gillisia sp.
CGCAGTTGCGGTATTGAACTGGCAAAAACCAGGTATTCGTCAATTGCCGCGGCGAAATTTGTTTTTTCAGGTTTTAATAACGGACTAAAAAGTGTTTCAAAAGTTTCGGGCTGAGAGATCTTATATATAGGAAAATCACGATAGTTTTCTTCTAAATCACCATAATTGGAAATTAAATCAGTGGCGTCAACAGTTACCAGGTTTTTTAATGCCAATAAAGAATTTTCTTCCGTAGCGATAATTCCTGCTTCCTGGATGTTTAAAATAATTTCGTCAGTAGAATTGGAAACGGAATCGCCTTTAAATCTTTTTAAATTCTGAAGAAATATTTCAGGATTTTTATAACCTATAGCCACAAAACCTGCTGCATTCTGAGGAGTGACGGCTGCAAGTTTCTGAGTAATCGTCCCTGAATTTTTAAAAATGCTATGAAGATGAGATGAGTTTTCGGAAATACTAAGTCCGTTAAAGGAAATTCCGCTTTCGGAGAGATCAAGATCTACTGCGCTCCAATCGGCGTAGTTTTCTACATTTTTTATATCTAAATTTGGAAATAATTTCCCTTGTAAATCTTTTAATTTTCGATGATTAAAGATTACAGAAGTCTTGTTAAGATCTATAGCCGAATATACTCTTTTGAAATCATCCGTTTTTAGTAACTTTTCTTCATTTAGAATTTGTTTCAGTTTCTCTTCAGAGTTAGAAGCTATAAAAGGGGCGTCTTCAGCTGAAATAAAGAAAGTCTTATTCTCTAAGACCATTTTTTGATAATCATGACCTTCAGTTTTAATACTTTCTACCGATTTATTTTTAATGGAATCTAGTTGAAATTTGGACTTGTCTTTAAATATTAGGGTGTAAATCAATTTATCGTTTTCAGAGATAGAAAACGCGATTATGGCCGCTGTAAGAGTATCGGCATAGTTCAAATAGCCTAATTCACTTTTTAGATAATCTTTCGCACTAAGTTTATTTTCATTCAAAAAGCTAAAGTTTTCTAAATCCTGCTGCAGATTTTTAAGATTAGGAGTTTGAATAATTATCGCAGCATTTTCTGGAATAAATTTAGAAGTTTCGATGGCTTTTTCCTGATTTTGACAGGAAAAAAGAAAAAGAACTAACGAAAATTTGAAGAGAATTTTCTTCATATAAGGTGAAAATTTCAGCAAATATAAAGGTTATAGCGTAAGTTTTAATTGTTCCGGTAAAAGCTTGAAGCTTTTTCGATGATATGGAGTACTGCCAAATTCCATAATTGCCCTCCGATGTTCTTTTGTAGGATAGCCTTTATTTTGTTTCCAGTTGTATTCTGGGAATTCGTGATGTATATTTTCCATAAATTCATCCCGGGCAGTTTTTGCCAAAATAGAAGCCGCAGCAATACTTAGAAATTTCCCATCACCTTTTATAATACAATCGTATGCAATATTGCGATAAGGTTTAAATTTATTGCCATCTACTATAATATGTTCTGGGTCACAATTTAGCTGGTCAATTGCCCGGTGCATAGCCAGAATAGATGCATTTAAAATATTAATTTCATCAATTTCTTCCATATATACGTGGGCAATTCCGTAGGTAATAGCTTCACTAATAATAATTTCTTTAAGCTTATTACGATCGCTTAGCTTAGTTTGCTTAGAGTCGTTTAATAACTTGTTTCTAAAGTTTTTGGGTAAAATTACTGCTGCTGCAGTTACGGGACCGGCAAGGCAACCACGGCCGGCTTCGTCTGTGCCGGCTATCTGGCAGGGGAGGTTAAACATTTTCAGCATGATACTGCAAAAATTGCAAGATTTTTGGGTATATACAAAACTATTAGTTCCTTTTCTTCGTATATAATGTATAGTGTGTTCTTTGAATTTACGCGGACTAACGATTAGGAAAACGAGTTATTGTCTTTTTCTTATTAAAATTCTCATAAAGTTTCTATAGGTTTACAAATGTTAATTCTATATAATTTTGCAATATTCGTAAAAAAATAACCTCTCAAAGGGCCTCTGTTTTATATCTTTCAAAGATGTTTTAATAAAGGAAATGATAATTCAATTAAAAAATCATTTGGTTTATTAAGAAATTATTATGATTTTTGGCCTAGGCTAATTCAAATTTAAAAAATAATGAAAAACAAATTACATGGAATTCTTACGCTACTCTTAGCGTTTGTAGTGCAATTTACATTTGCACAGGAAAACACGATTACTGGGACAGTAGTCGATCAAGATGGTTTACCGCTTCCAGGGGTGAACGTAATTATTGAAGATACCAATAGAGGTACTCAAACTAATTTCGATGGTAATTATACTATTGATGATTCACAGGGTGAAGTTTTAGTATTTTCTTACGTTGGTTATGAAACCACATCTGTTGTAGTTGGTCCTGCTTCTATTATTAACGTTACTCTGGGAACTGATTCTTCCCAACTTGATGAGGTTGTGGTAGTAGCGTATGGCGCGCAGAGCAAAAAATCTATTGTTGGATCGGTTGTTTCTTTAGGAGAAGAAACTCTTCAGAAACAACAGTTAACTACAGTTACTCAAGCGATACAAGGTAATGTGCCAGGTGTTAATATTTTAACCTCAGGTGGACAACCAGGGACCAATCCTACGATTAGGATTCGTGGGGTAGCTTCCATAAATGCCAGTGCAGACCCGTTGATTATTGTAGATGGTGCGCCTTTTAATGGTAATATTAATACCATAAGTGGTGATCAAATAGAATCTATGAACGTGTTAAAAGATGCTTCTTCTACCGCACTATATGGTTCTAGAGCTGCTAATGGTGTTATTGTAATAACTACTAAAAAAGGTGGTTTTAGCTCAGCTCCAAGTGTAAATATCTCCTCAACTTTAGGTTTTTCATCTCCTGCGGTAGATTTACATAACACATTAGGTACTAATAACTTTATGAGGTACGCCTGGGAGGCAGATAGAAACGCTAATTTGTACGAACGAGGACAAACTGCTGTCGAAGCTGCTCAGAATGCCTCTAATGATTTAATAGGTACTTTGGGCTACAATCCTTATGATGTTGAGCGTCCTATAGATGAAAATGGAAATCTAGTTAATGGTGCTAACTTACTTTGGGAAACAGACTGGCAGAATGAAATGTTAAATTCAGCTGCACTTCGTACCGAGCATAATCTTGGTATTTCTGGAGGTAGTGAGAATACAAGATATTTCCTTTCTGCTAATTATTTAGATCAGGAAGGTTCTGTAAAGACCTCAGATTTTGAAAGAATCACTACAAGGTTAAATTTGGAATCAAATGTAACTGATTGGCTTCAGGTGGGCTTAAATACTTCTTTGTCTACTTCTCAGCAAAATGTTCCGGAACAATCTGGAAACTCTTTTCAGAGTTCTATTCAGTGGATTTATAGTATGTCTTCTGTATATCCGCTATATAGAAGAGATCAGAATGGAGGCTTAGTTTTAGATGCAAATGGAGAGCGTATTTATGATTATGGTGCAACCGGAGGGCAAACGATAAATGGCTCAAGACCATTACTGTCTAATGAAAATGCTGTAGGATCTTTGTATAATTATGATATTTACAATAAACGTACGAATGTGACAGCGAATGGTTTTGCTAAAATTGATTTTACAGATTACCTTTCGTTCAGAACTAATTTAAGTTATGAAAATTATTTGTTAGATACTTTTGAATATGCTGCTAACGATGTTGGTTATGCTGCAAGTGTAGGAGGTAGAGTTACTCAAAATAGGGATATTAGTACTACTTTGAACTTTATCAATTCGCTTAACTTTAATAAAGATTTTGGTTTGCATAATGTTCAGGCCGATTTAATTCAGGAATCTTACCAATTTAAAATTGATGCCTTAGGTGCTAACGCGACTGGTTATTTGCCGGGAGTGAAAGTTTTAAACGGGAGTACTTCTCCGGAAGGTGTAAGAGGCTTTATAAATGAAGAAAGATTGTCAAGTTACCTGGCACGATTAGCTTATAACTTTGATGATAAATATTTTATTGAGGGATCTTACAGACGTGATGGTTCTACAAGGTTCTCACCAGATACAAGATGGGGAGATTTTTACGCAGTTGGTGCTTCTTGGGTAATTTCTGATGAGAACTTTTTAAGGAACAATCAAACTATCAGCTTTTTGAAATTAAAAAGTTCTTATGGTGAATTAGGAAATAATCAAGGAATAGGTTACTTTCCTTACTTGCAGTTGTTTAATACTGGCTGGAACGAACTGGATAATACCGGGGTTCTTATTGGAGGAGTTACAGATCCATTCTTGACTTGGGAAAAGACAGCTTCATTTAATGCTGGACTTGACTTTGGATTTTTTAATAATAGGTTAGAAGGATTGGTTGAATATTATAATAAAGAATCTGTAGATTTAATTTATGATCAGCCGCTACCTATTTCAACAGGAAACGAAAGTATTACTACTAACGTTGGATCTATAAGGAATTATGGATGGGAATTTACCTTAAATTCTCGAATTATAACTGGCACAGATTTCAATTGGTCTGCAGGATTGAATTTCTCTTTGGATGAGAATGAAATTACAGAACTTACACAAGAATCTTTTATTAATGGTTCTAAACGCTGGGAAGTTGGGAAATCTTTATACGACTTTTATATCCAAGAATGGGCAGGTGTTGATCCTGAAGATGGATATGGTATGTGGTATACAGATGTTTTAGATGATAATGGAGATCCTACTGGCGAGCGTGAGACTACAAAAGAGTACTCTGAGGCAAATAGGTATTATCAGGGATCTTCATTACCGGATATAGTAGGTGGTTTTAATACAGATCTTACTTTAGGTAATTTTGATTTTAATGCTTTGTTAAGCTTTAGTTTTGGGGCTCAAATTTATGATAGCTCCTATTCGGGCTTAATGGCTGGTTTCTCTAGGCCTGGTTATCAACAATCTACAGATTTAGAAGGTAGATGGCAGCAACCGGGAGATCAAACAGATATTCCTCTTTTATTGTCTGCGCAAAATGATTTTAATGCTCAATCTACTCGCTTCTTGTTTGATAATGATTATGTAAGA
>JAGXIJ010000085.1 GCA_024635675.1 Gillisia sp.
AGTTTCTTTATGGCTTGAAATTCATTAGCCCCAGTATGTATATTAAATACCCCATTTCTACCTGCAGCGAGAATATTTCCTGAAGACAATTGAGCCATCGCACTTATATCTCTAAGCGTAAAACTCTTTATATTTCCATTAGAATTTATGCGTGTTAAATTACCATCTTCACCTCCTGCCCAAACATTATTACTGGTATCTACCAATAAAGCATTCACCTTTTTAAGCCCCGTTTTGTTTAATGCATCTGTAGAATAATGTTCTCTTGAGAAGGTATTGATGTTTATTTTAAAAACTCCATCATTAAAGGTAGCAACCCACATATGCATATCATCGGCATGAAGATCTCGAATAATATCAGGAATTTTGCTCTGGTTATTAAAAGAAAGATTTTTGAAATTTCGCCATGTATCTGCTCGCTTATTCCAAACACTCAAACCCAACCTTGTTCCAAACCAAACGTTCCCGTTTTTATCCTCTTCTATAGCTGTAGTAAAATTATCGGCTAGACTGTTATATTTCTTAGGGTCGTGCCTTAAGAATTGAAAATTGTTTTGTTTTAAGTTGATGGAATTGATTTGTCCAGATTCTGTAGAAACCCAAAGCGTATTGGATTTATCCAAATAGAGTCCGTTTAGATTGTTATCGGATAGGGAGAGATCATTATTTTCCTGTTGCAAGTAATGTGAAGTGAGTTGCAGGTTTTTATTCAAGACCACTAAACCATCCCCGTTAGAGGCTACATAAACATTTCCCGTCTTATCTAAAGACAAACCTTCAATAGGCATATTATGAGCAGTATAGGGTAAGCTGTACACCTTTTCCGGGTTGCTGAAGTTGCTGTTCGTTTTATAAAGTCCGTTCTCTTTTGTGCCAATTAAATAGTACTCTCCGGTAAACAGGATACTTCTAACATTAAAATCTTTATTACTTATAAGTGGGATCTTTTTGTAATGCCCACTATTCTTATTTAAGCCGAATAAACCTTTGGAGGTTCCAAATACAATTTGTTGATTGGCAGAAATTAATTTGTTAACCGATTGTTTGGAAGGAAATGGTGAAATAAGTACTAATTGATTTCTGGTATAATTCCAAATCCCGGTATAAGAACCAATCCATATTTTACCGGATTCATCTTCTACAATTTGCTGAACATTGGTTTTAGTGTTCGCGCGTTCTGAAGCAATCGATTTAAAAATGTTTTTTTTGGGATCAAAAAGATAGAGGCCATTTTCAGTTCCAGCCCAAATACGATTCTGAGAATCTATAAGAATGGTATTAATTGGACCAGACTTTTCCGGCATTCCTTTAAACTGGGAATAAAATTCAGAAAAGAAGGAATTATAACGTTGTACATGATCGTTGGTTGCAATCCAAAGATTGCCGGTACTATCCTGTTGAATTTCATTGATTTTTTGAAAACTTTCGTTTACTTCCGTAAGATTTTCAATTCCCGTTACTTCCTGCGCGAAACAACCACTTATTGCATTCCCAAATAAAATAAGTGAACCCGCAAAAAATATTTTTAATTTAAAATGCCCCAAATCTTAAATATTTAAAATTACTAATGGTAACAATTTAGCTATAACTAAAGAGACAAATCACTGTTTAGAAGAGAATTAAAATTGATTTATCAAGAGGTTATTAACCGATAATTTGTAAGAATTATGGCTTTAAGTTGGTTAATTTATAGACCGTCCTAAATAGGTCTTCTATAAATATTTTAAAAAAATGGGTTTCGAAGCCCTCCTTCAATCTTAAAATATTTGAAAAAAAAATTTTAAAAAAGTAAGGTTTTATTTATATTTTGTAATTAAAACTTTCCATAATTCAACTTTAATTATATATTTGTAAAACAAACTTTACATAACAAAAACTATAATCATGAAAGAACCAAGAGTGGAACTCACCAAGAAGAATACCCTCAATCTTGCATTTTGGACCGGAGCATGGGTAATAAACGTGGCAATAAGCACATTCGGATCATTACTCCTTTGGGAAGGCAATACCTTACTCACCGTATTTGTTATTCTATTGAATTTTCTAGTAGGGATAGGAATGATCTTGGCAAACATTCGCCATTTGAAAGGTTTAGACGAATTACAGCGCAAGATCCAATTAGAAGCCATGGGAATTGCGCTTGGCCTAGCTGTTGTGGCCGGTCTTTCATACTCTACATTAGATCAAACCAACATAATTAGTTATAACGCAGAGATCGCACATTTGGTAATACTCATTGGGGTTACCTATATGGCTGCAATACTAATTGGAAATTCCCGGTACCGATGAAAAATAAGATAAAAGTACTTCGAGCCGAACATGATTTAACTCAAGAGCAACTTGCAGGAAAAGTAGATGTCTCCAGACAAACCATTAATGCTATTGAAAAAGGGAAATTTGATCCCAGTTTGCCCCTTGCTTTCAAAATTTCCAAATTATTTAATATGAGTATTGAAGAAATTTTTCAGAATGAATAGGTAAACCTTTCCACTGTTTTTAAAAAGTTATCTATTAATTAGGATTAATAAATGCATCTATATCCGAGCGTAATAATACGGGGTTAGCGCCTTCACTTTGTGCCACCAACGCACCAACGGCACAAGCAAATTCAATTGCTTCCTGTGGGTTTACATTGTTTAATAATTGACTTATTAATGATCCTAAAAAAGAATCGCCCGCACCAACGGTATCCAAAACCTTTATTAAATAGCCACTATTATAATAAAACTTATCATCATAAAGAAGCACTGCCCCATGGTGTCCTTTAGTTACACAAATGCGCTTGGTATTAGTTTTTTCAGCGATATAGCGAATGTTTTGCTCCATCGAGCGATATTTAGATTCCAAATAGGCACTAACTTCAAATAACTCATCATCATTAAACTTGATGAAATCTGCTTTATTCATTAAATGAATTAATACCTCTTTTGTGTAATATGGGGAGCGAAGGTTTAGGTCAAAAACCCTATAATTAGCATACTCTAAAAGTTCAAACAAGGTGTTTTTAGAAATATCATTTCTTGCTACTAAACTACCATAAACAAACGCATCTGATTTTTTAACCAATTCAATTGCATTTTTAGTAATTATAATGTCATCCCATGCCCTTGGGAAATTAATATCGTAAGATGCTGATCCCTTTTCGTTCAGCATCACTTTTACTTTTCCTGTTTTAAAATTTTTATTAACCTGAATGCAATCTATATTTACTCCATTTTGAGAAATGAATTCTAATAGCATTTTCCCTCGCTTATCGTCACCTACACTACTTATCATTGCAACCTCGTTATTAAATGATTGTGTTCGTAATGCTACATTTAATGGAGCACCACCAATTTTCTTGTGTGTAGGGAACACATCCCATAATACTTCCCCGAAACAAACAACATTAGACATACTTATTCATTTAAAATATAAAAAAGAGAGGGCTTAATTTCATAATTAGTTAAAGTTTAGTTCGTTAATTTCAATTTTGCTGAGAATAAATTCCTGGACCTTAGGTTTTATACTTAATTTTTCAAATGGCGCATTCGGAAAAAATATTTCCGTCATTACAGTTTCACCATTATCAAAGAATATTTCAATAGATGTTTTATCTATAATAATAGTCCCTGATAAGTCTTTATTAAGAGAGGTTCGTTTAGCTGTAGAAATACGATCGGCAAACTTTTCTGCAAAATCTATTTTTCCAGATTTTCTTCTATCTACAAAAAAGTTTTTATCGTTGTGGTTGTATCCAAATGCTAAGGAATCACCTTGCTTATTGGTTAGATTGAAGCTGAAGCCTTCATCTATTAAATTCGAAATATTAAATTTAATTTCAACTCTTGCTAAATCGATTGCGTCAGAATCTATAAGTTTAGTATCTCCCTTTATTGTAATATTTTCCTTTTTATATTTTGTGCTTCTATAGCTGGCTAGCTCTTTTACAGGATTAAATAATAACCTATACCCATTATCACCTTTTTGGAGCTGTACTTCTCTAGCAATAGTCATTGCACTTCTCCAGGCTTCAGTTGGTACTTTTTGAGCATAATCCCAATTAGACATCCAACCTAGCATGAGTTTGCTCCCGTCCTTTCTAGTTGCATTAGACCATGTAACACCTGCATAATTATCTCTCCCAAAATCTATCCAGTAATTATGATCATTATTTAGGGAGGTTTCAAATTCCTTGTCCATAGTAAATGTGGTGCCATCAAAATCTCCAATAAAATATTGGGTAGCACTACCTCCATTTGGGCCTCCCGGGTTAATACTTACAAAAAGCACCCATTTAGATTCATCTGTTCCTAAGACTGGTAGTTTAAAAAGATCTGGACATTCCCAAACGCCTCCGTGCCCTCCAATGCCTTGACCAAAATCTGAAAGTAAATTCCATTTTTTTAAGTCTTTAGAATCATAAAACATGATCTTATCTCCAGCAGCAAGTACCATTACCCATTTATTTCGCTCTTCATCCCATGTTACTTTAGGATCTCTAAAATCCTTTATTTTATCATTATCTATTACAGGATTATTCTCATATTTTGTAAAGGTTTTCCCTTCGTCATTACTATACGCTATACTTTGTGTTTGTTTCCAATTATCTTCACCTTCTAATTGTTTTGAACTGGTATATATAGCCACAATAGGTGCAGCTTTACTTACTTCCCCAAAACCAGAAGTATTGCCAATATCAACTACCGCACTTCCAGAAAAAATAGTTCCTAACTCATCTGGATAAAGTGCAATAGGCTGTTCGATCCAGGAAATCATATCTGTGCTTTTGGCATGCCCCCAATGCATCGGACCCCAAATATTGCTATCTGGATGATACTGAAAGTATAAATGGTAATAGCCATTATAATAGAACATCCCATTAGGGTCATTCATCCAAGCTTTCTTAGGTGTAAAATGAAAGTTTGGACGGTAAAGTTCTTCTTCAGAATAAGACACTTTAACTGATTCTTCCTTTTTTTGATCGTTTTGTCTTTCACCCTTGCATCCAAGAAGGAAGGATAAAACCAACAACATTAAAATTAAATGTGCTTTATTTAAAATTTTCATATTGTTTATCTTACTTAATTAATTTTTTACTCAATTCCTCTAAGGTTACCCCCTTGGTCTCGGGCATCATAAATATTACAAATAGCAATTGGAAGCCCATCATAACTGCAAAGAATAAGAAGACCATCCCTGCACCTATGGTAGAAAATAATACAGGGACTAAAGAAGGTATAACAGCTGCCAATACCCAATGTACTGAACTACCAAATGATTGTCCAGAGCTCCTTAAATGATTGGGGAATATTTCAGAAATAAACACCCATATTACGGTACCCTGTCCTATGGCATGAGATGCAATGAACATAAATAAAAATATAGGCATGGAGCTTCCTTCCCAATTCAAAAAGAATGATGCTGAAACCAATGAAAGGGAAATGATATAACCGAATGAACATATGTACATAAGTTGTTTTCTTCCTAATCTATCTATTAAATAAATACCTAATAGAGTGAAAAGCAAGTTTGTAACACCCAC